>CAIZWU010000202.1 GCA_903936775.1 uncultured bacterium | reverse complement strand
GGCGAGGCCACCAAGCAGCACATGAAAAACGTCCTCCGCCTCACCGGCGTCGAAACCGGCCTGCTGGTGAACTTCAACGTGGACAACCTGCGTGACGGCGTGAAGCGGATCATCGTCTCCGAACTGCCGCCGGCTTTGCATTATCAGAGTTGAAGGATGTGAAAGCTTTTTAGTAGCATGCCTCCGCTCACCTTCACATCCAATCGATTTCAAAGCTTCTTCCGCGTCGCCAGCTTGGTTGTAATAGGGTGTAGCGGATACTTGACGGCTTTCGGATCCCAGGCGTCTTCCCCGAATTATAAGGGGCTCTTCTGGTCGCTCGCTCCTTACGCCTCATTCCAATTTGTTGCGGTGGCAGTCTATTTTTGGAAGACTCGGGATTGGTCGCGTTGGCTTGCCCTCGCCGTCTGCGTGGTTGCTCTCTTCAGTTTTGGAGAACTGGCACTTCGGGTGCTCTGATTTGCAGTATAGAATGCGGGATTGATGCAGATGCGGGATGAAGTTCACTCCTTCAAAATCGCCTCCGCCACCCGCATCCCATCCACTGCGGCAGAAATAATCCTGCCCGCATACCCGGCGCCTTCCCCGGCCGGATAGAGCCCAGGCGTATTGATGCTCTGACAAGTCGCCGGGTCCCGGGTGATGCGCAGGGGCGAACTGCTCCGGGTTTCCACGCCGATCAGCAGCGCGTCCTTCATGGCAAAACCGCGCAAGGTCCGGTCAATCGCCGGAATGGCTTCGCGCAGGGTTTTCACCACAAAATCCGGCAGGCAGGCCCGCAGGTCGCCGGGGGTCACGCCGGGAGTGTAGCTGGGCTTCACGCTGCCGAGTTCCTTGCTGGCGCGGTTGGCCAGGAAATCCCCGATCATCTGCACCGGCGCAAAATAACCGCCCCCGCCGGCCTCGAACCCGCGCTGCTCCCAGTGGCGTTGGAAATCGATCCCTGCCAGCGGCCCGTGGCCGCCGTAATCCGCCGGGCTGACATCCACCATGAACCCAGCATTCGCATTGGCCTCGGCCCGCGCATAACTGCTCATCCCATTCGTCACCAGACCACCCGCCTCGCTGCTGGCCGCCACCACCAGTCCGCCGGGACACATGCAAAAGCTGTAGGCGGTGCGCCCATCCTTGCCGTGATGCACAAATTTGTAAGGCGCCGTGCCCAGCCGCGCGTCGCCCGCCCATTTCCCATACTGCGTAGCATCGATCACCTGCTGCGGATGTTCCACCCGCACGCCGATCGAGAGCGGCTTCGCCTCCATGCTGACCCCGGCTTCATGCAGCATCACGAACGTTTCCCGGGCGGAGTGCCCCACCGCCAGGACTACGCGGTCGGTATCGATCTCCTCGCCGCCGCGCAGGGTCACGCCGGTCACCTTTCCTGACGCATCGCGCCGCACCGTTTCCAGCAGGGTCTCAAACCTGACTTCGCCGCCCAGCGATTCAATTTCCTGACGAATCCGCCGCACCACCGTGATCAGCCGGTCCGTGCCGATGTGCGGCCGGGCCTTGAGCAGAATGTCCTCCGGAGCCCCGGCTTTCACCATTTCCTCCATGATCCAGCGCGCCCGGTGCTCGCGGTCGCGGATCTGGGTGTAGAGTTTTCCGTCCGAAAACGTCCCGGCGCCGCCTTCGCCGAATTGCACATTGCTCTCCGGATTGAATTCCCCGCCCCTTCGCCAAAATGCCGTGACATCCCGCGCCCGCGGCCCAGCCGGTTTGCCGCGTTCCAGCACAATCGGCCGCCAGCCCTGCCGCGCCAGCAGCAGCGCCGCAAACAGCCCGCAAGGCCCGGTCCCCACCACCACCGGCCGCAAATCCGGAGCTTTGTCCCGCACGATGATGCCCGCCAGCTCCTGATACCGCCGGTCCGGCAGCGGATGCACCTTGCAGAGCGATTTATCGAAATTGGCCAACGCCGCGGCCTCGTCCACCACGCTGACATGCACGACGAAATTCAGCATCACCCGCCCATGCCGCGCATCCACCGCCCGCCGGTAGATCTTCCAATCCAGCAATTCCCCCGCCGCCAGCTTCAAGGCACGCCCCACCGCCTCCGGCACGGCCTCCGCCGCGTGATCCACCACCAACTTCAAATCGCTCACCTCCAGCATAAGCTCTCCGTGTAGTCACGAAAGCCCCCGCCCGCAAGCCGGAGCCGCCCCCTTGATAAGTTCAGTGGTGCCCGTTCGGTTTCCGTTGTAAATCTTTCCTGTCCCGCCCGTTCCCTCACCCGCGCCAGCCCTCATGAAAAAACACCGCCGCAAGATCCTCGCCGCGCTCGCCTTGCTCCTGCTCCTCGTCGCCGGAGCCGCCGTCGGGGCTCACTGGTGGGTCGGCAAACAAACCGAGCCCGCCGCGCTGGTGAAACAGTTGGAAAAATCCCTCAACTGCCGGGCCGAAATCACCAGTGCCAAGGTCAACCTTTTTGCCTTCCCCGCCACCTTGGAAGTCACGGGCCTCCGCCTCCTTCCCCGCGATGCCGAAAACGACAAACCGCTCAAGGACCGCAAGCCGCCGAAAAAGGTCGAAACCGTCCTCGTCATTCCCAGCCTCACCTCGGATATCAACCTGCCTGCCCTGCTCTCCCGCGAGGTCCGTATCGGCAGCCTGATCCTCACCGGCGTCGAAGCCGCCACCATCCGCAAAAAGAATGGCGAAAATACCCTCGCGACTCTGATCGGCAAACCCCCGGAGCCACCCAAAGATCCCAATGCGCCCCCCGCTCCGGCGGTGGAACCCGAGCCTGACAAACCCTTCGCCGCCGCCCTCACCCTGGCCAAACTGCAGCGCGCCAAACTCAGCGTGCGCAACGAAAAGAAAAAGCAGCTCATCGAGATAAGCGACCTCAACCTCAGCCTGACCAATCTAAGCTACGCCAGCGCCCTGCCCGGCACGCCCCCGCCGCCGCCCACCCCCGGAGCCCTGCCCAGCGTGGTGGAGTCCTCCCTGCACCTCACTTCGACCGATCTCAAGGACCAGCGCCAGCAGATGGACATCACCATCGGCGTCCGCAGCACCCTGCCGCCGCTCCAGCAGGCCGCCGCCGCGGATGGCACCACGCTGGACCTCACTTTCAAAGCCGGCTCCTACCTCGACCGTATCCCCACTCTGGAAAAACTCGCCATCAAGCTGGGCAAACTCAAGGACCAGATCGGTCTCGACCTCACCTCCTTCCCCGTCTCCGGCCGGCTGGAGCGCGATACTTCCGTGAAAGCCCGCATGATCAAGGGTCTGCTCGTGTTTGAAGAGGACACCAACTTCAACTTCGACACCTGCCGCATCAAAATCAAACAAGGCAGCACCTTCAATCCCGACGACCAGTCCCACGAATTCCAAGGCATCTTCGCCGCCAACGAAAAAGTCAGTCAGGAAGCCATCGCCGGAGTGGAAGCCTACCTCAAAACCAAAGGCGAAAGCCTCGGCCCCATCATCCGCGAAACCGTCCTGAAAAAACTCATCAACGAAAAAGGCCTCCTCACCATTCCCTTCACCAGCAACGAAGACATCGGACGCCCCGAGGTCAACCTGAGCAGGAGCTTCGAAAAAGCCATCACCGACGGCCTGACCGACGCCGCCAAGGAACTCCTCAAGGACACCCTCAAAGGCGGCGACGGCCTGCAGGGGCTGATTGATAGCCTCGGGAAATGAGCCGGGTGGTTGACGGGCCACGGATGGTACGGATACGACGGATAAACACAAATAAGGGCAGGATGAGTGGGCACGTTGGTCAGAATGGTGATTCCGACGCCATCCACAACTCTCTCTTTTTTCAACTCATCAGTGCCATCCGTCGTATCCGTGCCATCCGTGGCCCGTCAGCAGCCCGTCAAAGCACTTGCACTGCCCGCCCCGTGGATAGGCTGAGCCCCTCATGAAAACAGTGCTTCAGACCATCCAGAGCGGCGCGCCCTACCTTGAAAAAGCGGGCGTGGAGTCCGCGCGGCTGAACATGGAATATATGCTGGCCCATGTGATGGGCTGCAAACGCATGCAGCTCTACCTCCAGTTCGACCGACCGCTCGAGGAAGCCATCTTGGAACCCCTGCGCGACCTCACCCGCCGCCGGGCCAAACGCGAACCCCTTCAGCACCTGCTCGGCACCGTCGAGTTTATGGGCCGCGAGTTCAAATGTGATGCCCGCGCCCTGATCCCCCGGCCGGAGACCGAAGAGCTGATTGAGAAAATCCTCGCCCATTACAAAAAGGAAAACCTCCCGCCGCCCGCCCGGATCCTCGACATGGGGACCGGTTCCGGCGTGATCGGCCTCAGCCTCGCCCACGCATTTCCAGCCTCCCACGCCACGCTGGCGGATGTCTCGCCTGAGGCCCTCGCCCTGGCCGGGGAGAACGCCGGGAAAACCGCCCTGCCCGCCGGCCGCGCCTCCTTCGTCCTGACCGATTTGTTCCAAAACCTCACCGGCGGCCCCTTCGACCTCATTGTCGCCAACCTGCCCTACATCGCCGCCGAAGAAGTCCCCACCCTGGCGGCCGAAGTGCAGCGCGATCCCGTACTGGCCTTGGATGGTGGCCCCGTGGGCACGGAAATCATCGCCCGCTTCCTTGCCGATCTCGCACCCCATGCAGCCCCCGGCGCCCTGATCGCCTTGGAGATTGGCGCGGGACAATCCATCGATTTACTCCCCGTCATGGAGCATTTCGGCTTGCGGGGGTCCCGCAGTGTCTCCGACTACTCGGGCCGCGACCGCTTCCTTTTTGCGGTTGCCCCCTGATCATTTTCCCGCCCCGCCACTCATGGATAAACTCATCGTTCACGGAGGTCATCTCCTCGAAGGTTCCGTCTTCGTCAGCGGATCCAAAAACTCCTCCCTGCCCATCCTCGCCGCCACCCTGCTCACCCGGGAAAAGTGCACCATCCGGCGCGTGCCGGACCTGAGCGATACCAACTACATGACGCAAATCCTCTCCAGCCTCGGGGCCCAGGTGGAGCGGGCCAGCGGCACCGTCATTGTGGAGGCCGACAAGATCATTTCCGAAGCGCCCTACGATCTGGTCAGGAAAATGCGGGCCTCCATCTGCGTCATGGGCCCCCTGCTCGGCCGCACCGGCGAAGCCATGGTCTCCCTGCCCGGCGGCTGCATCATCGGCGACCGCCCGGTCGATCTCCACCTCAAGGGGCTGGAACAACTAGGCGCCGAAGTCAAAGTCACCGGCGGCAATATCCACGTCAAAGCCACCGACGGCATGGGCGGGCGCTCCATCAACATGCGCGGCAAACACGGCCCCACCGTGCTGGGTACTGACAATCTCCTGATGGCCGCCGTCCTCACCCCCGGCACCACCGTCATCGAAGGCGCCGCCGCCGAACCCGAAGTGGTGGACCTCGCCGATTTCCTCACCAAAATGGGAGCCAAGATCGAAGGCGCGGGCACCCGGACCATTGTGGTCGAAGGTGTGAAGGAACTGGGCGGCGCGGAACACAGCGTCATCGCCGACCGCATCGAAGCCGGCACTTTCCTTGTCGCCGGAGCCATCGCCGGCAAACGCGTCACCCTGAAACGCGCCCAGCCGGAGCACATGACCGGCTTCATCAGTGTCCTCGAAAAATGTGGTTATCCCATCACCATCGACGGCGATGAAATCACCATCGCCCGCGCCGAACGACCCGTCGGAGCCGAGATCCGCACCGAACCTTATCCCGGTTTCCCCACGGATATGCAGGCCCAGTTCACCGCCCTCTTCGCCACCGTGCCCGGCCTCAGTGTGATCACGGAAACCATTTTCCCTCAGCGTTTCATGCACGTCCCCGAACTGGCCCGCATGGGTGCCCAGATCACCCTCGAAGGTGCCACCGCCATCATCAAAGGGGTGGACCAACTGAGCGCCGCCCCCGTCATGGCCAGCGACCTCCGCGCCTCCGCTGCCCTCGTCCTCGCCGGCCTGATGGCCGAAGGCGCCACCGAGGTCAACCGCCTCTATCACATCGACCGCGGTTACGAGCACATCGACCACAAACTGGCCATGCTCGGTGCGAAGATGGAACGGGTGAAAGGGTAAAGGCAACACCGGCAAGCCATTGCAAAACCCCTCTTTGCCCCCTCCACAATTCATGCGATAAATGGAGTGTCCGCCGCCTCTGAAATTCAAGCACTCGCCCTGAAGCTTCCGCAGCGTTCCCACCTGAAGTTGGCGGGAGAACTGCTTCGAAGCCTCCCCGCTGCCGCCACTCCGGATGAGGCCTTGGAAGAAGCCCTGAAGCGTGAAGCGGATATGGAGAGCGGCGAGGTCCAGCCACTCAGCGAAGCGACCTTTTGGAAAAGCATC
Organism: uncultured bacterium; assembly: GCA_903936775.1. Classification (GTDB taxonomy): domain Bacteria; phylum Verrucomicrobiota; class Verrucomicrobiia; order Verrucomicrobiales; family V1-33; genus CAIZWU01. The sequence continues at coordinate 1,226 of CAIZWU010000202.1, read as the reverse complement.
GTGCGGCATCGCTCTCCGGCATCAGCGTGCCCTTGGACTCGGCCTTAAGCGCTGACTTTCCATGCCCCCCATCACGGCACCCGCAGCATTTTGCCGGTGTAGGGGCATTTCACGTGGGTGCGGCTGGGAATCCGGGTAACATCGATCCCTTCCCGATCCCTGGCAAAGGGACTCAGCAGGAAACCTGGTTTTCCCGCCACCGGGATGCCTGCCGGGACATCATTGGAGGGAGTTTTCTTCAAAGGCTCTCCTGCCGCATCAACTATGGTAGGGGTCAGACAGACGAGGGTGACGAACCCCTCCGCCTGCGGGGAATCCACCACAAACAATCCGGTCGAACGGTCGGGCAGCCATAGCTCGTACTCCGTTTTGAAATACTCCGGAACCACTGCTCCCCCCTGGTTCGACAGCCCCAGGGCCTTGAATTCCCCTGGCATTTCCAATCCGTCAAGCACGCCCAGTTCCACCAAGCCCTCCACCCGGATCAATTCCCCGCAAAGCACCGGCAGGATGCCTTGGCTCATGCCGATGTTCGCCGTTTCGGTTTGTTGGTAAACCACTTCCCTGAGCACCTCAAGTTTCGCCCGTTGGCCTGCTCTGACAATGACGCTGGGCGCGGCCACGATGGCCGCCGGATGATCCTTGGCGACCAAATCCAAAAAACGCTGCAGATCGTCATCCCGCAGGATCATCCCGCTTTCCTCATCAAAACCAGCGGGGAGCAGGGTCCGGGGAAGTTTGAGATATTTGGTCGATACAAAAATCTGCTGGGCGATGTTTCCGAAAGCCTGCTCCATCCGCAGGGATAGTTGATCCAGTTTTCCAGGCACGGCGCAAACCGTGACGGTGGGAGGATTCGAGGAAAATGTGGCACTCTCGTCCCCCACTAGGCGGATCCCAAAACTCCGGGCCAGTCTGGCGGCAGCGGCGTTTCCTTCGGGATAGGGCGGTTCATTCTCGCGGGAAGAAAGGAAATCCTCCGGAACCCGGAATTCCCTGACCTCCGGGGCGCCGGTCATGGACGGCGGGGTGAGCGCAATGCGTGGCGGGTTCTGGATGGATGATCCGGGATTTTGGATGACCTGACGGTAGAGACCGCAGGTCTCAATATAATCCTGGACCGTCAGGGGAGCCTTCCGGGGCGTATAAACCACGGGGTCGGCGGATTCCAGATCGACGGAAGTGGCAGCGGAAAAGGTGAGCTGGTCCAGTTCCGGCCGCCTCAG
>CAIZWU010000201.1 GCA_903936775.1 uncultured bacterium | reverse complement strand
GCCCAGCACCGCGCCTGCAATCGCCCACAATTCATAGGAATTCCCGAACGAAGACCCCAGCGCGGACCGGCCATCCAACAAAAACAGCACCCCGGCCAATCCTGCCAGCAGCGAGCAGAGCACATAGGACAGCACCCGCAGCCGGACGGTTCCGATTCCGCAGAACCGGGCCGCCTGCTCAGTCCGCCCGGTCGCCAGCAGGCGCCGGCCAGTCACCGTCAGGTTCAGGAAAACCGCCGCCAACACCGCCAGTCCGATCATCAATAAAAACACCGCCGGCACCGGCAGGCCCGCCAGCGGCCGGCCCAGCACCAACGCATCGCGCAGCCACTCCTGGTCGGCTGGCAGAATCTGCTCGCGCCCGCCTCCCGCCACCCGCGCCAGCCCGCGGTAGATGAACAATCCGCATAACGTTACGAGAAAAGCCTGCAGATTCAGCTTCGTCACCAGAAATCCGTGCAGCAACCCGGCCAGCACGGACAGGCCGGCAATTACCAAAGCCGCCTCCCCCACGCCCAGTCCCTGCTTCAACAGCACTGGATACAGCACCGCACACAGCCCCACCCACGAACCAATCGACAGATCAATCCCTCCGGTCAGAATCACAAAACTCACCCCGAGAGCGATCACCCCGAACAATCCTGCATACTTCAACACGGCTCCCAGACTGTCCCGCGAGAGGAACCGGGGCTCCAGCCACCCGCAAACCAGAGTCAGAGCCACCAGCAGGGCAAAAATCAGCAGAGTCTTGGAATGTCGGGTCAGCAAAGTCATCATACGTGTAAAGTTCCTGTGGCGAGTTGCATCACCGTCTCCTCACTCAATTCTGCGCGGCCCACCTCCCCGGCGAGGCGGCCTTCATGCATCACGAGAACGCGGTCGGAAAGCCGCAAGATCTCTTCAAGGTCGCTGGAGATCATGAGCACAGCGGCCCCGGCCGCGGCGAGGTCTTCGATGACCCGGTAAATCTCGGCCTTCGCGCCCACATCCACCCCGCGGGTAGGCTCGTCGAGGACAAAGACCCGCGGGTCCAGGGCAAGCCACTTGGCCAGCACGACCTTCTGCTGGTTGCCGCCGGAGAGCAGGCCGGCCATTTTCCCGACGCCGGAGGTCCGGATGCCGAGGAGGCCACGCATGCGTTCCGCCAGGGCGGTCACGTCCCCTGACCGCACAAATCCCAGACGCTGCATCCCACCGAGTCCGGGCAAGGCGATGTTTTCCCGAATCGGCATTTCGAGGAAAATGCCCTGCTCCTTCCGATCCTCCGGAGCCAGCGCCAACCCGGCCTGCACCGCTGCCGCGACCCGTCCGGGCGGCAAGGCCACCCCATCCACCCGGACCGTGCCTGACAACGCCCGGTCCACTCCCGCCACCACCCGGGCAAGCTCCGTCCGGCCTGCCCCGACGAGGCCTGCCATGCCCACAATTTCTCCAGCCCTGACGGAAAAGGAAACCGTTTCCTCCGGCCAGGCCCGCGTGCGCAGAGCCTCGGCCTCCAGCCGCACCGCCCCAGTCGGCACTCCCTCCGGGCGGCGGCGCGACGGGTCCAGATCACGCCCCACCATCAACTGCACCATGCGCGCCGGCGACATTTCGCTTTTAGTCAGGTCGCCGCTGTTCCGGCCGTCCTTCAGCACCACCACGCGATCGGCCACGCTCATGACTTCCGCCAGACGGTGGGAGATGAAAACCACCCCGAGGCCCCTCGATTTCAGGTCTCTCACCACTTCGAACAGACGCGCCGTTTCCGAAGCCGTGAGGCTGCTGGTGGGTTCGTCCATAATGACCAGTCTGGCTTCACGGGCCAGCGCGCGCGCGATCTCCACCATTTGCCGCTGGCCGATGGACAAAGATTCCACCACTGCCTCGGGACTCACCTTCAACCCCACCCGGGCCAATAACTCTGCGGCCCGTTTCCGCATGGTCTGCCGGTCCAGCCACCACCCTGCCCGGCAGGGTTCGCGTCCCAGAAAGACATTCTCCGCCACGGTCAGGTTTTCACAGAGATTCAGTTCCTGATGGATAAAGGCAATCCCGAGGGTCTCGGCCTGCGCCACCCTGGAAATCCTGACTGGTTTCCCCTCCCAACGGATTTCCCCTGCATCCGGCGGATGCACCCCGGCCAGCGCTTTCATCAGAGTGCTTTTACCGGCCCCGTTTTCCCCCATCACGGCCACCACTTCGCCCGCATGAAACCGGGCACTCACTCCGGCGAGCGCCTGCACACCGGGAAAGCGTTTGGAGAGATTGATGGCCTCGAGAATTGGCTCCGGGGCAGTGATGGGGGGCATGTTTCCCGAGCTTCTGATTGATTTGATCCTTCTGAAACCTGCCATCCATGGCCCGCTTTCCCAAGCCTCATGGGGCGCCCAACTCATCGACAAGTCCGCGCTGACGGTCTACCGCATTCCGGGCATCCACGCTGCCGACAAAGACCATCAGCTGGCCGCCTTCGGGGAGTTTGGTTTTGATCAATTTGCCCAGCGCACGGCCGGCCTCATAGTTGTTGGTGCCAAGATAAACCTTGCGGGCGCTGGCAGGGGCGTCGCTGTCGTGTGTCACCAACGGCATTTTTTCCGCGACCTTGGCAAGGAGTTCCCCCTGGCTTTCCGGCGAGATGACCGAAATGGCCATGCCTTTGATTTCGCCCTTCTGCAGCAGGCTTTCGATGAGCCGGTTTTGTTCGGCCGCCTCCTGGAGGGCAGGCATCTGGAAATCGACTGCGATCCCGAGTTCGGCCTCGGCTTTGAGGCAACCCGCCCGGGCTTCCTCCCAGAAGGAGCTTTGGTTATTCGGAATGAAGGCAAATTTGACGACCGGTCCGGCGGCACGCACCGGGACGGTCTTGGCGGATTCCAGCCGGGCCTGCACTTCCGTCCGGTAGGCGGCCACATTTTCCTTGGTCACCACCTGCACCGGGATATCAAAAAGCCCATCCTTGCCCGGAGCCGGCTGGCCTTCGGACAGGGCTTTCAGCACCTTCATGGATTGATAGCCAAACTCGAACGGTTGCTGCACCACCGTGCCCTCAATGTGCCCGGCCTCAATGGCCTGAAGCGACTCCTCCAAACCATCGAAACCAAAAATCTTGACCTTGCCGAGGACGTCGCGCCCATTTTTCTGAGCCTCCCGCAGGGCCTCCACCGACTTGGGCCCGTTGTAACCGTAGATGCCCACCATGCCAGCCAGATCCGGGTAGAGTTGCAGGGTGTTTTCCGCGTTCTGTTTGGCGACGGTGAAGTCCGCATTGTCGGTGCGCGTGCCCAGGATGAGAAATTTTCCGGCCTTGATGCCTTCCGGGGCAGCCGCCCCGGATTCCGATTTCCGGCAACCCACCGGTCCCAGCATCGCCAGCGCCAATCCCGCGACCCCGCATTTCAGAAATTGTCTTGTTTCCATCCGCTCTGAATAGCGGTCGGCTCCAGACCGGTAAAGCTGAATTGCCACAAAATCAGCCGCCCGGACCGTTTTCTGATCGGTTCTGTGTTCCGACCACCCTGCAAAGCTCTCATATTTGAGATAATTTACCTTCAGGAGGCCTTGTGGCCCCCAATCCGGAATGGTCTCCACCTCCCATCACCGGGACGGCCGGAGCCTCGCTATTCCCGCAGGATCGGCAAGTCCCGCATGAAGATCATGTACCATGCGATCACCACCAGCAGGCTGAGCACCAGAAAAGTCACCACCCGCCCAATCCATCGCGCCTTGTCGGACATCCGGTCTGTGGGATTGATAAAAGGCGTCACCAGAGCCACCAGCAGCAGCGTCAGCAGGGGAAGAATCGCCGGGGCTCCCCCCAGCAGAAAAATGGCCGGAAGGGCGAAGATCCCCACAAAGCTGACTACCATCAGGAACAGGCAGCCCACGTCCATCCGCTCCCGGTCCTGCAGCGGCCCCGGGCGCGAAGGCGGCGCTTCGGGCGTATTGTTTTCCGCATCGGCCGATAAAGGGTCCTTGGGGTCAGGCATGGCTTATTCTGGGGCGTTCCCGGCAGAAAGCAAACCAGGAACGGTCCCATCCTCCGCCTGATAGGACCGCCGACTGGATCCCCCCTGTCCTTGCCCAACCCTTTTGGGATCACGGCAGCCGCACGGAGTCAGCCGCCCATTCAGCCAAGGATTATCACCCACAGCCGGGGCCCCAGCACCACCAAGCCCACCAGGACGGCCCCTACCGTCGCCGCCAGCACTCCTCCGGCGGCCATGTCCTTGACGATCCGGATAGCATTCTCCTCTTCCTTGCTGACCCGGTCAGAAAGCCGTTCGATAGCCGTATTCAGGGCTTCTGCCGCCACTACCCCTCCCGCGGCCAAGGCCAGAACCGCCCATTCCAGAGCGGGAAGGTGCAGCCAGATCCCCAAGGCTCCCACCACCAGCACGGCCACCACATGGACGCGACCGCTGGGTTCGTCCCGCAATACCTCAACAAGCCCCCGGCCCGCGCAGGCAAAACGACGGCTCCAACGCCGCAACAATCCGTCAGGCGTGCTCACCGCGCACCTCCCTTGCCAAGGTTTGGGTGTCCCACGCTTCGTCCAATGGTGGCATCAGGTTTCCGGCATCGGCCTGCATGGATTCGTTCAGGATGCTGGAACAGGATCACATCGTGCCTTCGCAGCAGGTCCTGTTCCCGCTTCACGTCGATCATGAAGTCAGGGTATTCCTCGTACAGATCGTGGATGGTCACGCCCTCCACTGTCCCGGCCACGGTCAACAACCTCCGGTTGATACGCGATTTCCCAAGCGCCGGATGAGCGAACAAAATCAGGATGCGTCGGGGAACAGCCACCCCGGACCATGCGCTGCCTCTCCCTGTGCTCAAGGAGACAAATCAACTCCAGTCGCCCACCCACGCGGGCGGCTCTGCTTCGAAGTGGGTCCACGCCCCGCTCAGCGGATGCCGGAAGCCAATCTTCCAGGCGTGCAGGCAGAGTGGGGGATCCTCCATGGAAACGGTGGGCGTGCGTCCAGTTTGGCCATCGGCCAGATACAACGGATCACCACAGACCGGCCAACCGAGATGTTGCAGGTGGATGCGGATCTGATTGGTCCGGCCGGTTTTGGGACGGGCTTCGAGGAGGGCGGTGCCGTCGGGATCGCGACGGAGCACGGTGAATCCGGTAACCGCCGGCAGCCCATGGGACTCGTCCACCGCACGGGTGCCCAGGGTGCCGCATTCCGCACTGATGGCCGCTTCACAGACAAATCCGTCGGCAGGAGGATGCCCCTGGACCCTGACCAAATAGTGTTTTTCGACTTCGCCGCGCTCAAACTGCGGCTGGAGCAGGGAGGCAAAATGCCGGGTGCGGCTGACCACCACCACTCCGGTGGTGTTGGCATCCAGCCGGTGGGCCGGGCGCGGTTTTTGTGGATGCCACGCGGCAGCCAGAAACCACGCCAGGGTGTTGCGGTTGAAGCGGCCTCCGGCGTGCATGGGCAGCGGGGCCGGTTTGTGCAGGACGATAATGGCTTCGTCTTCATGGAGGAGACGGATGCCGGCATCGACCTCCGGCTCCAGGGTGCCGGGGACCAGCTGCACGAGGCGTTGCCCTCCCCGGACACAGTCGTCAGGCTGGACCGGCCGGTGGTCATCGTCCCGCATGCGGCCGGCGGCGAAGACCGGCTCCCACGATTCCGCCGGATGGTGCGGCAGGACGACGGCGAGGGTTTCCATGACCGTCAGACCCTCGCAGGACGCGGGGACTTTCAGCGGGCGGTTGTTGTCGTAAGGGACACTGCCGGGGAGCGGCGAGGTGACGCGCTGAAGGGCTTCCTGACGGGCCGCGAGAGCAGCCTCGCGCTGTTCCTCCGGCGCCCGCCAGCAGGCCGGGCAGGACTGGCCCTGCCTGTATTTTGGCGAAACCTGGTCCTCCTCCGTGAGCGGTTCCTGACAAACGTAACAGATGGCACTGGAGGTTTCACTGAGGGCGGGATCGACCCCGACGCGGTGATCGAAAACAAAACATTCGCCATCATAGTGGGCACTGCCGCATTCCTCGAAATACTTCAGGATGCCGCCTTCGAGTTGATAGATGGATTTGAAGCCCTCGCGTTCCATGTAGGGACCGGCCTTCTCACAACGGATGCCACCGGTGCAGAACATGACGATGGGCTGTTCCTTGAGTTCGGGCGGCAGGGCATCGACTGCGGCGGGAAAATTCCGGAAATGATCGAGGTCCATGGTGAGGGCTCCCCGGAAGGTGCCCAGCTTGAATTCGTAGTCATTGCGGGTGTCCAGCAGCGTGACCGGCCGGCCTTCGTCGAGCCACTGTTTGAGTTCGTGGGGCGTAAGTTTGGGAGAGGTGCGTTGGGCGGGGTCGATTCCTGGGACCCCGAAGGCGATGATTTCCTTTTTGAGCCGGACGAGCAGCCGGGTGAAGGGCTGGTGGGCACTTTCGCTGTATTTGGCGGTGAGCCTTTCAAGGCCGGGGCGTTGGCGCAGGGCGGTCAGCAGCGTTTCGACACCTTCAGGCGAGCCGGCCATGAACAGATTGATGCCTTCGGGGCTGAGCAGGATGGTCCCCTTGAGGCCGGCGGTCCGGCAGAGGTCAAGAAGTTCGGGCCGCCACTCCTTCAGACCGGTGAGGTTGGCGAATTGGTATGCAGCGATGTTGGTGACGGGAGGCATGGCTTCGAAAACGGACCGCGGATGGCACGGCTTCAACGGACATTCAGGGATGGTTGGGGAGAAGGAAAGTGGGGAGGTACAGATCGGATGGCGCGGAAAACCGTAGCCTGACTCTGGCGCAGCCGGGTCGGGTGCGGGGAATGGGTGCGGGATTCCGGCAGGCTGGGCTGCAGAAATCAGGGAAGTTGTAGCCAATGCCCGGCACCCGACTGGTCTGCGACACCGTCAGGCTACCAGGCTCAATGTCCCTGACAGAAATCAGAACCGGCCGGCGGGGCGGGCGAAAGCAGTGGCTCCACTGACCCGGCTGGTGATGGCGGCGGGCCAGACCGGCTGACCGGACGCACCCAACTGGACGGGTTCACCCGGCTGCCAGCGGAGGGTGGCGCTGGCTCCGGCAGGTTGGATGGACCACTTGGTGCGGTTGCTCAAGGCGATCTCCCGGCCATCCGGGCGCCGGCCGGTGAAAGTCAGCCCGGCTGGGGCGGAACCGGGAGCAGACTGGGGGCTGTTGGAACGGCAAGCCGGAGCAGCCATGCAAAGCGCCAGAAGACAGGCAAGGAGTGGAAAACGCATGATTGGTTCCAATTTGGCTAGATGGTCATAGCAGAGTAGCCGCCATCGACCACCATTTCGATGCCGTTGAGGAAGCTGCCGGCCTTGCGGGAGGCGAGGAGGAGCGTGGCCCCAATGAGTTCGTGGGCCTCGCCGAAACGCTGGGCCGCAGTATGGCGCAGGATGTTTTCGACGCGCTCGGGGTTGAGGACTTTGCGGTTTTGCTCGGCGGGGAAGAAGCCGGGGACGAGGGTGTTGACCCGGATGCCCAGCGGGGCCCATTCGCGGGCGAGGTTGCGGCTGAGGTTGTGCACCGCGGCCTTGGTCATGCTGTAGGTGAAGACCCGGCTGAGGGGAATCAGCCCGCTCATGCTGCCGACATTGATAATGGCGGCGGGGATGTTCTCCTTCACAAAATACTCCCCAAAAATCTGGCAGGCCATGAAGACGGCCGTGGTGTTGATGTTGAAAAGGCGCTCGAATTCCTCGTCGGTGATTTCGAGGAAGGGCGTGGGGGAATTGGCTCCGGCGCCATTCACGAGGATGTCGATCCGGCCGTATTTGGCGAGAGTTTCCTGCTTCAGGGTTTCGAGACTGGTGCGGCTGGAAGCTTCCACCGGGAGGAAACACCCCTGCCCTCCGGCTGCGGTGATTTTGGCGAGGCGGGCGGCGGCTTTTTCCTCACTGCGTCCGGCGAGGACGACGGTGGCTCCGGCTCCGGCGAGGCCTTCAGCCATGGCCCCGCAGAGTTCGCCGGTGCCGCCGATGATGACGGCGACCTGGCCGGTCAGGTCGAAGAGGTCGTGGATGAGGGACGAGGGCATGAAAGTGATTATGGTTTCGGTGCGGGCAAAGCAGTGACCTGGCCGACGGAGATGCCACCGTCAACGAGGATGGTTTGGCCGGTGACGTAGGCTGAGGCGTCGGAGGCGAGGAAGAGGAGGGTGCCGTCGAGGTCGCCGGGCTGGCCGGGGCGACCGAGTGGGATGCGTTCGCAGAGGTATTCGACCCACTCTTCGTTATCGTAGAGAACGGCGTTTTGCGCGGTCTTGAACCAACCGGGAGCAAGGCAGTTGACGGTGATGCCGTGCGGGCCCCAGTCGGAGGCGAGGGACATGGTGAGTTGTTTCACGCCGCCGCGGCTGGCTCCGTAGGGCGCGAGTCCAGCGTAACCCGCCACGCAGGTGACGGAGCCGATATTGATGATGCGGCCCCGGCCAGCGGAAATCATGTGAGGGGCGATGGCCTGGGCGACGAAAAAGGTTCCGCGCAGGTTGGTGTCGAGGACGGTGTTCCAATCGTCCCAGGTGACTTCGAGCGCGGGCTTGCGGCGGTTGCAGCCGGCGTTGTTGACAAGGATGTCGATTTTCCCGAAATGTGCGGCGGCCTGCGCGGTGGCGGTGCGGATGCTGTCGTGATCGCGGACGTCGAGGGCGAGCGGCAGGACCTTGTTGTCCAAGCCGAGGGCTTCAATGGCGGCAACAGTTTCAGCCAGATCCTCGACGGAACGCGCGGTGATCGCGAGGTCACAACCGGCGCGGGCCAGAGTCAGGGCAAAGCCTTTGCCAAGGCCGCGGCTGGCTCCGGTGAGAAAGGCGGTTTTTCCGGTGAGGTCGAAGGTGGGGTTGAGCATTGGGTGATGGAGAATTTGAACAGAAGGGCGCGAAGGACAGGAAGAAAAATGCGTCGTAGGATTTCAGGGAGGAAATTCGATATCAAAATGGACAGGTTTCTGATGGAGTTCGGCTCTGATTTCGTCGCGGCTCTTCATCGGAAGCCACAAGCCCATCGATACAAAATACGTTCCTCCAACATAACGTTGTTCCGGAATGGACAAACGCTCGAAACCAAACCGGCTGTAAAATGGTTCCGTGTGAATTGAGGTTTCCAGACCAAAATAAGCGGGGTCATTCTCAGCTTCAATCAATGCCAATCGGGTCAATGTGAGAAGCGACCCTAAACCTTGGCCGTGCCAATCACGTCGCACCATTCCGAAATTAAAAGCCGCGTGATTCGCCTCGGCCATCATGTCCAGCCCGCCGCAGCCAACTATTTCACCATTGGTTTCCAAGACGAGATAATAGGAGAATGGGCCTTCCAAATGATCGATCAGTAGTTCCAGCGCCGGAGGGAGGAAATCCTCAATGTTTGACGCATAAATGTTCGAGCAAGCTTTCAGGTCCTCCGGCCTGTATTCCCGGACTATAAGATCCTTCGGTAATCGGAATAGCGATTGGGTATGCATCGGCGGCTCACGGCTGCAGGATGACTTTAATCAGGTCTTCCTTGGCGTCGTAGAGGCGTTGGAACCAGTCGGCTCCCTCCGACAGGGGGCGGATGGCGCTGGTGAGGGGTTCGACGCGGATGCGGCCGGCGGCGATTTCCTGGAGGGCCTGGGGGTATTCGCCGGCGGAGGCGCAGGAGCCGAACAGGGTGATTTCGCGGGTGACGACGAGTTGCAGGGGGAACTCGATTTTCTGCGCGAGGTTGCCGATCAGGCCGACGTGGCCGCCTTTCCGGACGCTTTCGATGGCAGCGGTGACAGTGGCGGTGATGCCGACGGCTTCCATGGCGATATCGACGCCCTGACCGTTGGTGCGGGCGAGCATTTCGTCCTTGAGGCTGGCGGTGGTTTTGGCGGGGAAGACTTCGTCGGCACCGAGTTCCTTGGCGAGGGCGAGGCGGGCTTCGCTGAGATCGGAGGCGTAAACTTTGGTGCAACCGGCGGCTTTGAGGGCTTGGATGGTGAGGAGGCCGATGATGCCGGCTCCGATGACGAGGCCGGTCTGGCCGGGGCCGGCCTGGGCGCGGTTCACGGCGTGGAGGGCGACGGCGGTGGGCTCGACGAAACAAGCCTGCTGGAAGGTAACATTGTCCGGAATGGGAATGACGACGCGGGCGGGGACGGCGACGTATTCGGCGAAGGCCCCGTGCTGGCGGTAATCGGGGCAAGAGACGCCGAGGACGCGGCGGTCTTCGCAGAGATTGACGAGGCCGTCGGCACAGTAGTGGCATTTCCCGCAGTAGAGGGTGCTATCGAAGGTGACGCGCTGGCCGGGCGTCCAGGAACCGGCTTCGGGTCCGGCGGAGTGGATGGTGCCGGCGGCTTCGTGGCCCATGATGATGGGGGGGAGGCGGCGGCCGGTGCTGCCGTCCATGCCGTGGACGTCGCTGCCGCAGATGCCGCAGGCGGCGACTTTGATCAGGACTTCGTCAGGACCCAGGGCGGGCAACGGGGCTTCGCCGAATTGGAATTCCTTGTAGGCGGTGAGGGTGAGGGCTTTCATGGAAAGGATGAATGATGAGAGAGGGCTCCATGGGCAGGGCCCTCTGCGGAAATGGTATGACGGGGAGGCGTGGGGGTGTCTATCGGGAAAGCTGGTGCCTTGGATGGCTGCCGGAGGGAATCGGTCATCCATGGACCTATGAGAACTATCAGACTTATTCTGCGGGCCGGCACTGGCTCCCCGCAGGCCACTACCGGATGAAGTAGCTCAGATTTTCCAACTCCACCGCCAGGTCCACGTTGTTGACCACCACGGCTTCCGGGACTTCGAGGACCACGGGGGCAAAATTGAGAATGGCCTGGATGCCGGCGGCGATGAGTTGATTGACCACTTGCTGAGCACCGACGGCGGGGACGGCGAGAATGGCCATTTTCACGTTCTGAGCAGCGATGAAGGCATCCATTTCGGGCATGGGATAAATAGGCACCTTGGTCTGAACACTACGGGCGCGTTGCGGATCCTGGTCGAAAGCGGCGGTGATTTCGAACCCCTCCTTATTAAATCCCCCGTAGTGAAGGAGAGCGGCCCCGAGATTACCGACACCGATCAGGATCACCGGCTGGAGGCGGGTAGTGCCGAGCACCTGATTGATCCGGCCGGAAAGCATTTCCACGTTGTAGCCGAGGCCGCGGGTGCCGAAATTCCCGAAATACGCGAGGTCTTTGCGGAGTTGCGGGGACTTCACCCCGGCGGCCCGGGAGAGGGCATCGGAGGAAACCGTCTCGATGCCATTTTCCCGCAGACGCTGGAGGCACCGTTGGTAAATGGACAACCGGTAGACGGTTTTGCGGGGGATATCGACTCGGTCGGACATGGCAGGAACGGGCGGACTGATGCCCCCAACACGGGGAGACGCAAGTAAAAGCACGTGGAGCGGGCAGCCCGCCAAATGAAGGTTCTGCCGGAAAATCTTCCGATGCGACAACTTGCACCCGGCGCGGACTGCGACAGATTCCGCGGTCCTCCAGCCCTCCGGGACTGGCCTGTGACCCAACCCAACCTTACTTCTTAACATGAAACTCATCCCTATGATCAGTTCCGGCATCGCCGGTCCTCTCGGTGTGCTCCACCTGCCCCGTCTTTGGCAAAAAGCCTCCCTGGCAGCGGTGGGCCGGCTCCATGACGACTATCCCGGCTGCGGCAAGGGTTATGATAACATGGTCCTCGAGGGCCTCGGGCTCGACCGGGAAGCCTTCCTGACCTTCATCAAGGACAAAAAGCCGACCTATCCGGAATGCGAAGCCTGGGTGCTCAGCCAGAAGGGCGGCGCACTGGATGCCGAAGCGGTGCGCAAGCTGAATGGGGCCATTGCCGGCTACATCCATGACGATGCCACCCGCAAAGCGATCCTCGCGGAAAGCAACATCGAGGACACCGGCGCCATCAAGGACGCCGTGAACCTGAACAACCTGGACGACTGGAAGGCTTTCCACCGCGACGTGCTGGCCTGAGCCGGTATGAATCAGGGTTTCCCTCTGGAACCGGTCCGGGATTCGTCCCGGGCCGGTTTTTGGTATCAGGCCCGGAGGGGATCGCTTGCCATTGACGCCGTGGGCGCGCGGGCGCAGCATCCGTCCAGCCAAATCCAGCGCTGACGGAAGCGGCCCCATTCTCAACCAACCTCCATGCCGCCTGTCTTTTCGATGGCACTGCCAATGCTCTGGCTGGTTCGTGTGCTGGCCTTTGCAGCCATGGTCACCTCGTTTTGGCTGACGCTGCAAAAATGGCTGGGTCCCCGGATCAGCCTGGCAGGCTGCGGGGGCTCGGAGGGCTGCGCCACCCTGCTCGACAGCCGGTGGTCGAATTGGTTCTCCATTCCAGTGACCCTGCTGGCGGGAACCATCTGGCTGGCTGTGCTGTTGCTGACTCTGCCCACGGCGAGCCGATGGCTGGGGCGCACCGCAGACCAATTGCTGGCAGCCTGTGCTATGTTGCTGGTGGCCGGAGGCGTCTGGTTCAGCCTACTGATGGCGGCCGTGGTGAAAGTGTGGTGCCCTTGGTGCGCCGCCCTGCATCTGGCTGCGTTCGTCGTGGGCGGCCTCCTGCTTCATTCCACCTGGCGGGCCTCCCGCCAGGGAGAATTGGGTCTCTGTTCCGCCGCTGCCCAGGCCGGGGTGGCTGGCTTGGCGCTGCTGGTGCTGGGCCAAATCTTCGGGAAAGCCCCGGATACCCACCTCATCACCGGGGAATCCGCGGCCACTCCACCGGCTAAAGAGGAGACTGCGGCCGGGACCGTGTCCTTTTTAAATGGAACCTTGGTTTTTGCCCGGCAGGACCTGCCCTCCCTCGGGGCGCAGGACGCCAAACATGTGCTGGCCTGTTTTTCCGATTACACCTGCCCTTCCTGCCGGGCGCAATATACCGATCTCAAAACCCTGCTCCGGGAAGAACCGGAAGCTTACGCCCTGATGGTGCTTCCCACCCCGCTGGACAGGAGTTGCAATCCCCATTTACCAGTCAATGTCCGGGATCACCCCGGAGCCTGTGCCCTTGCCCGACTCTCCCTTGCCCTTTGGAAGGCGGCCCCAGAGCATTTCCCGGCGTTTCATGATTTTCTGATGACCGCCGCGCTTCCGCTGGATGCCACCACGGCCCAAGCTGCAGCTGAGCGCCTCGTCCCTGCCGCCGCGCTGAAGGGAGACGACCCTTGGATCGCCTCCCAAATCGCCGCCAATATCGCGGCTTGGCATCAACTTTCCTCCGGGAACAGCAAACTGCCCAAACTCCTGCTGCGTGACGACATCGTCCTGCACGGTTCCACCTCCAGCACCGGGCGCTTTTTGGAGATCATCAAAGAGACCTTCACCGCCCCCCCCGACGCCGCCATTCCCGTCAGCATCGTTCCCCGATGATGGACCACATTCCCCCCGGTGAATCCCTCATCGATTTTTCATAAAATTTCTTTATTTCCTCTGCAATTTTCTATTTCCATTACGCTGCATGTTCTGTATTTACAAAGACATTATGAAGCCGGCCCCCCTCCTGCTGTTCCTCCCTCTCCTCTTTCCGGTTCATGCCCTGGCGGCACGGCCATTGACCAAACCTGAATTGCGTGCCGACGGGCGCTATGAATTCAGGGAGCAGGGTCGTCCCGTGAAATACCGTATTGCGACCGATGAGTTGCAGGAATCAGGGAATGGTGTCGACAAACGCATCAATATTTCCGCCAAGGATCACGTGCGTAAATTGCAGCAGGCAGCCAAAGCTCTGGGCGAGGGCCACCGGAAGTATGACTTGGTGGCCTACCGGGAGGGCGAGCCACCCACGGAGCGGAACCGGCGGATCGTGACGAACCGGGTCGGAGTCACCTTGGAGGACGGGATTGACCCCACCAGCATCGGCCTCGCCATCCAAGCGAAGGGCATGAAAGCCGTGGATTATCTCCCCGGGGATTATATTCTGGAGTTCACTGACGCCGCAGAGGCCATCACTGCCTCCGAAGCCCTCGCCAAAGTGCCCGGCGTGCACCGGGCCAACCTGCTGCTCGGCCAGAAAAGGATTCAGGCCTTCATCCCCACGGATCCCTTTTTCTTCAACAATACCACTCCCGCGAACAACCCGAACACCGGGGCTTATTACGGCTACTCCACCCGGATCGGCCGCGACACCGCGGAGGAAAAAGCCATCCGAAATCCAACCATCTTCATCTATGATCTCGGAGAGACCAGAGCTTTCCAGTGGTATCTCAACCGGCTTTCCGAAGCACCTCCGGGGGCTACCGCGATCTCCAATCAGATCACACGGGTTTTCTGGTCCAACTACAAGGAAAAGGATATCCCTTCTTTTGTGGACCCGGACTATAACATATATCCGTTCCTTTTCGGAAACTCCGAGTACGTCCGGTCCTCGGGAGCACGCACGGACCCTCCGCCCAACGGAGAACGGGCTTTTCCCACCTACTTTGAAAATCCGGTGGACGTCAATGTCATCCCGGCGTGGGATCTGACCACCGGCGGAGATTCCCCTTCGCTGATTGATGGCACCGGCGTCAAGGTGGGAATTATCGATGATGGCGTCCAGCTCAATCATCGTGATCTCAATAGCCTGAACATTCTCGTCAACGATGACCGCAACTTTCTGGATGGCGATCAGTCCCCCACTTCTGTAGACCAGAAGCGGTTGGATCCCACCCCTCCGATCGGTCAAAACCACGGCACCGCAGTGGCCGGACTGATCCTCGCCGCCCGGAACAATGCCGCCGGTGGAATTACCGGGGTGGCTCCCGATGCCAAGTTGGCGGCCTACCGGGTGATTGGCCTTTTCGCCGACGATGCCATCGTCTCGGATGCGATGGTCTGGGGCGGCGCCCGGGTGGCGCCACAACCCACCACCACCGATCCGTTCCTGCTCAGCATGGCTTCGCGGCGGGGAGCCGTGAAATTCGACATTTCCTGCAACCCGTGGGGCTTTGCGAACAATGGACGGGACTTGATTCCCATGGATTTGTATGCCCGCAAGGCCATGGCCTTCGGGGTGGACGAAGGCAGGGCAGGCCGCGGGGTTATCTTCATCTTCCCGGCAGGAAATGATGGCGAAAACCATGGGAACACCAACTACAGCGGCAGTTCAAATTCGATCTACGCCCTCACGGTAGGGGCTGTTTCCGACCTCGGCCGGAGGGTGGCCTATTCCCCGCCCGGAGCTTCCCTGCACGTGGTGGCACCTTCCGGCGGTGTAGAAATGCCCGGCCGCATTCAGGATGCCGCCGGGAAACTGCTTCCGCTGGTGATCCCTCCGATCCGCCCGGACACCGGCCCCCAGCGCGCCAATGCCTATGGCTATGCCCTGACCCCTGATGAATGGGACGCTCCCACGGCCCGCTACCGCAATACCCAGCAGATCGTCACGCTGAACACGCCCACCACCGCCACCGGAAGCGCCGGCTACAACAATAACTTCAGCGGCACTTCCGCCTCCTGCGCGCTCGCCACCGGCGTGGTGGCTCTGATGCTGGAAGCCAATCCCGATCTCGGCTGGCGCGATGTGCAGGAAATCATGATGCGCAGTGCCAAGGTGGTGGATCCGATGATGGGTGAATGGCAATACAACCATATGGGCATGCCCATGAGCCACAACTACGGCGCCGGAGTGATCGACGCCGACCATGCCGTCCGCATGGCCAAGGTCTGGCAGAATCTGGGACCCCGCTTCGGGTCGGTGGTTTCCAACAAAAACACCTACGACTATAACGAAGTCAAGGGCCTCTCCAAGAAGTCCGCCTCCAACCAGTTGATTCCGGACAACACCGCGGCTACGGCGTCCGTTCCCAACGGGGCGAAAAACGTCCGGAATTTCATCATTGATGGCCCCGACCCGGATCTGCGTGTCGAACAGGTAGTGGTCAGGCTGCGGATCGCCCACGGCCGCCGCGGCGACCTTGGAATTATCCTCACCTCCCCAAAATCGGGTCAGTCAGACACCGATGTGGAGAGCTATCTGATGGTTCCGCACCGCGATGACTACAACGCGAACGTCGGCCAACTGATCGATCCCCGCACGGGACTCGCGCACACCGATAGTGACAACGATGTCAGGGACGGGGAATATTATGATTTCACGACCGTCCGGCATTGGGGTACTTCGACCCAGAACAAACCCCTGGTCCCCGGATCGTCCACCTCTGGCGGCGCTTGGACGCTCACCGTCTGGGACAACACCAACAAAGGAACCACCGGAGCGAACAGTGCCACGGCCACCCTGCCCGAGGACCGGGTCTTCTGTCCCGTGCCGAATCCCAGCTCTGCCGGGGAGGACGCTGCGCGGGTCAAGTACATCGAGGTCATGTATCACGGCACCAAAACCCCGTCCACGAATGAACCCCCGGTCATCGTCAGCTCAAGGATGATCGGCAAAACCGGCAAGCCGTTTCAGGCCAAGGTAAAGGCATCGACCGACCTCACCGCCAGTCCCGAGGGCTTTGCCCGGGCACCGATCTATGACTATCAAATTCGTGTCATCAGCACCCTGACAGGCAACAACGATTTGATCATCGGCCCCACCACCGCCCAGCAATACGTTGACTTGTATCCCAATGAGCCTGCTCCCGTTCCGAAACTGTCCCCCGTTCATCTGCGCTTTGACCGGACGACTGGAGTGCTGACTTCGGCGCCTTACCCTGCCACAGATCCAATTCTGATTGGTTCAAGCGACTGGCTTTTCGACCCCACTCCGGACGGACCACTGTGGCTGCCTTTCACCCCGCTTCCCAAAGGATCGTGGCTGGTGGAAGTCAAGGCTACCAGTATCTTCGGCACCACCCGGGCCCAGATCCCGTTGACGATCCGGGATACTCTGACATACGAAGAGTTCAAATCGTTGTATTTCACCCCCGAGGAACTCCTCAATCCCCTGATTTCAGGAGACCGGGCCGATCCAGACTTCGATGGGGTCCCCAACCTGTTGGAATACGGCATGGGAGGCGATCCGCGCGTCTTCGAACCTTCGCTGGCTCCCAGCCAGCAGGTGGTTGGCAACAACCTGATCTACACCTACCAGACCGATTCCAGCACCATTGGCTACACCATTACCCCTCAGGTATCCAATACCCTGGTCCCGCTGGCATCATGGACGGCGACCACCTCCACTGTGGTGTCTAGTGATGGGGCCATCGATACCCGGAAGGTTACCTTGCCAATCGTTCCTGGAAGTCCACAATTCATCCGGCTCCGTATCACCCAGGGAACGGTCGGCCCCTAATCCTGCTTTTACGGGATCAGGAACACCCCTGCTCAATCATTCGGCGGCCTCCCTCGTGGGGAGGCCGCCGTTTTTTCTGCTTGGTGGACTTTTCAACGCCCCGCCGTCCTGCCCGCGTCCCCGTTCCAGCCGGAAATTTATTATCTTCCTGGGATTGAATTTTTGCTGCCACTTGGTTTAATCAAGGCATTGTGGAGGGTGCGTTCCGGCCTGTTCCTTTTTCTGATCACTCATGAAGATTCTTCCTCTCGCCCTTTTCTCGCTGGCACTCACCACTTCTGGCTCCATCGCCCAATTCGATGTGCTGCGTGACAAGCTGGAAGGCCTGGGCGGACTGCAGATCGACTCTTCCCGCATGGATGTCCTTCCCGGAGGCACTGGAGTGTCGCTGGAAGGCAATTTCAGACTGAAATCCGACACCATGGAGGCTTACGCCAACAAGGCCGAATTCATTTCTGAAACCAATGCCCTCAAATTCTCCGGAGACGTCTCCATCTACAAGGACGGCCTGCTCTATCGGGGGGAACGCGCCACCTACAACACCGAGAGCGGCGAACTGGACGCCTCGGATATGCGTTCCAGTGTAGAGCCCCTCTTCTTCAATGCCCAGCACCTCCGCACCAAATCCAAAGAGATCAATCTCATCGAAGCAGAAGAGGCCATCTTCACCACGGAAGACGCCGCTGATCCGGGTTTCTACCTGGATTCCGAAAAAGTGACCATCTATCCGGAAGAGCGCATTGTCTTCCACAACGTCAAAGCCTACGCCGGAGATCTCCCGGTCTTTTATCTGCCCTACCTTTCCCAGCCGCTTCAAGAGGAAATGGGCTATACCTTCACCCCCGGCTACCGCAGCAATCTGGGGGCCTTTCTACTCAACCAATACGGCACCACCATCGGTGATCACAGCATCATCAAATACAAACTCGACGGCTATACCGACCGCGGCATCGGTGCCGGGTTTGATATCGACTCCCGCCGCGCCAAAGCGGCCGACACGCCCAATTTCGGGAAATTCAAATTCTACTGGGTCAACGACAGCAGCCCTGATGAGAACAGCACCTCCTCCACCGCGGAGCGGGTCGGGATCGACTCCAACCGTTACCGCGTCAACCTCCAGCACCGGGTTTATCTGCCCGGGCCGGAAGAAAGCTCCGTTTATCTTGATCTCGACATCAATAAGCTGAGCGACAACTATTTTCTGGAGGATTTTTATCCTTGGGAATTCCGCGACGATCCCCAACCGGATAACATCGTCAGTCTGATCAAGCACCACGACCGGGGTGAACTCAGTGTCGCCGCCCGCTTCCGGGCCAATGATTTCTACACCAGCGATACCCGCCTGCCCGAAGTCGCCCTCGACATGGTCCGCCAGCCCATCTTCGACAGTGGGCTCTTCTACTCCGGAAATACCAGTTTCGGCATTCTTCAGGAACAACTGGGCACCGATGATGAAATCCGCCTGCGCGAACGGGTGAAGAATCTCGACGACAAGCTTTCCGACCCACTTCTTG
The DNA here is from genome assembly GCA_903936775.1 of uncultured bacterium. Classification (GTDB taxonomy): domain Bacteria; phylum Verrucomicrobiota; class Verrucomicrobiia; order Verrucomicrobiales; family V1-33; genus CAIZWU01. The sequence goes on along the minus strand of CAIZWU010000201.1, from coordinate 66,797 downwards.
CCGCCTCGCTTGATCCTGCCCTGACCAATGCCACTCTGGATGATCTGCGGGCCCGCCTCGTGGAATCCGAATTCAACCGCTTCCATACCTATCATGAAGTGCTCTTTCCCAAAACCATCGGCGGAGTGCTGAGCGTCACCCCCCGGGCCGGCGTCGGCTATACCAACTATTCCTCGGTCAGCGGCACGGCCCCGCCTGAGGACAGTGGCCGCGTCATTGCCGCCCTCGGGGTCGATACCAGCGCCAAATTTTCCCGGGTTTATGATGACGTCAGCATCCCCTCCCTCGGAGTCGATGGGCTGCGTCATGTGGTCCAGCCTTACATGAATTACTCCTTTGTGAGCGCGGACCCCCAAGGCCCCCAGTTCAGAGGAATTGACCGTCTCGCCCTTTCCACCCGTCCCCGCCCGTTGGATGTCAATAATTACACGGCCATCGACAATCTGCAGGACTGGAACATCGTGCGCCTCGGCGTCTTCAACCGTCTTCAGACCAAACGCAACGGCACCACCATGAACTGGTTGTCCTCGAATACCTACTTCGACACCTTTGTGGAGGACCCGGAATACGATCGCAACATTTCCAACCTCTACCAGGACATCGAATGGAATCCCCTTCCTTGGATGCGCGCCGAGATCGGAGCCCAACTGCCTGTTTTCGGGGATGATTTCGAGTTCTCGGAGATCAACACCCGCATGACCTTTATGCCCACGGATTACCTGGACTTCAGCCTCGGGCATCGCTTGCTTCAGGATCATCCCTTCTTCGAGGACAGCAGTCTGGTTGACTTCCGCATTTACGCCCGGATCAATGAAAACTGGGGCGTCAGCGCCTACGAGCGCTATGAACTGGACGACAGCACCCTCGAAACCCAGCAATACAGCATCCATCGTGACTTGACCAGCTGGGTCGCGGCCGTCGGAGCCACCATCCGGGATAACCGCGGTGAAACCGATTACGGCTTGCTCTTTTCCCTGACCCTCAAGGATTTCCCTTCCGTCCGCATCCCTGTCGATTTCGACCCACAGGCTGGAGCCCGCTGATCCCACCGCCGCCCCAAGCTGTTTCCCCAGCGCTCCTGCCCCCCACGGAATGCGCGCCTACCTCTTCCGCCGCCTGCTGCTGATTCCGGTGACCCTGCTAGGGGTGACCTTGATCGTGTTCGGCCTGACCCGGATCCTGCCCGGGGGACCGTATGAGCAGGCCCTGCAACGGGCCGCCTCCGGGGAGGGAGCCCGCAGCCGCACCGGGAGTTCCGGCGGCTCCTCCCTGACGCCAGATCAAAAGGAACAGCTGCGCATGCAGTTTTCCATGAACGATGGCTTTATGGCAGGCTATCTGAAGTGGCTTGGCTTGCTGCCCCGCGAAGTCAACGCCCGCTTTGTTCCCCTGGGCGAGGATAATATCGAGCCCATGGTGCTGCTGGGATACCTCGATCCCGACGGCAAAGCTTATTCCAGGAAGGCCCTGATCCTGGACTTCAAGGACCCGTCCAAGCCGCCCCGTCTCCAATTTCCTCCGCCAGAAACCGGAGCCCCGGAAGGCTGGTCCGTCCGGTTCGGTCTGGATGAAAAAACTGACCCGCAGGGGCGCACGACTTTTGAGCCGGACGCCAACCGCATTGTGGCCTACCGCGAAAAACGATCCGGTCTGCTTCAAGGCGATTTCCAGGAATCCCTGTCCTCTGGCGAGCCGGTGGCCACCCTGATCAGCCGCCGCCTGCCGGTTTCCCTGTTTTACGGAATCCTGACCACCATCCTGACTTACCTGATTGCGATCCCGCTCGGGATCGTGAAGGCCATCCGTCACCGCACCTTCCTCGACAACGCCACTTCCGTTGCTCTTTTTGTCGGTTACGCCATCCCTGGTTTTGCCTTGGGAACACTCCTCCTGCTCTGGTTTTCCTTCCGCTTCGACTGGTTTCCCATGAGCGGATTCACCAGCACGGAATACGTCAGCCTCTCCCCGTTCGGTAAAATCAAAGACCTGCTCCACCACGCCGCCCTGCCCCTCGTATGCTACATGATCGGCAGTTGGACGATGTATTCTTTTCTGATGAAAAACAGCCTGATGGACGTGTTGGCTACCGATTACGTCCGCACCGCGGTCGCCAAGGGGGTATCCTTCTCCAAAGCCATCACCGGCCACGCCCTGCGCAACGCCATTATCCCCATCGCCTCCACCTTCGGCCAGAATGTCAGTCTGATCCTCACGGGTTCGGTGTTGATTGAAAACGTCTTCGACATCCCCGGCATCGGCCAACTCGGGTTCGAGTCCGCCCTGCACCGCGACTACACCACCATGATGGCTCTGATCACGCTCTCATCCGCCCTGCTGATGGTCGGCAATCTCCTGTCCGACCTTCTGATCGCCGCGCTCAACCCGCGCATCCGTTTCGACTAGCCGACTCCTTGCCATGCGCTCCGCCGGCCTCATTCTCATTATCACCGCGGTGCTTTCCTGGGTCTTCCAGCACCTCGGCTGGCGCGTGCCCGTTTTTAAAGCATACAGCGTGCTGGACGACGGGCCGATCGCTTTTTGGCAATGGGGCACCCTGCTCCGGGTGGGAGCGATCGCTCTGGGAGTCTGGTTTCTCCTGCGGCCCGCCGGGCCTCCCAATCCCCTGTCGCAAAAGCGTTGGAAACGCTTCAAATCGATCCGGCGCGGCTACGTTTCCCTTTTGATTCTGATCGGGCTCAGCGGTTTCGCCCTGTTGGACAATGTGATCATCGGCAAGCAGGCCCTCGCCGTTTCCTATCAGGGCCAATGGTCGTTCCCCTTCCTCCGGGCCAATCCCATTCCGGGCACGCACTTTGGTCTCGGTTATGAAGCGGAAACCGATTACCGCGAACTCAAACGGGTCTTCGACGCCACCGGAGGAGGCCGCGTCATCCTTCCCCTCGTGCCGTATTCCGCACGGATTGATACTCCGCCCCAGTCCCGTGCCATTACCCGGCTGGCCGGCGGCACGCTGCATGATGACAGGAAGAACAAGGCCTTTTCCGGCACCGCCTACACCGTCTTCAAGGACAAGCCAGGCCAACACCGGCGCGAATACCGCGTGCGTCAGGGAATCCTGCACGGCATTGCCTCCGGTTTTGATGAAAGCGGCACTCTGGTGGAACGCATCGAGTATGCCGATGGAAAAATCGTGCGTGAGGACAGGCTGGGACAGGACATTGACCTGCCTGCGCTGCAAGCCCGCGAATCCACGGAGATCCGTCAGGTGCTTTACCCCCCGGTCGCTCCCAATTTCGAGGAGCGGCACTTCCTGGGTACGGATTCCAGCGGGACGGACATCGTGGCCCTGCTCTACGCCGGGTTCCAACTGCAGTGGGCCGCGGCCGGATTTTACACCATTTTTGTCTTCGCCCTCGGCATTTCGGTGGGCTGCGCCATGGGCTACCTCGGTGGAAAGTTCGACCTTTTTGGCCAGCGCTTCGTAGAAATCTGGTCCGCCCTGCCATTTCTCTTCATCGTGATCCTGATCCGCAGCACCGTGTCCCCTGGCATCGTGGTGCTCGTCCTCGTCCTCGCCGCCTTTTCCTGGATGGGCCTCAGTTATAATTTACGCGGAGCCACCTACGGCGAGCGCTCCCGTGATTACGTTTCCGCCGCCCGTCTGCTGGGAGCGGGCAATACCCGCATCATTTTCCGCCACATCCTGCCCAACATCCTGTCAATTCTGGTCACCAAGTTGCCCTTCACCGTGGAGGCCCTCATCGCATCCCTCACCGCCCTTGATTTCCTCGGTTTCGGCCTGCCGCCGGGCGAACCCTCCTGGGGCAGTCTCCTCAAGGACGGCACCGATAACATGAATGCCCCCTGGATTCTCTACAGCGCCTTTGCCGCCATCGTGGTCACGCTCATCCTCATCACCTTCGTCGGCGAAGCCATCCGCGAGGCTTTCGATCCCAAACGCTTCACCGTTTACCGCTGACATGAAGTCCCTGCCGGTCCTATTTTTACTGATACTGGCGCTCCTGCAGAGCGGCTGCTCTCCTGCGTCGGATGACCGCTTCCCTCCCTACGACAACGCGGCCGAAGCTGCCGCCTTCTACGGGTCCAAGCCGGAGTTCTTCCGCACCTTCCCCTTAACGGACCTGCCTGCCGATCTGAAGTGGGAAAACGGGATGGACCTGCCGGAGATCGGTTCCGAAGCAGCGATCAAAGGCGGCTCCATCCGCTGGTTCATGGCCTCCTTTCCACCGTGCCTCCGCCCCTACGGACCAGATGCCAACAGTTCTTTCCGAAGCGAGCACCACGACGATATCTACCTCACGCAAACCAATCTCCACCCCAACTTCCCGGGCCAGCACATTCCGGGAGTGTGCGACCGCTGGGCGCTCGGTCCGGACCGCAAAACGGTTTACTTTCACATCGATCCCTCCGCGCGTTTCACCACGGGCAATCCGATTACCACGGCGGACTTCTTCATGACGTTTTACATTCAGCTCTCGCCCTACACCCAGGACCCCTATGGCCAGAATTACTTCAGCACCAAGTTTGCCGGCATCGACAAATACGACGACCTGACCTTCGCGGTCCGCTTGCCCGAACCCCGGCCCGACTCGGTCTACTTCAGCCAGATCCCTCCGATGGATCACCTGTTTTACAAGGAATTCGGCCCGGATTACATCCAGCGCTATCAATGGCGCAAGGACCCTTCCGCCGGGGCTTATACCATCCTGCCGGAGAATGTCAAAATCGGCCGCAGCATCACCCTGACCAGAGTCAGGGACTGGTGGGCCAAAGACCGGAAGTATTACAAAAACCGTTTCAACGTCGATTCCATCCAATTCGAAGTCATTCAGAATCCCGAGAAAGCCTTTGAGGCCTTCCTCGCGGGACGCCTTGACTTCTACCATACCTACCTGGACCGCCAGCCCTGGAATTGGAATGAGAAGCTCGACGGCGAAGCTTATCAAAATGGCTGGATCGAACGCGCTCAATTCTATAATGATTACCCGCGCCCCAGCCAGGGGCTGTATCTGAACTGCTCCAAGCCGCTTCTCAGCGATGTCCGGGTGCGCCGCGGCCTGCAGCACTCCATGAACATGCAGCGGGTCATCGACGTGGAATTGAAAGGGGAAATGGACCGCATGAGGACCAACAACGACGGCTTTGGGCGGTTCACCCATCCCACGCTGCAGCCTCCGGTCTTCTCCCGCGAACTCGCCACTGCCGCCTTTGCCGGGGCAGGTTTCACGGAGCGCGGTCCGGACGGCATTCTCAAGAACCCGGCCACCGGCCAGCGCCTGAGTTTTGAACTGGGCATCCGCAGCCGTCCCCAGGAACAGCGTTATGCCCTGCGCCTCAAGGAGGAGGCGCTCAAGTGCGGGGTGGAGCTGCGGATTGAATCCCTCGACCCCTCCGCCCAATTCAAAAAAGTCCTGCAGAAGCAGCATGAGATCGCCCTGGCCGGCTGGGTCCACATCCCCCCCTATCCCAAATACTGGGAAGGATTCCACACCGACAACGCCTACGAGAAGGAGAAAAACCCTGACGGCTCACGCAAAGTCAAAACCAACACCAACAACATCTCGGAGACCTCCAATCCGGAACTTGATGTCCTGATTGACCAACATGAGAAGGCGCAGACTCTGGATGATCTGGAAAAGCTGGGACACCGCATCGAGGAAATGATTGCCGCGGAGGCCAGCTTCGTTCCTGCCTGGGCCACTCCCTGGCACCGCACTGTCTATTGGCGTTGGGTCCGCTGGCCGGCGGATTTCAATGTCCGCGCCTCCGAAAACCCCGCGCAGGCCCATGTTCATTGGGTCAACGAGGATATGCGGCGGGAAACCCGCGAAGCCATGACCACCGGCAAAACCTTCCCCGTCCAGGATCTGAACTTCGACCAATACCGGGCCAAAACTCCGGCCTCCCCTGCGAACACCGAAAACTGAAAACCGCCCCCTCATGCCCCTGCTATCCGTCCAAAACCTGACCACGGCCTTCCAAACGGACGAAGGCTTGCTCACGGCTGTTGACGGCGTCTCCTTCTCTATCGAACCCGGCCAGACGGTCGGCCTCGTCGGCGAATCGGGCTGCGGTAAAAGCGTCACGGCCTTCTCCATCAACCGCCTGCTGCCCCAGCCCTCCGGCCGCATCCTGTCAGGCTCCATCCGCTTCGACGGCAAGGATCTCACCCAAATCCCGGACGACGAACTCCGCGCCATCCGGGGCCGCGATATCGGCATGATTTTCCAGGAACCCATGGCCGCACTGAACCCGGTGCACCGCATCGGCCGCCAGCTCAGCGAGGTCTTCCTCCTCCACACGCGCTGCTCCAAAAAACAGGCTTGGGACCAATCCATCGCCCTGCTGGAAAAAGTCGGTATCCCCGAGCCGGAACAGCGCGCCATGGACTACCCGCACCAACTCAGCGGCGGGATGAAACAGCGCGTCGTCATCGCCATGGCCATCGCGCTGAAACCCAAACTGGTGATCGCGGACGAACCCACCACCGCGCTCGACGTCACCGTCCAGGCTCAGATCCTGGCCTTGATGAAGGACCTGCAAAAAGAGATGGGCATGGGCCTGCTCCTCATCACCCACGACCTCGGCGTCATCGCAGAGACCTGCGACGAAGTCGTCGTCATGTATGCGGGCCGCGTGGTGGAACAGGCTCCGGTGCGCGATCTTTTTTCCCATCCCCGCCACGCCTACACCCGCGGCCTGCTGGCCTCTATTCCCCGTCTCAGCACCCCGCGCCGCAGCCGCCTGCGCACCATTCCCGGCACCGTGCCGCCGTTGCACCTCATGCCCGCGGGCTGCCGGTTCTGCCCCCGCAATGGCGCTCCGGCCGATTCCCCTACCCTGACAGTCCGCCCGCCCTTCATCGAAGCGGCTCCGCACCACTTCATCGAAGCCTGTCCGCGTTGCAGTGGTTCCGGAACCGGAGAGGCAGGATTGATGGGTGAAACTGGACCTTTGGCACCCGTTGCTCCCAAGCCTGCCCATCAGCAAAAGCCGCTGCTGGAGGTTAAAAACCTGCGCGTTTTCTTTCCTGTCAAAACCGGGGTGTTCCAGCGCACCAGCGCCAGTGTGAAGGCTGTCGATGAAGTTTCCCTGACTCTCCAAGCCGGCGAAACCCTCGGCCTGATCGGCGAATCCGGCTGTGGCAAAACCACCCTTGGCAAAGCCATCGTCCGCCTCCACCAGCCCACCGGCGGCACCCTCACCTTCCAGGGCATTGACCTCACCAACGCCGGTCCCCGCGTCCTCAAGCCACACCGGCGGGATCTCCAGATGATCTTCCAGGACCCCGCCGAGTCCCTGAACTCCCGCCACACCGTCGGCACCATTTTGGAGGAACCCTTCATCATCCACCGCATGGGAACTCCGGCAGAACGCCGGACCTGGGTCGCTGAATTGCTGGAAAAAGTCGGCCTCCCCGCCGGGGCCGCCAACAAATTCCCCTTCGAGTTCTCCGGCGGCCAGCGTCAACGCATCGGCATTGCCCGCGCCATTGCCCTGAAACCCAAACTCATCGTCTGCGACGAACCGGTTTCCGCTCTGGATGTCTCCGTCCAAAGCCAGGTCATCAACCTCCTCCTCGATCTTCAGAAGGAACTCGGTCTGAGCTACCTTTTCATCGCGCACAACCTTGCCGTCGTAAAACACATCAGCGACCGCATCGCCATCATGTATCTCGGCAGGATCGTCGAGACCGGCCCGGCGGACGAGGTGTATCAAAACCCGCGCCATCCCTACACCAAGGCCCTGATTGCCGCCATTCCCGAGGGCGACTTTACCCGCACCAGCCCGCGGCCTCTGTTGTCAGGCGACATTCCCAGTCCGATCCACCCGCCCCCCGGCTGCACCTTCGGCCACCGGGTCCAATGCGCCAACTACCAGGCTTCCCTGACTTGCGATCCCTCCCCCCACGAAGTCTCTCCCGGCCACTTTATCCAGGCCTGTCCCTGCGCCCTCGCCGCCGTCACTCCGGCGCTTGGGAAAACTGAACGCTGAAGTCCCCTCCCCGTCCTCTCAAGATGCACTTTTCCTCCCTGCTTCTTGTCGTCGGCGCGCTCCTGGGCGTCTCCTGCCATGGCGTCCCGGACACGGACCAGCAACGGATCAGAATCACGTCGTTCCTGAATAAACGGCGTCCGGCCAGCATGGATTTTTGGAAGGATAAATCCATCAGGGGCCAATCCCCCGCCGATTTCGGGGCCGGCCGGATAGCGATTCTGCTGCCCCCGGATATTGAACCCAAAATCAAACTCAGCATCCAGCCGGACCAAGTCCACAAGCTCAGCGTGGAGTTCGCCACGGCGAAAAAACTAACGATAGGTGCGGCGGCGGCCCTTTCCAGAGACGGTTATTTCCTGACGGCAGCCCATTGTGTCGAAGACGCCCCCCAGTGCACCCTGATTGCCTTGAACCAATCCGAGGGAATGACCGCAGCCAAAGCCCGCGTCGTCTGGCGGGGCGATTATGCCAACGACGGTCCTGACCTCGCGCTCATCCACGCCCCGGTGCGGCCCTACGATACCCTGACACCAACGATGACAGCCCTCCCCGGCGGGGCCGTGCTGACCTGTGGGTTCGGTTCCCATGGCCTTCCTCAGCTGGCCTACGGCACCAGTGGAGGAAAAATCAACTATCTGGGGTCCATCCAGCAAACACCAGACGGAGCCCGTTGGCGCGAAATTGGACATACCGCGCCCATGGCTCCCGGTGATAGCGGCGGCCCCCTGATCGGCGAAGCCGGTGAACTGCTGGGCATCAACGTCACCGTGGGCGGTGCCGCGATTTTTCCTTTGGGACTGAATCAGATCTGGGGCTACCAAGGCACGGCCATGTCAGCAGATCCGGACTGGATTGACTTTCTGATCGAACAGGACCGGAAACAACATCCGACGAAACCACGGCCTTACGGAAAAAGGCCGGGGAGTTGACCCGGCCTCACTCCGGCCGCTTCAGTTCGAACAAATCCCCGGTGCGGCAATACCAGTCAGGGACAGCCATGCGGCCGATGGGGTGGAATTTTTCGCCTCGGATACGCTGGGTTTTGGCGTCGTAGAAGGACTTCCGGACATGGACCCGGTGGACGATCCCAAGGATCAGGCGGTTCTCCCCGATCTGCTGGATGGAGTGGACATTGCATTCCAGGGCGGCAGGAGCCGCTTTAATCCGGGGCGGGCCCACCGTGGTGGAGGGCGACGTGGCCAGCTTTTCCCGTTTGGTTTCGCTTTCACCATAAGGGACAGAAGCAGCAGTACGGACCATGGCTTCGGCGAGGGCCTCGTCCACCAGATTGACGACAAACTCACCGGTGCGGCGGCAGTTGCGGGCGGTGTCTTTTGGAGAACCGTCATCGCGGTCTCCCGGTGCAAAGATGACGAGAGGAGGCTCCGCCCCGAAGACGTTGAAGAAGGAAAACGGGGCGGCATTTACCGTCCCATCTTCATTCAGGGTAGTGACCCAGGCGATGGGCCGGGGCGTGACGAGACCGGCCAGAATCGGGTAGGCGCGGTCGGCGTGGGTAGTGAGGAGATCAAGTTCAATCATGGGATAACAACGGCATCGGGGGTCAGCCTTCGGTTTTACGACGCTTGCGGTAAATGGTGGCCGCATCGATACCAAGGACGCGGGCAGCCTCCTGTATTGTGGGGGTGGCTTCGACCACGCGCCTGATGTGTTCACGCTCCAGCGCTTCCAGGGTCATCATGGAACCCACCAGCGGAACACCCGGGACATGGCCCACCTGATGCCCGCCCTGCACATGAATGGGCAGGTCTGCAGGAGCAATTTCGAGACCCTTGGACAGAATCACGGCCCGCTCAATGCAGTTACGCAATTCACGGAGATTGCCCGGCCAGGGGTAGGCCAGAAGGCAGCGCCGGGCGTCGGCGGAAAAGCCGGTTACTTTCCGTTTCAACTGGCCGGCAAAAAATTTGAGATTGTTTTCGGCAAAGGCGAGGACGTCGGCGGGGCGGTCCCGCAGCGAGGGCATGGAAACGCTGATCACATTCAGGCGGTAAAACAAATCCTCCCGGAACCGGCCGGCGGCGACCTCCTTTTCAATGTCCCGGTTGGTGGCCGCGATGATGCGCACATCCGCAGGGCGGGTTTTGTTTTCGCCGAGACGTTCGTACTCGCGCTCCTGGAGCAGGCGCAGCAATTTAGGTTGAAGCTCGAGGGGCAGTTCCCCGATTTCATCCAGAAACAGGGTCCCTCCTTCCGCCGCCTTCACTTTGCCCCAGTGATCCTTGATGGCACCGGTAAAGGCTCCTTTGACGTGGCCGAAGAGATCACTTTCCAACAACTCCTTGGAGAGGCTGGGACAACTCACGGTCACGAATGGTTTGTCCCGCAGATGGCTGGCCGCATGAACGGCCCGGGCAGCGACACTTTTGCCGGTGCCGCTGGGACCCAGGATCAGGATGCTGGCGGTGGATTCTGCGGCACGGAACAAAAGCTCCAGCAGGGCCTGCACGGAAGGATCCTGGGACTGGAACCGGGGTTCGACATGATGGGCTTGGATCTCCGTCTCCAGTTCCGCGACGCGGGTTTCGAGATGGCGGGTTTTCTGAGCCAGGGCCAGCACGTGACGGAGCCGTGCCAGATGGAAGGGCTTCTCGATGAAATCAATCGCCCCACGCCGGGTGGCCTCCACCGCCGTGGCAATCGAGGCCTGCGCCGTAAACATCACGACCGCCTGTGAGGGATTCTGCTTTTTGATGGCAGTCAGCACTTCCAGTCCGTCCTGATCGCCCAGCATCAGATCGAGAATCACCAGATCAAACTTGTCCTCCTTCAGCCGCCGCAGGCCTAGCTCGCTGTTCTCCACGGCCTCGCCGTAGTGCTCCAAACTTTCGACCGCCATCAGCGTGGCCTCGCGGATGGATCGATCGTCGTCAATAATGAGAATGTCCATAGATGGGAAAGTGTTGCAATCGTTCCGGTCAGGCAGGAGGAAGGCAGAGGGTGAACAGCGCGCCCGGACCATCCGGCCGGTTTTCGCCATTGATGGTGCCGCTCATCCGTTCAGCAAGCATTTTGACGATGGCTAGACCCAAGCCGGTGGAGCTTTCCCCGCCGGTAGGCCGGGCGCTCAGGCGGCTGTATTTCTGGAAGAGGCCCTCCATGTCCGCAGGAGTCAGCCCCGGTCCCTGATCCGCCACGGTGACCGCCGGCATTGCATCCGCGTGCTCCTGCGCGGACAGGATGACCGTGCTGCCACGGGGGGAAAACTTGATCGCGTTGGAAAAAAGGTTGTCCAGGATATGCCGCAGGGCGTGAGCATCGGCCAGGACAATGATGGAGGTCTGGGGAACCTCCACTTCCAGTTTGATCTGCTTGACGGCGGCGGCACTGCGCAGGGCGGCGGCGGCATCCTTGAGGGCGGCCTGAAGATTGATCGGCTGATAAGTGAGGGGAAATTCCGCCCGTTCGGCGGCCTTCTCGGACAGCAGGGTCTCGATAGTGGTCCGCATCTGGTTCACGGTGGATTCGATGTTGCCGGTCACCCTGGCGAGAAAGGCGGGATCTGGGTCGGTTTTACTTTGCAGGGTCTGCACCCCGAGGCTGATGGCCGTCAGGGGATTCTTCAAATCGTGGGCGAGCACGGCCATCAGCTCATCCTTTTCGCAGAGGAGCCGGGCGAGCTTGTCGCGGGAGGTTTTCAACGCCAGATGGCTGCGCACGCGGGCAATCAGTTCGGCTTTACGGAAGGGTTTGATGATATAATCAACTCCGCCGCTTTCCAGGGCCCTGACAATAAATTCCGATTCATCCGCAGCCGACAGGAAGATGACCGGAATGGCAGCACATTCAGGGAGGAGACGCACCCGCTCGCAGAGGGCGAAGCCATCCATGCCGGGCATCAGCACATCCATCAGGATGAGGTCTGGCAGCTGCGAGGCGATGCGTTCAAGGGCTTGCGGCCCGCTCGAGGCAGGGACGACTTCATAACCCTCATCGAGGAGAAACCCGCAGACCAGTTGGACGTTGGGCTCCTGGTCGTCGACGACGAGGATGGTGGGAGGGACGAAGTTGGCGGAAGGGCAGGAGTTCATGGCACGGGTGGGGGGGGACAAAGGATTTCCACAAGAGCGGGGAAATCGGCGAGGGATTTTTCCATGCAGGAAATCTGAAAGGTGGCGGCCTGGTGCTTCAGGGTAGCGGCATAGTCGCGCAGGCTCGGGCAGGAATGGGCGTTGGAGATCGTTTCCAACTCATCGGCAAAGGCACGGATGGCGCGCACCGCCATGGTGCGGGTCAGGAGGGGCCAGCGTTCCTCGTACAGGTGCCGGAGTTGCGCGGCCGCGTGCTCCGGCAGCGGCAGGGCCGGACCGGTCGGCCGGTCGGCGGGGGAAGGCTTTCCAGCGGCGGCGGAAGAGGCCATGGCCAGACGGATCGCGTTCACCAATTCAGGACGCAGGAATGGCTTCCTCAGATAACCATTGAAGACGGCCCGGGCATTGTTCCGGGAATCAGCGAGGCTGGAGGCGGTGACTGCGATGACCGGGGTATGGGCCAGGGCCTCGTGACGGCGCAGCAGTTCGGTGGCTTCGCGCCCATCCAGCCGCGGCATCCGGATGTCCATCAGGATGAGATCCGGCGTGGTCCTGACCGCTTGCTCCACGGCCTCCAGACCGTTGCTGGCGAAGACTATTTCGTGGTGGGTGTTCAGGAAAAATGCGCCCATCACCTCGCGGTTATGCGCATTGTCATCCACGATAAGCACCTTCATGCGCGGCAGGGTGTCGAGACTGATGGCATCCGCATCCACGGTCGTGGCCCGGGGACCGATGACCGCCAACTTCACGTTGGGCAGGATCAGGGTGAAGGTGCTCCCGGTTCCCACTTCGCTGACCGCGGTGACGTTCCCTCCCATCAGGCGGACCAGTCGCCGGGTGATACTGAGGCCCAGACCAGTGCCTTCCACCACCTCGGTACTTTGTTGGCGGCCTTGCCGGAAGGGCTTGAAAATCAATTCCAGATCAGCCGGGGCGATGCCACGGCCGGTATCCGACACCTCCATGACGAGGGTCAGGGAATCCGTCACCCCGGGCTGGGTTTCGGGACGCACTTTCAGGGAGACATGGCCCGCGTTGGTGAATTTGATCGCATTCCCCATCAGGTTCAGCAGCATCTGCCGCAAGCGCAGCGGGTCCAGCACCAGCCACGAGGGCAGAGCCTCGTCGACTTCGGTCAGGAGCTGCAGACCCTTGGCGGAGGCGCGTTGAGTGAGCATCAGCTGCAGATTCTGCACCACTTCGCGGAGATCAATCACTTCCGGCTTCAATTCCACCCGCCCGGCCTCGATTTTGGAGAGGTCGAGCACGTCGTTGATCAGGCTGAGCAGATTTTCCCCGGCGGTGGCGATGGCGTTGACGTAATGGCTGGCGCGGGGGCTTTCCACTTCGTCCCGCAGCAGTTGGGAAAACCCGATGATGGCATTCATGGGCGTGCGGATTTCATGGCTCATGTTGGCCATGAAGAGATTTTTTTCGCGGTCGGCATTCATGGCGCGGCGGCGCTGGATCAGGGCGCGGCGCTGGAGCCGGGTGGCCTTGATCGCTTTCTGGAACAGCAGAAAAGCATTCGCCCCGGCGGCCAGACAGAGCAGAGCGCTGGCGATGATCAGAAAGGTCGTGACCCACACCCCGCGCATCTGGCGTTGCTGCATCACCTGCTGAAGTCCGGATTCCTCCGCGAGGGCTTCATCCACGATGGCCCGCGCCCGGTCCATCAGAGCGAGCCCGGCCGCAAAATCCACCGCTGGCAGAATTGCCTGCATGCCCTGCTTCCGGCGCAGTTGAATGGTGGCCTCCAGTTCCTCCATTTTGGCAGCAGCCACGGACTGGAGCTCGGTAACCCGCCCGGCCTGGGCGGGATTTTCCGGAACGATCTGACCGAGCTTCTGCATGTGGGGGGTGAATTCCCGGCGGGTGCGCTCCCACGGAATCAGGTATTCCTCGCTGCCGGTCAGGAGAAAGCCCCTCTGCGACGTTTCCGCATCCAGCAGATAGGTGCGGACCATGCGGAAATCCATGGTCCGCTGATGGGACTGCGAGAGCATTTGGATGAATTGCCGGGTTTTGAACAACTGGCTTACCGCCACTCCTAGCACCATCACCATGGAAATGATGGCCAATCCCAACAGCTTGAAATTGAAAATGGCCAGAACGCGGGACACGGGCTTTGGGGACACGGACTTTGGGGTGAGGGGGTGGAGCCGTGGGCAGGCCCGAAGAGCGTGCGAAGTTTATGTTTTCCCCTTTCCTCGCAGAATGCAAATCCAATCTCCCGCGGCATGGCAGAATGCAAGGGCCTTCTGTCAGGGCGTGAACACACCTCCCTTTGGCATCTCCTGTATGTCGTTGAAAATCAGAGGAATTGGTGGAGCCGCGCCCCGGTGGCACCACTCCTGCAAAATCAGACTTGGCGGCACACCGGCCGGACTTCCTCTTCCGGCGCCCTCCGCCAGCACCCCAACTCCTCCTATCTTATGCTCTCCTGGACCCTTACTTTCATCGTTGTAGCCCTCATTGCCGGGGTGCTCGGATTCGGTGCCCTTGCCGGTGCGGCGGCCACCGTCGCCCAAGTCTGTTTCGTGATCTTCCTCATCCTCTTCGTGCTCTCCCTGATCCGGGGTAAAAAATCGATCTGAAGCGGATCAGCGGCGGCGGTCCTGCGGCCACGGGACGTGCCCCCCCAGCGGAATGTCCAACCACAACGAATTCCATGAAATCCAACACCAATCTTATCATCGCGTTCCTGGTTATCGCCGTCGCTGTGCTCGCCTTCGTGGCCTATGACCGGCGCAACCCGATCGATAAAGCCGGGGATTCCATCCGCGAAGCCGGCCGCGACATCAAAGATGCCGTCGAGCCCCGCTCCCCCGCCGAAAAAATCGGCGACAGCGTCAAGGACACCGTCCGGGACATCAAAAACTAAGAACGCCCCCCTGTCTTGTCCAAGCCCTATTCCCTACCCACTCCACCCATGAAAACCGACCCCACTACCAAAGTGCTGCTCGGCGTCATCGCCACCGGTGTCGCTGCTCTGACCGCCCTTGCTTTTGAAAAGCGCTACCATCGCCAACTCCGCCCCATCATGGATGAGTTGGATGATGCCACCGACCACGCCTACGACCGGTTCAGCCGCAAGACCCAGCAATTGGGCCGGGCCGCCCGCGAGGAGGCTTCCAGTCTGCGTGACCGGTTTGACGACGGCGTCGAGACCCTGCGTGATAAAGCCGGCCGGCTCAAGGACCGGGTCGCCGGGGGCGTCGAAAGCGTCGGGGATCACCTCCGCGATGGTGCGGAAAAATTCCGCGATGGCCTGAAACAGGCCGCCAGCGAAGTCAAGGAAGGCACCACCGAGGCTGCAGACGAAGCCAAGCGTGCTTTTGGTTCTCCCAGGATCTGAACGTCCCCACAGGTCGCCAACACATCCTCTGCTGTCATGTCTGCCCCCGGTCTTCTCTCAAACTTCCGCACTCTCACCACGGAGTTCAAATCACTCGCGGCGGGACACTGGACGCTGTTTCGTCAGGAGATTGCGGGGAAAGCGACCCATACCCGGCAGCAGTCGATTTGGATTGCGGCAGGGGGGCTCACCGCCTTCACCGCCCTCCTGCTGCTGCTGGCAGGCTGCATCCTCCTGATGAGTCAGGCGCTGGTCACCCGGGCCGGGTGGCAGCCGCTGGATGCCGCCGGGGCGTCAGCTCTTTTGCTGACGCTGCTCACCTCCCTCGCCGGCGGGCTCGTTTTCCGCCGCAGTGGCCGCCAACTGCGTGCGGAAAGCCTGACTCCCGACGTGACCTTGCGGACGTTAAAACATACTGCCGCCGCCCTCACCCACCAACCCGTGACTTCCGTCCTCGTCCCCCCACCCACCCCCTACCCGCTCCCCAATCCTATGAACACCCGCCAGAATCTTCAAAACACCTTGCATCAGACCGCCGGCACCGTCGAAACCCAAGCCCGCCGAGTTGGCCAAGCGATGCAGGACACCGCTGACTCGATCGGCCGGAATTTCGATGCCGGTGTCTTCTTCAGTGCTGCCCTCGCATGGGTGGATACGGTCCTGACCCCACGGAACCGGGCGCTCGCCGGCCGGGCCATCGGTGCCGCCGCCGCCTTCCCCCGCCGTCATCCCGTGCCCAGTGCCATTCTCGGCCTCGGGGCGCTTTATGTGGCTTGGCAGCGGGCCAAGGGCACTCCCTCCCGGGATCGCATCGAGGAATACGCCCACTCCAAAGTTGAAGCGGTGAAGGACCGGCTGGAAGAAACCCGCCGCTACGCAGCCAATGGCTTCAGTGCCGCTGCGGCGGCTGGCCGTGACCTCCGGGAGTCCATCCACTCCACCGCTGCCAGCGTGGCTGACGAGGGCCGGGCCGCGGCTTCACAGTTCGGCAAGTCCACCACTGCGACGGCGGACTCGGTCCGGGAGGCCTACGAATGCGCCCGTGATTCCGTGGCCGAAGGCGTGGACTGTGCGGCGGAGACCGCCCGCCAAATCCGCGAGGATGCCGAAGCCGGTTACCGGAAGGCCCGTGAATTCGCCAAGGAAGAACCCGCTCTCGTCATCGCCGGGGGCGTCGCCCTCGCCCTCGGAGCCATGCTTCTCGTAAAGAGTTCCCGCAGATAACCCCTGCTGCGGGCGGCCCGGTTCCGTTGTCGGCATTCCCCCCCAACCGACAGGGAGCCGGGCCAACCTATTTTTTGAGTTTCACCTCTGCCCGCCTGACAGCGCATGACTCCCGGTCCTGAACCCACCTTCGACCGTCACACCATTTCCCGGATCAAGGGAACCATTGCCCCGTTTTTCCGTTCAGAGCAGAAAAAGCAGGCCCGGCTGTTGCTGGGCCTTTTGCTTGGGTTTGCCATCGCGGTGGCCCTTGTGCAGGTTCTTATGAGTTATGTGGCGCGGGACTTTATCGATGCCCTCACGCAACGGGACCGCGAGGGAGGCTGGTTGGCATCTATTACCATCAGTATGAAAAAGAGGGGAATTTCTGTTATGCCATGGTCCGCGTGTGGGACAACGCTGCAGCCATCGCCTTCTACCGAGGCGAACAGCGGGAACACCGCGCCTTGATCTCCAAGTTTGCCAACATTTTTGAAAACACCACCCGGCTGATCGGATGGAACCGGAATCTGGCCTCTTTCACCACCCGTTATAACTATTTTTCCCTGATTCTGCCCACCCTGGTGGTGGCGCTGTTGTAATTTACCGGGAAAATCCAAATGGACACTGTGCTGCAGGCCGGCGGGGCCTTTGCCGGAGTACTGGCAGCAACTTCCCTGATCATCGCGCAATTCGAACGGTTGAGCGGTTTTGCCGCCGGCGTCACCCGGATCGATGCCCTCTGGACCGGACTCACGGAACAGGATCAGGAAGAGGAGCGCGATATTGACATCGCTTCCACCAGTAGTGATGAGCCCGGTCAGATCGACGTCAGGGTGGCAGGAAACCGTCTGCAGTTGGCCGATCTCGACGTGCAGACCCCCGATGGATCCAAGACGCTGCTGAAGGAGCTCAATCTCAACCTGAAAACCGGTATCAGCATCCTTTTAATGGGACCCAGTGGTTCCGGCAAAAGCTCCCTGCTGCCCACCATTGCGGGGCTTTGGAATACCGGATCGGGCTCCATCACCCGTCCTGCGCCCGCCCCGATGATGTTCCTGCCCCAGCGGCCCTTCATGGTGCAGGGCAGCCTGCGGGACCAACTCCTTTACCCGGGACAAAATGAGGACCTCGATACTGCCCAAATCACCGCAGCGCTCAAAGCGGTCAACCTCTCCGAAGTCGTCGACCGGGTGGATGGCGACTTCGACCGCACGGTGGACTGGACCAATGTCCTGTCGATTGGTGAACAGCAGCGCATCCCGTTCGCCCTTCTGCTGCTGCGCAAACCATCCATCGCCTTCCTTGATGAAGCCACCAGTGCGCTGGATGAGGCCAACGAAACCAGGCTTTATCAACTCCTTCAGAAAAACCGGGTGACTTATGTCAGTGCCGGCCATCGTTCCACCCTGAAGGATTATCACGATCAGCTTCTTACCCTGCAAAAGGTCGCCACCTGGAGCCTTGATGCCCTCCCAGTGCCGTCGCGGGCCGGCCCCAAGCCCCAACCTGTTCCGGTATGAAGCAATTTTTCAAATCGCTTCCCTCGCGGTTCAAGGAAACCGCCGCCGAATGGCAATCGGACCACGCGATGCATCTGGCCGCCGCGTTTGCCTGCTACAGCATATTTTTCCTCCCGCCGCTGCTGCTGGCAGCCATTTCCATCGCGGGACTGGTCTGGGGGCCAAGGCCAAAACCGGGAGAGGCCTCTTGACCTTGATCCGGGCACGTTTTCTCTCCATCGGCATGGTGATGGGGGTATGCTTCCTGCTGATGGTCTCCATGATTACCACTGCGGCCCTGCGCCAGCTGGGGAATTATGCCATGCAGCACCTGCCTGGCCTTCCGCTGCTGCAGTCCCCCCACCAACTTCTCCCGCTGGCCGTCATCACCACTTTATTTTCCGCCATGTTCAAATACCTGCCGGCCACGACGATCCAGTGGCGGGATGTCAGGGTCGAAGGGGCCCTTGCAGCGGTCCTTTTCTCCCTCGGAAAGCTGGCGAGGGAGCAATCCGTCGCCCGGGCGGTGCCGGCCTCCTCGTCCGGGGCTGCCAGTTCCCTCGCCCTCCTGCTGGGGTGGGTGTATCACTCCGCTCAAAGACTCTCCTTCGGCGCAGAATTTTCCGAAATGTATGCGCGCCGCAGTGGTTCACGCTGTCTCCACCCTGCCCCGGGCCGACGCTGATTTTTCCCCTGACTCCTTTATTCCACTGCTCACGCATTCCCTCACCCCCATTCCTTTTCATTATGACCTTCGCCGTCACTGCCCTGTTGGCCTATGAAGTCACCGTCCCGGTGACGTTTATTCTTAGCATCCGGGTCCGTCAGGGTTGCGGCCAGAGCCTGGCCCATGAAAACCTGCAGATCCCCCCCGGAATCGAACACCAGATCCAACTCTGCACCGCGACCGGAACTCCGTTTGACCGGCTGCAGGTTTTCCAGCCCGGCCTCTACACGATCCGCTATGAAGCCACCGTGGACGTGCAGGCGGAGGCTATCCCCGCAGGAACCCTGGTGGACGAAGGGCCGGGTTCCTTTGCCGCCGCCATCCTGCCGTACCTTTATCCCAGCCGGTATTGCCAGTCAGACCGGCTGGGCCGCCTGACGTATGATATGTTCGGCCATCTGATGTCCCCGGAGGCCAAGGTCCGCGCCGTGGTGGACTGGATTTCCAGCCGGCTGACGTATGTCAGCGGTTCCACCAACGCCGGCACCTCCGCAGTCGATTCCCTCGTGGAGCGCGCCGGAGTCTGCCGGGATTTCGCCCATCTCGGCATCGCCCTGTGCCGTGCCATGAATGTGCCGGCGCGTTACTTCACCGGTTATGCGCATGCCCTGGAACCCCAGGATTTCCATGCCTGCTTCGAAACCTGGATCGGCGGGCGCTGGCTCTTCTGGGACGCCACCAGCCTCTCCTCGCCGGACGGGGTAGTCCGGATCGGGACGGGACGGGATGCGTCGGACTGTTCGGTCTGCACGGCTTTCGGACCGTTGCTGCTGACCCGTCAGGAGGTATCCTGCCACGCCCTTGATTCCTCCTACCAAAAAATGAGTCCTGAGCAATTGCAGGCCACGGCCACCAGTCTGGAGCCCGCCTGATCCATCCCCCTGCCCTGCGATGAGCCGTCTGCACATCCATCACCGCACCAGCTGCCGCTGCACCGCGCCGGTGAAGTCCGGGATGCACCACATCGTGCTGTGGCCCCGCGAAGGCCTGCTCCAGACCTATCCTCGCCTGACCCAGGATGCGGAATACGACGTCCTGGCGGTCGGTGCCGGGATCATCCGGAACGCACTCCAAGGCCGCCCCAGCCCTTCTGACGGCCTCTTTTGCTTCGGGCGCCGAGCCCTCCCCGAGTCCACCATCTAACTTTTTATCCAGTATGACCTCCCCCATCAAAAAAAGCCGCATGGTTCCGCTCCCCGGATTGGTTACCGGCGTGCTGCTGGTGGTGATTTTCTATTTTGGCAAAGCAGTGCTGATGCCCCTGGGGCTGGCTGTGCTCTTTGCCTTTCTCCTCAATCCCATCGTCAATGCCCTGCACCGTCTGCGCCTGCCGCGCGCTCTTGCAGTGGTGCTGGTGACCCTGTCGGTGTTCTCCCTCCTGGGGGCCATCGGCTGGGTGATCGGGCAGCAGTTCAGTTCGCTGGCCACCAGTCTGCCCAACTACAAGGAAAATATCCATGACCGCATTGTCTCCTTCCATCAAAGCGGGCGCGGCGGGGTGATGGAAAATCTGCAGGATATCCGCATCACCATTGAGAAAACCACCGAAGAGGCCTCCAAAGCCGTGCCTCCCAAAGAGGGTGACCCGCCGGCCGTGGCGGAACCGGCCCCGGCTGCCCCCGCCTCCCCGCCGCCTTCTCCGGAGCCGACGCTGGCCCAACCCATCCCTCCGGTGGAATCCCCGCAGACTTCCGGCCTGCTCGGAGGAGCCCTGGGCACCGTGGGAGAGGTGCTGGGAAATGCCGCCACGGTGGTGGTTTTTGTCATTTTCATGCTGCTGCGCCAGCAGGAATTGCGCAACCGGGTGATGCGCCTCGCAGGCTTCCGCCACCTCACGGTTGTCACCCAGGCGCTGGATGAAACCGGTGACCGGGTGGGCCGGTATCTCCTCATGCAGGCCCTGATCAACGGACTCTATGGCATCGTGCTCGCCACCGGCCTGTATTTCATCGGCCTGCCTTACGTGGTGCTCTGGGGCGTGCTGGCCGCGCTCTTCCGGTTTATTCCCTATATCGGTCCGATCGCGGTGGCGGTCCTGCCCTCCGCCCTCAGTCTCGCCGTCTTCCCCGATTGGCAGCATCCCCTGATGGTGATCGGCCTCATCGTAGTCCTTGAACTGATCACCAACATGATTCTGGAGCCCCTGCTCTATGGGCATAGCGTGGGAGTCTCCGAGTTTGCCCTGCTCGTCGCGATCGTTTTCTGGACCTGGCTCTGGGGTGCCATCGGCCTTGTCATGGCCACCCCTCTGACGGTTTGTTTCGTGGTGATGGCCCGGCATATCCCGTCATTGGAGTGGGTGGAGATTCTCATGGGGGACAATCCCAAATTAAAACCCTTCATGGTGCTCTACCAACGGCTCGTCGCGGGTGATGAGGCCGAAGCCGAGGAATTCCTCACCGCGGAGTTAAAACGGAAATCCCCCACCGAAGTCGTGGACGAAACCGTCCTTCCGGCCATCGCGCTCGCCAGGCGGGAGTCCAGTCACGACCGCCTCACCGATGCCGAGGAGCAACGGCTGCATGAATCCATGCTGCGGATTACGACCGGGGCGCTGCCTTCCCCGGAAGCCCCACCCCCGGATCCTAGCCGCCCACTCCTGCTCGGCTGGTCCTTGGGTGGGGCCGCCGACGAGGCCGCCCTGCGCTGCTTCGGGCTGCTCCTGCCGGCCGGGCTGCAGTTTGAAGTGGTGCCGGGACAACGCCTTACCAGCGAGTTCCACGCGGAAATCGAAGCCCGCCACCCCGCCGCCATCCTCATCAGTGCCACCCCGCCCGGGAGCCACGACACGGCGCGCCTGCAACTCCGTCGTCTGCGCACTTTATTCCCCCGTCTGCGCATTTATGTCGGACGGTGGGGAGTGCCGGAGGACGTGGCCGATGCCAGTCCGCTGCTCGAAGCCGGGGCCACGGCAGTCTTCACCCGCCTCGGCGAAGCTGGAGGGGCCCTGACGGCTCTATTGAGGGAAGCCGCCGCCGTCGATCAGCCGCCCGCCGCAGCTGTTTGAATCTGCCCGTAGCCAGCGGGCGGAATTGTCGGGAATGAAATACTTTCCTTCCGCATTTTCCCACTGGCGCACGGCAGTGGGTTTGTTCATAGTCCAACCCGGCTGCCTTCCCTAAGACGGGTCGGCAGCCCGTTTTTTTCCCGATTACCCCCTGTAAGTTTTTTATTGTCATGAGTTCGACGATTTCCGCCCGCCTCAATGTGGACCTATTAGAGGAGAAGTATCAACTTTGGCTCAAGGATGCCCAATCCGTGGATGGCACATGGTCTGCGTTTTTTGAGGGCTTCGAACTGGGCACCGCCCAGCCCAAAACAGCCACCGCTGCCGCCGCACCCTCCTCCGAGCCTGCCCGCAGCGGCATGAGCCAGCAGGAAATGGCCTTCCGCGCCAGCGTCACCCGGATGATCGAAACCTATCGGTCGATCGGCCATATCGGCGCCCACCTGGATCCCCTCAGCCCCACCGCTCCGGAGCAGGCCCGCTTGTCTCTGAAGGAATTCGGCCTGTCCGAAGCCGACCTGAATTCCGAAGTTGAAACCCTCTTCTTCAACAACGGCCAACGCACCAAGTTGCGGGAAATGGTGGACCGGCTGCGCCGCACCTACTGCGACCTGACTGGCTTCGAATTCATGCACATCCTGAACTACGAAGTGCGCGAGTGGCTGCGGGAACGGATCGAAAACCGGATCGACCTCGCCCCGCCCTCCGCCACGGAGCAGGAACGCATCCTCCGCTGGGTCTGGGAACCCGAGGCCTTCGAACAATTCCTGCACACCAAATACAAGGGGCAAAAGCGCTTCTCCATCGAAGGCGGCGAAAGCGCCATGGTGGTGCTCAATACCATCCTCAATGACGCCCCGAAACACGGGGTGCAGGACATCGTGATGGGCATGGCCCACCGCGGACGCCTTTCCGTCCTCGCCACCTACCTGCAAAAGCCGCTCAAAGTCCTGCTGCATGAATTCAGCGCCAACTATATTCCCGACCTTGTGGCCGGGGACGGCGACGTGAAATACCACCTCGGTTATCAGGTGGTGCGTGATCTGCCGGGCGCCAAGGTGGGCATCTATCTCGCCCCCAACCCGTCCCACCTGGAAGCCGTGGATCCCGTGGTCGAAGGCTGTGCCCGCGCCAAACAGCGGGATATCGGCGACACCGAAGACCGCAGCAAAGTGCTGCCGCTCCTGATCCATGGCGATGCCGCGTTCGCCGGCCAGGGCATGGTGGCGGAAGTGCTGAATCTTTCCCAGCTCCCCGGCTACCGCACCGGCGGCACCATCCACCTGATTATCAATAACCAGATCGGCTTCACCACCTCCCCCGCCGATGCCCGCTCCAGCGCCTATGCGACCGACGTGGCCAAGATGATTGAAGCCCCGGTTTTCCATGTGAATGGCGACCACCCGCTGGAGGTGCAGTTTGTGGCCCGGCTGGCCATGGAGTTCCGCCAGAAGTTCCACCGTGATGTCGTGATCGACATGTATTGTTACCGGAAACACGGCCACAATGAAGGTGACGAGCCCAGCTTCACCCAGCCGAAGATCGCCAAACTCATCGCAGGAAAATCCACCGTAGGAGATCTCTTCAGCGAAAAACTGGTGCAAAGCGGACTCATCACCGCCGAGCGCAGCAATGCGATCCGCGCCGAAATCGAAGGCCGTCTGGAAAAAGAATACGAGGAACTCCGCGCCCTCGAAACCACTCTCAGCACCACCGATCTCAAAAAGGAAGTCTTTGCCGGCTCCACCGCGGTCTTCCAGCCGCCTTACTCACACGCGCCCGTCATCACCGGACTGCCGGTGGAAAAGTTCCGCTCGCTCGGCATGAAAATTTCCGAGGTGCCGTCCGGCTTCCGCCTGCACCCCACGGTGAAACGCACCGTGGTGGACAAACGCCGGGCCGCCACGGAAAACGGGGGGCCTTTCGACTGGGCCCACGCCGAACACCTCGCCTTTGCCTCCATCCTCTGGGAAGGCAAACCCGTCCGCCTTTCCGGTCAGGACGTCCGCCGCGGCACCTTCAGCCAACGCCACGCCTGTCTCTATGACACCGAAAACCGCGACCGCTTTTTCCCCCTGCAACACCTCGGGGAAGGTGCCGCCACCTTCCGCGTTTACAACTCCCTGCTGAGCGAGGCCGCCGTGCTCGGATTCGACTATGGCTACAGCCTGATGTCCCCGGACATGCTGATCCTCTGGGAAGCGCAGTTCGGCGATTTCGGCAATGGAGCCCAGGTGATGATCGACCAATTCATGGTCCCCGCCGAGTCCAAATGGCAAAAGCCTTCCGGCATCGTGCTGCTGCTTCCTCACGGTTATGAAGGCCAGGGGCCGGAGCACTCCAGCGCCCGTCTGGAGCGCTTCCTCCAGCTCTGCGCCGAGCAGAACATCCAGGTCTGCAATCTCACCACGCCCGCCCAGTATTTCCACCTGCTGCGCCGTCAGATGAACCGGCCGTTCCGCAAGCCGCTCGTCATCATGACGCCCAAGAGCATGCTGCGCCTGCCGGAAGCCGTCTCGGTCGAAGCTGATTTCACCGGCAACACCTGCTTCCAGGAAGTCCTCGACGACACCACCATCGCCGACCCTTCCCGCGTCACCCGGCTCATTTTCTGCTCCGGCAAGGTGTATTATGACATCCTCGAGCGCCGCAGCGACAAGGAAGACAAGACCACCGCCATCATCCGCATCGAACAGCTCTATCCTTTCCACGAGGACATGCTGAAAGCCATCACCGCGCGTTATCCGAAGGCCAACAAAAAGTGGGTTTGGTGTCAGGAGGAACCCAAAAACATGGGGGCCTGGGGCCACATCAACTGGCGTCTGGAAAAAATGTCCGGCACCACCGTCCGCTACGCCGGCCGCAAACGTGCCGCCAGCCCTGCCGTCGGCTCCCTCACTCTCCACAAGGCCGAGCAGAAACAAATCGTGGATGCCGCCTTCGAAGTCTGATGCGGGTTCCTCCCAATTCATCCATCATCCATCTTAAATCGTAAATTTCCCTGCCCATGTCCCCTATCACCGTCCCTTCCGTTGGCGAATCCATCACTTCCGCCGTGATCTCCACCTGGCACGTCGCCAATGGAGCCACCGTCAAAACCGGTGATCTCCTCGTCACCGTCGACACGGACAAGGTCTCCACCGAAATCACCGCCGAAGCCTCCGGCGTCGTCACTATCACCGCCCAACCCGGGGATGAAGTGAAAATCGGGGCCACCATCGGCAGCATCGGCGAAAGTGCTGCGGCCCCTGCTGCGGCTGCGGCCCCTGCCCCGGCGGCTCCTGCCGGCAAAAAAGAAACCAAGGCAGCAGCAGCTCCCGCACCGGTGGTGGAAGCCAAACCCGCCGCCGTCGCCCCAGCCCCCGTTGCGGCCCCGGCTCCGAAAATCGACCTCTCCGTCGCCCCTGCCAAGCCCGCGGCCGCCGCCCCTGCGGTGCGCGACCAATCCGGCCGCACCACCCGCCAGCGCATGTCCCCGCTGCGCAAAAAAATCGCCACCCACCTCGTCAACGCCCAGCAGACCGCGGCCATCCTGACCACGTTCAATGAAGTGGACATGACCGAAGTGATGAACCTCCGCAAGCTCCTCCAGGACGGGTTCGTCGCCCGGCATGGCGTGAAACTGGGCTTCATGTCCTTCTTCATCAAAGCCGTCGTCGAAGCCCTCAAAACCGTCCCTGCGGTCAACGGCCGGATCGATGGCGATGACGTCATCACCAACCACTTTTACGACATCGGCGTGGCAATCGGCACCGAGCGCGGCCTGATCGTCCCCGTGATCCGCGATGCCGACCAAAAATCCTTCGCCGACCTCGAAAAAGAAATCATCGCCTACGCCAACCGCGGCAAGGAAGGCAAGATCAGCATGGAAGACCTCCAAGGCGGCTGTTTCACCATCTCCAACGGCGGTGTTTACGGCAGCCTGCTCAGCACCCCCATCCTCAATCCCCCGCAGAGCGCCATCCTCGGCATGCACACCATCCAGCAGCGCCCCGTCGCCCTGAATGGCAAAGTCGAGATCCGCCCCATGATGTATCTCGCGCTCAGCTACGACCACCGCCAGATCGACGGCAAGGAAGCCGTCACCTTCCTCCTGCGCATCAAGGACTGCATCGAACAGCCGAGCCGTTTGCTGTTGGGGGCGTAACAAAAACTTATCAGATGCCAAAGCAGGCGCACCTCAAGGTTTCCACTTGGAAAGTTAAAACCATCGGGTCGACAGCTATTATCCTCTTCTCTTGGTTTGCTGTGTTGGCGTTGATGTCAAAACAGAACGGAGCCTTCATCGGATTCATCCTGTTCATTCTATCTGCTTTACCCACTTTCCTTTTCGCAGGGCCAATCAGCATTACTGATGGAAAACCAGGGATTACGACCACCTTTGGACGATTTAAACTTCCTCTGCAGGAGATCCTGAGCATTGAGCAAGGCACCGCTTATTGGGTGTTTTTTGGCACGAAAGGGAGACTGAGTATTCCCGCTTCGTTCATGTGGACTGGTTCTGACAAGGCCGCTTTTTTGTCTGCATTGGATTCCGTCATTCAGGAAAGGAACATCGAAATCAAGTCCACCATCCGTGCTGATTATCTTTTGTCGAAAAATACCAAAATAGCCTAGCGGTTTTTTTGCATTTTATACCCTGAGGTCTGCAAGGCACTGCCGTTGCCTTCTCCACTTCTCCCACAAAACCCCATGTCCCAGCCCGATCCAAAAACCGACGCCGTCCGTCTGCTCCGTGAATTGACCGAAGCCCACGGCGTCCCGGGCGCGGAGGATGCGGTACGGCGGATTTTTTTGCGGGAACTGGCCGGGCATGGCACGGTGCACACCGACCGGCTCGGCAGTGCCGCGGTGGAGCGTGAAGACAGTGGTCCGCGCGTGCTGGTGGCCGGGCATTTTGATGAGGTGGGTTTTGCGGTGCAGCACATCACGGCGAAGGGATTTCTCAAACTGGTGGCGCTGGGTGGATGGTGGACGCATACCCTGGTCGCGCAGCGGGTGCGGATTCTGACTAAATCGGGGCAGGAGGTGCTGGGGGTGATCGGTTCCACCCCACCGCATTTTCTGGGGGAAAGCGCCAAGGACAAAGTGCTGCCCTTGGAGCAGCTTTACGTGGATATCGGGGCCGGCAGCCGGACGGAGGTGGAAGCGCTCGGGATTTCCCTCGGGGATGCCGTGGCCCCGGACAGCGCGTTCACCGCCTTGGCAGGGGGGGAGCGGTTTGTCGCGAAAGCCTTCGACAACCGCTGTGGCGTGGCGGCGGCGGTGCAGACCATGCAGCTTTTGAAAAACGAGTCCCTGCCCTGCCAACTGATTGCCGCCGGCAGCGTGCAGGAGGAAGTCGGCTGCCGCGGCGCGGTGACGCTTGGCCACCTGACCCGGCCGGACGTGGCCCTGGTCATGGAGGGCACGCCCGCCGATGACACCCCGGGCATGCCGTCCGAGGAAAGCCAGGGGGCCCTGGGCAGCGGCGTGCAAATCCGCGTCCTCGATCCCACCGCCCTGATGAACCGCCGACTGGTGGATCTGGTGCTCGATACCGCCAAAGCCGAAGGCATCCCCCACCAACTGGCGGTGCGCCGCAGTGGCGGCACGGATGCCAAATCGTTCCAGTTCCACGAAAGCGGGGTGCCCTGCATCGTGCTGGGCACGCCGGCCCGTTACATCCACAGCCACAACAGCCTGCTCCATTTGGAGGATTACCTGAGCGCAGTGCGCCTGACCGCCGCCGTGGTCCGCCGCCTCGATACGGCGACGGTGGCTGGTTTGACCCGCTGGATTTAATGGAAAGCCGTTCCCCCCGACGAGGCCGGTTTGGCCGTTCAGACCGGTCCGGTCCGTCCCCGGCCGCACCCCGTCTCTTCATCAAACGACGGTGCTGCGTTCCACAACGGGGGAACGTGAAGAATGAATGACGCAAAAAAGTGAATTTTTCCCGTTACAAAACGCCAACGCTCCAGCTAAAGATCACTGCTGCTGCCCGGAATACTCCGGGAGCAGCGTATTGATTTTTCCAGTCCCTCTCAATTCCCCATGCTTCAACGCCTGAGACTGCTTTCCGTGCCCCACCTGGCCACGCGCCTTTTGCCGCTGGCTGCCCTGCTGGCTTACCCAGTGGTGGCCCCTGCCCAGCAGGAAACCGTCCAGCGGGAAACCCAGCGACGCCAAGACTTGGCCCAGGAAGCCGAAAGCTTGGCTGCCGAAGGGGATGCCACCCTTGCAGCCGGTCATACCGCAGAGGCGGTGAACCGCTACCGGGCCGCCTTGGAGCGCCTGCCGGAGGCTGCGGCAGCTCTTTCCCCCGTCCGGCGTTCGATCGTCGGGAAATTGGCCGACACTTCCGTGACTTACGCCCGCGAACTCGCCAGCAAAGGGGAACTGGAAAAAGCCCGCCTCGCTTTGCAGGCCGTGCTGGAAGACCAGGTGGCCCCCGGCTATCCGCCCGCCAAAACCCTGCTCGGCCAGTTGGACGATCCGGACCGCTTCAATCCCGCCCAGAGCCCCCGTCACTCTGCCGCCACCAAAAAAGTCAGCGACCTTTTCGTGATCGCGCAGGGCATGGTGGATATCGCGGACTACAAGGCCGCTCAGCAGGCTTACAATCAGATTCTCGCGGTGGACGAAACCAACACCGCCGCCCGCCAAGGTTTGGAACGGGTGGAACAACAGATCAACCAGCATCTGCGGTCCGAACGGGACTACACGAGGGCGAAAATGCTCAATGAGGTGGACAAGCAGTGGGAAAGCAAAGCCCCGGCCGGCCCCAACCAGCCGGGAGGCACCCTGCAGGCCGGAGCCACCCTGACGGGGGGAGAAGCGATCTCCACGGCCCGCCTGAAAATGCAAACCCTGACCTTGGACCGCGTCGCTATGTCGGAGACGCCCTTGCAGGAAGCGCTCACCTACCTCGCCCAGAAAAGCATCGAACTGGATACGGCAGAACCCGACCCCAACCTCAAAGGGGTTAATATTGTCTTTAATCCGGGAGGCAAGGCGCCTTCAGACTTCAAACCGGTCACGCTGGAACTGCGCAATGCTCCCTTGGGAGAGGCGCTGCGGCTGATTGCCGATTTGACCCAGACCCGCCTTAGCGTGGAAGGCAATACCATCACGATTTCCCCGATTGGGGCCGGCTCCCGGATTGTCAGCCGCACCTACCGCGTGCCGCCCGGGTTTCTCAGCCGCGCGGGCAGTGCCACGGTAGATGCAGGCTCCGGAGCCGATCCCTTCGCCTCCGGAGGTGACAAAATCGCGTCCAATCTCAAAATCACCCGGCTCTCCGCCAAGGAATGGCTGATCCAAAATGGCGTCCCCTTCCCTGAAGGCACTTCCGCAGACTACTCGGCTGGAGCCAACCAACTGATTGTCCGGAATACCGAGGAAAACCTCGACCTCGTGCAGACGGCCGTGGAAAGCACCACCGACAAGACCCAGCGTCAGGTGCAGGTTACCGTGGTGTTGCTCAAAGCCGAAGAGCAGCGCCTGCAGGAAATCTCGATGGATTGGCTGCTGGGAGCAGTCAATGTGGGAGGCGGGGTTTATGCGGCCGGCGGCACCGTCGGGAACGCGACTTCCGCCGGACAGATCGCCGACTACCCCTTGCGGGCTCCCGGGGGCGCCACCCCCATGGGCAGCAATCCCGTTACCTCGGGTCTGCGTGGGGCCTTCGATCTCGAGTCAAATCCCACGATTGATGGTCTGATCAACTCCGGGGCGGCCGGCAGTGGCGTGACCAACAGCCGCACTCCCGCCATCCTCTCTACCGCAGGCGTCTTCACTTCCCCTCAGTTTCAAGGAATCCTCCGTGGTCTCGATCAAAAGAAAGGCATCGACCTTTCGGTGGCCCAATCCATCATCCTGAAAGCCGGCCAACGTGCCACTGCGGCCTCAGTCAGGACCATCCGCTACCCCACCGAGTTTGACCCACCACAGATCCCCCAGACCGTAACTGGCGGCCCCCAACTCATCGACCTCGATACCGGAATTATCCTCCAACTACCGAGCGATTCCGTCCCCCCGGTCACGCCGACCACTCCCCAGTCATTTGAAGACAAGGATACCGGCTCCAGCATCGAGGTTGAGGCTACCGTCAGTGATGATGGCAACACCGTGGATCTGAATCTGTCCGTAATCTTCCGCGAGTTCGAAGGGTTCATCAATTACGGCACCCCGATTATGACCAATGGTCAGGTCCTGACCGACAATAAAATCTTCCAACCGGTATTTTCTGCGATCAATGAAACGGCCTCCGTTCAGGTTTACGATGGAGAAACGGTCACGATTGGTGGTCTCAGTGATGCCAAATACGAAACCATCAATGACAAAGTGCCCCTGTTCGGGGATATCCCTTTGATTGGCCACTTGTTCCGCAGCAATGTCACCAAGGTCTCACGTAAAGCCGCAATTTATTTTGTGACCGTGAAAGTGGTGGATCCGAGTGGCATGGGCCTCAAGGAGGCCGCCGAGGCCGCCGAGCAAGCTGCTATTGCCGGACCATCCGGCCCCTAAACTCCCACCGCACAACCTGCGGTCCTGCCTGCCCCCGGGGCGCTACCGATTGTGAGTGATTTCCCCTCCCCTCCTTCCCCGGATGCGGACTCCCCCCGCAGCCCCGGTCTCCCCTCCCGGCGGGCTGCCGGCGATACGCCCCGCCGCCAGGCCGAGGACGTCGGGGAAAAACTTTCCCTCGAGGAAATGATGGAACGGTTGCAGCGCTCCGGAGAGAGCCGCTCCGGCCGCCGGCGCCGCTCTTCCTCCTCCTCCAGCCGTGACGCGCAGCCCGCTCCTCCGGATGAGCGATCCACCCCACCGCGGGAAACCTCCCTCCTGCCGAAGGCCGTCCTGCCACCCCCGCGCTCCGGAGAAGGTGACCGGGCTACTTCGAAAAAAAGAATTCCCCGGCAGGCAGCGCAGCGCCGGCGCCGCCGGTGGATGTATGCCCTCCTGTCCTTGATATTTCTCGCTGGAGCCACTTGGTTTGGAATCCGCCTCCTCAACCGGTGGCGGATCGAGGGAGAAGGATTCCGGGTCAACGCCGCCCGCCGGGTCTCGGAATTAGCCGACCGCCGGGTCACATTTTCCCGCTTCCAGCAGACCGGTCCCGACCAGTTGGGAAATGCTTCCCTCACGGTGTCCCCCACCTTTCAGGACCTCCTCTCCTCCGCCACCTTCACCAACCTGACGTCCCAGCTGGCCGCGGGTTCCCTGATGTCCGAGGACTGGACCTTGCGCTCGCTCCGCTTTCAAAAGGCCGATCTGGCCTTCGATCCGGCCAAAAAGATGGATGCAGCCACCATGTGGCAGACCGGCCCGGCTCCGGTGGATCGCGGGGTTCCCAGCCAGAGCAACGGTTTCCGCCTCGGCCTGACCTCCGAACCGGCGGCCATCGTCCTTGAATCCGGTTATTTTGACGAGCTGAACCTGACATGGCCCGGACCGGAAGGAAAACCTGAATCATTGACCCAATTGGAGGGGAATTTCCACCTGGCCGGGCCGGCCCTGCGGGTGGAAATGTCCGGGGGCCTGCTGGATACTGCCTCGTGGCCTCCTTTTCCGGTGCACCAGATCAACGCCAAACTGCAGGGTTCCACCTTGGAAATCGTCAGCGCCCGGCTGGGCTTCACCGCCGGACATGAGATCCGGGTGACTGGTTCCGCAGAGTTGGTCCCGGCAGGCCGGCTGCAATTGAGTGGCGATATCGCCCCCATCCTGCTTAAACACCTGCTCCCCGAAAACTGGTCCACCAATGTCCTCGGTTCCTTCGAAACCACCGGCAGCCAATGGCTCAGCCACTTCCAATCTGGCCCCCCACCCACGCTGAGCGGCCCTTTTCTAGTCCGCGGCGCAGTTCTGCGCGGCCTGCCTTTTGTCGAAAAGATCGCCACCCTCCTTCGCAAGCCGGAACTGGCCCTGATGGAGTTTCCCACCTTCTCCGGACAGTTCATCTGGACTCCGCAAACCACCCGCATCTCCGCAATCTCCGCGATCACCAAGGACGGCCTGCTCCGACTGAAAGGGGATCTGACCGTAACTCCAGAAGGAAACCTTGGCGGCCAACTGGTGTTTGAAGCGAATGACGCCTACTTCGCGGGCCTCCCTTCCCTGGAACCCCAGCTTTTTTCCCCTTCCGCAGAGGGATGGCGCACCTTGATCGTGAGCTTTGGCGGCGGAGATAAACCCGTGACGGACAACATTCCGGCCCCGCAACCTGCGGCGGCCCAAAACCGCCCGGCGGCCGTCCCTCCCGCCCCCCGCCTGAGCCTGCCGGATGAAGTCTCCCCTCCTCCGGCGACCGCCCCCCGCCCTGCGCCGCGGCAACCAGTCCCTGCTTCTCCACGTCCCACCCGTCCCCTCAGTGAGGCTGAACTGGAAAAGCAATTCAACGAAATCATCGGCCGCTAGCCAGCGTTCCCGTTGATGGAACCAGCTTTCCAACTTCCCCCCATGCGCCTTTCTTTCCCAGCTCTGCTCCTCCTGGCAACACTCTCGCCCAGTCCTGGTGCCCCTCCCGCCCTGACCCGCGGACCGTATATTCAATGCGCCACCCCCCAGGGTATCACCGTGGTCTGGCGCACCCGGGCCGAGGGCCTGCCCGGCATCCGCTTTGGCCTCAAGGCCGATGCCCTCGATCAATCAATCTCCCCTGCCAATATCCTGATCCGCCGGCCCGTGCATGATCTGCCCGAGGATTCGAAGGAGCCATCCATCTCCGCCGGCCCGGAAGGCACGCGCCAATTCGAGGCCGCCATCAGTGGCCTGAAACCCGATACGCTTTATTACTATTCCGTCAGTCAAAATGGCGAAGCACTCTCCCCCCCCGGCGAGACCGGCACCTTCCGCACCCTGCCGGTTCCTGGCACGGCACGCGATGGCCTCTTCTGGGTGGTCGGCGACAGCGGCACCGGCAACCGGGTGCAGGCCGAGGTCCACACCGCCATGCGGGACTGGCTGAAAAAGGAAAAACGCACCCTCGACGGTTACCTCCATGTCGGTGACATGGCTTACGGCTCAGGGTTGGATAGTGAATTCCAGGGCTACTTCTTCGAATCCTACGCCGAGACTCTGCGGGAGACGGTCTGCTGGCCCGCCATGGGCAATCACGAGGGCCGCCATTCCAGCGGAGCCACCGCCACCGGCCCCTATTACGACGCCTATGTCTGCCCCTCCACCGCCCAGTCCGGGGGAGTTGCCAGCGGCACCGAGGCCTACTATTCCTTCGACTTCGGGAAGGCCCACTTCATCTGCCTCAACTCCCACGATCTCCCGCGCGACCCCGGTGGGGCCATGGCGCAATGGCTCAAGGCGGACCTCGAAAAAACCAAGGCGGACTGGTTGGTCGCCTTCTGGCATCATCCGCCCTACACCAAGGGTTCCCATGACAGTGACAAGGAGCAGCAGTTGATTGAGATGCGCTCCATGATCATGCCCATCCTGGAGTCCGGCGGAGTGGATCTCGTGCTCACGGGCCACTCGCATATCTATGAGCGCTCCATGCTCATGGATGGGGCGTATGCCACGCCCACCGTATCCGAAAACGTGATTCTCAATGATGGCGACGGCAATCCAGCCGGGGGAGGAGCCTACCATAAAAGTCCCGGTCTTTTCCCCAACGAAGGAAACGTGCAAATCGTGACCGGTCATGGGGGCACCACCCTTTCCCGCGAGGACCGGCCCAGTCCCGTGATGCGCAGCACCATTCTGGAATTCGGGTCGGTCCTGCTGGACTTCAAGGGCAACACCCTGACTGCCCAAATGCTGAACTCCAAGGGGCAGATCCGGGACACCTTCCAGATCGTCAAGGAAGGACGCGTCACGGTGCAGCGTATCGCCAAACCATGGCAACCGCCCCTGGTGGCCGGCCCCCGGACCGTGCCCCTGCGGGCGAAGGACAGCGGCGATGAAAAGGCAATCAAGCCGGTGACCTTGTCCAAACAGGCCATCCCCCTGATCCCCTCGGGAGCGCCGTGGCAATATCTTGCAGGAACCAAACCCGGCAACGGCTGGCAGGAACCCGGCTTCACCGGCCCAGGCTGGCTCACCGGCCCCGCCGGGTTCGGATATAACGACAAGGACGACGCCACCCAGGTTCCTGACATGAGGGGCCGCTTCAAATATCTCTGCATCCGTCATGAGTTCACCCTGACCGGCCATGAAAACCCGCGCCTGTTCCGCCTCCAAGTTTCCTACGATGACGGTTTCATCGCTTATCTGAACGGCCGGGAAGTTCTGCGGGTGAATGCCGAAAGTGGGTCCCTCGATACCATCCGCGGCGTGAGTCCCCATGAGGCCAATAACACCTTTGAGACGTTTGTCCTGGCCATCCCGGCCGGAGTCCTGAAAATGGGAGCCAACGTCCTGGCCATCGAAGGACACAATGACGACCTCGACAGCAGTGACTTCACCCTGAATCCCAGCCTCTATCTCGAGCCAGCCCCCACGCCGCCATGAGGGGCCAGTCTCTGGTCTGGTGGGATGGCCAACTGGTGGAGGAGTCTGCCGCCCTGGTCCCTGCCATCTCCCAGGGAGTGCTCTGGGGACGGGGCGTCTTTGAGACCATCGCCGTCCGTCAGAGGCAGCCTTTCGCTCTGACGCGCCACCTTGCCCGCCTGGACGCCGGCGCGGCCCGCCTCGGCCTCCAGCCTCCAGCCGGGACCGCTCTGAGGGAAGCCATCGCCGCCGTCTGTGCGGACTGCCCGCCGGAACTGCACCGGCTCAGAATCACCCTCACCGGTCAGGAAAAGGCCGGTCTCTCGCTCGCGCCGGAGCCCGGACACCTGCTGGTCCGGCTGCTCCCGGCCCCGCCCTCCCCAGGCGCCGCGACTCTGCTGACGGTGCCATGGAGACGAAATGAATTCAGCCCGCTCAGTGGCGTCAAAGCCACCTCGTATGCTGAAAACGCCGTCGCTCTGGCGTGGGCACAGGACCGCAGCGCCACCGAAGCCCTTTTTCTCAACACAGGCGGCGATCTCTGCGAAGGAGCCATCTCCAACCTTTTTCTGGTCCGCCAAGGCACCCTGCTAACCCCTTCCCTCAGTTCCGGCTGCCTGCCCGGGATCACCCGCAGTCTGATCATCGACCTCTGTCCCCAGCTGGGCGTTCCCTGCCTCGAAAAGGCCCTCACCCCAGCCGACCTCGCGGCCGCCAGCGAGGTTTTCCTGACTAATTCCCTCCAGGGCATCCTCCCGGTCGAAGCCTGTGATGACCGCACCCTCCCCGCCCCGGGCCCCCTGACTTCCCGGCTCACAGAGGCCCTGCTGGATCTCCGCAGCCGCTTGCCGGACCCCTGAAAACGTTGCGGGAAATCCCGGTCCGGCACCAGCTGCGGCCAGCCTGAAATCATCCTTATCATGATCACCCTTCAGCCCATCGGATATGTCAGGACAGGAAAACGCGTCAAGTTTGACGCGCTCCATCAGCCCGAGGAATCGGCCCAGGAACAGCATGTCCTGGAAATGGTGCCGGGCTGCGGGTATGAGGATGGGCTCCGGGATCTTGCCGGATTTTCCCGGATCTGGTTGATCTGGTGGTTTCACCGCAATACCACCTGGCGTCCCATGGTGCTCCCGCCCCGCGGCCCTGCCGTGCGGCGCGGCGTCTTTGCCACACGGTCGCCCCACCGCCCCAATCCCCTGGGCATCACTCCAGTCCAGCTCCTCGCCGTGGAAAAAGGCCGGCTGATCCTCGGACCGTGTGACCTGGTGGATGGCACCCCGGTGTTTGATATCAAACCTTATATTCCGGCTTACGATGCCTTCCCCGATGAACGATCCGGGTGGACAGGCGAAGTGGACGCCGCGCTCACCGCGCCGCCACGCTATACCATCCAGTGGTCCGCCCCCGCCCTGGCCCAGGCGGAATGGTTGGCCCGGGAATGGCAGATCGACTTCCGCCCCCGCCTTGAGGAACTCCTGGGCCGCGATCCCACACCGCACCGCACCCGGCGCATCCGGCGCCGTCCGGATAACACCTTTCAGATCGGCTGCGGCGGCTGGCTGGCCGGGTTTACGGTGGCTGGTGATACCGTGCTGGTGACCGGCCTGGAGCCTGGCTACCCCGCCCGCCTGCTGGACCAGGCAGAACATCAGGCCATCCCCGACCATGCCGCCCAGGTGGCATTTTCCGCCCACTGGAAGGTCGATTCCCGGGAACAGAAAAATTTGAAGAAAGCCCCCTTCGATTGACGTAGTTCCCGATGTTTGAAATCTAAAACCTGCTACCCCGGACCACCCTCCCCCCCATGAAACGCCTCGCGCTGCTTCTTCTCGCCTGCTTCTCCACATTCGCCATGGCGAACCTCTATGAGATCCCGTTGAAGGATATCGACGGAAAGGAAGTCACGCTTAAAGCTTACGAGGGGAAAGTCTTGCTGGTGGTGAATGTGGCCTCCCAGTGCGGCCTGACCCCGCAGTATCAAGCCCTGCAAGCCCTGCAGGAGAAGTATGCCGGAAAGGGATTTACCGTCCTCGCCTTCCCCTGCAACGACTTTGGCTCCCAGGAACCCGGCTCCAACGATGAGATCAAGCAGTTCTGCTCCACCAAATACAAAGTGTCCTTCCCGCTCTTTGATAAAATCCACGTCAAAGGCGCCGACCAGCACCCCCTCTACCAAAAATTGAGCGGCAAGGACGGAGCCTTCCCCGGCGATGTGAAGTGGAACTTCGGCAAATTTCTGATTGGCCGCGATGGCAAGCCCCTCGCCCGGTTCGAACCGGGCACCACCCCGGACGACGCCGCGCTGCTTAAAGCGGTGGATGAAGCCCTCGCCGCCAAGTAGCCAAAGGTCGGCTCCAGGGACCCGGACGCCATCTCCCTGCATTTCCCCTTGGCCATGCGGAAGCGTGGGGCGTAGACAAGGGAATGACTACCGCCTCCCATTCCCCGGCTCCTGCCCCTATCAGCGGGACGGCCCACGATCCATCACGGTTGGAATTCCCTCCCACCGGAGCGGTCTTCGCGACCTTGCCGAACGGATTGGAAATCTTCGTCAAGGAGGACCGCAACGCCCCCTTGGTCAGCGTCCAGGCATGGGTACGCACCGGCAGCATCCACGAAGGCCATCTACGGGGCACGGGCGTCTCCCATCTCGTGGAGCATATGGTGTTTCAAGGGGCCGGCGAGCGCGGCCCCGGTGAACTGGCCAAAGCCGTCCAGAACAGCGGCGGATACCTGAATGCCTACACCTCCTTCGACCGCACGGTATATTGGATCGATACCCTCAGCGAAGGACTCGACACCGCCCTGCACGTACTCGCAGACCTGACCACCCGGGCCACCTTTCCCCATGCCGAGTTCGACAAGGAAAAGGACGTGATCCGCCGGGAAATCGACATGGGGAAGGATGATCCGGGCCGCACCCTGAGCCAATTGATGTTCAGCACCGTTTACCGGGAACACCCTTTCCGGGAACCGGTGATCGGCCATCTCGACCGCTTCAATGCGGTGGACCGTGACACCGCCTTCCAATACTACCGCGAACGCTATCAACCCGGGAACATGTTCGTCGTCATCGTGGGCGACACCACCGCCGGAGCCGCCCAGGCGCTGGTGGAAAAACACTTCGGCCATGCCTTGCCATGCTTCGCCCCCCCCGTGACGGTGCTGCCGGAGCCCCCCCAGGCAGGACCCCGCCGGGCAGCCGTCTCCTTCCCTACCGGGATCACCCGCATGGAACTCGCCTGGCGCATCCCGGGCCTGCTCCACCCTGACACCCCGGCCCTGGAAGTACTGGGCGTGCTGGCCGGCACCGGCCGTTCCTCCCGGCTTTTCCGAGAAGTGAGGGAACGGCAGGCGCTCGTTCACAGCATCAGCGCCGGAGCCTATACCCCGCCGCAGGGAGGACTGTTTTATGTGGGCGCGGAGTGCGATCCGGACCAGCGCGATGCCGCCGAAGCCGCGATCCTGACCGAAATCTCGCGGCTGCGCACCGAGCCCGTCAGCTCCACCGAAGTGATGCGCGCCCGCCGTCTTTTCCTGGCAGAACAGCTGGGCAGCCTGACCACCATGCGAGGCCAGGCCACCGACCTCGGCGGCAACTGGCACGCGGCCCACCACCCCGAATTCACCCGCACCTACCTCGCGGCCATTGACCGGGTCACCGCAGCGGATATCACCCGGGTCGCCAATACTTATCTCATTGGGGACACCCTGACCATCGTCTCGCTGGACCCTCCCATTGAAACCCGCCCGGCCGCCGTCTCCAGATCCACCACTGACGGTGTCCCCGTGATCCGGCGTCACGTCTTCCCCAACGGACTGACCCTGCTGGTCCGGGAAGACCCCCGTCTGCCTGCTGTCTCGCTGCACGCCACGCTGCGGGGCGGCCTCCTTGCGGAATCCGCCGCCACCAATGGGGCCGGCCGTCTGATGGCCCGCACCCTCACCAAGGGAACCCCCGGACGCACCGCAGAGGAAATTGCTGATACCATCGAAAACGGGGGAGGCTCGCTCGGAGCAGATTCCGGCGGCTCCAGCTTCGGTATCTCCGCCCAGGTGCTTTCGCCGGAATGGCTGGATGCGTTCCAACTTGTCGCGGATGTGCTGCAGCATCCTGCTTTTCCGGAAATTGAGGTCGCCCGCGAACGCACCCGTCAACTCGCCGGACTGCGCCAGGAGGAGGACCATCCGTCCTTTGTTGCCTTCCGGGAACTGAAGCGGGCCGCCTATGGCACTCATCCGCTTTCCCTGAACCGCAATGGCACCACTGCCAGCCTGCCCGCCCTGACCCGCACCACCCTGACAGATCTCCACCAATCCCTGCTCCGTTCCGGAAATCTGGTTATTTCCGTCTTTGGGGACGTGAAGTTCGACACCGTCTGCAAGGCAGTGGAACAGGCCTTCGCCGGCTTGCCCGCCGGCCCCCTCCTGGAACATGGCACCGGATTGACCGTGCCCCCGTGGCAGCCGCAGACCCTGGATATTCCCAGCACCAAACGTCAGGCTTTCCTCGTGGTCGCCTACCCCACCGTGGACCTCCGCCACCCCGACCGCCTCGCCCTTGATCTGATCGATGAAGCCTGCAGCGACATGGCGAGCCGATTCTTCGAGCGCATCCGTGAGGAGCACGGCCTCGCCTACAGCGTGGGCACCACCCAGGTCATCGGCATGGCCCCAGGCCTTTTCACCTTTTATCTCAGCACCTCTCCCGAACAGTTGGAGTTTGCCCAGAAGGAATTGCTGTCCGAAATCAACAATCTCGCCCAGGATGGACTCACCGCTGAGGAGCTCGACCGTGCCCGCCGCACCTGGACAGGCAAGCAGGCCATGCAGCACCAATCCAATGCCGGTCTCGCCCAGCAGTGCGCCCTCAATGAACTCTACGGCCTCGGCTTCGACCACGACCAACGCATCCTCGACCGGGTGCGCACCCTGCCACTGGAAGAAGTCA
This sequence comes from uncultured bacterium, assembly GCA_903936775.1. Taxonomy (GTDB): domain Bacteria; phylum Verrucomicrobiota; class Verrucomicrobiia; order Verrucomicrobiales; family V1-33; genus CAIZWU01. Next base: position 27,582 of record CAIZWU010000201.1, on the reverse strand, counting down.
ACGCGGTCGCCCGCCGCTACTTCGCCACCGTGAAACCGATCCTGTCCCGGGTCACTCCCGGCCTCAACGCTGAACCGTGACTTGCCCGCTCCACCTCCCCTGTTTTGCCGTAAAGGCTGCATGCGGGGTCCATGATTGCAGGCCTGATAGCACCTCCGCACAGAGGAGGGAGAACATGATAAAAGCCTCAAAGGCAACGCGTTTACCTGGAGCGGCGGGCCTTTGACTACCACCGTCCCATTTGATCTTCAGCTGTTCCATGCTCCCCCCGAAATATTTTTGCCTGGCTCTGGCCTTGACCGCCTCAGGCCTCTCCCCAGCCAGTGCAGAGCCTCCATCCTTCAGTCAGGATGTCCGGCCCCTGCTCTCCGACCGCTGTCTGAAATGCCATGGGCCCGACGACAAGGGACGCAAAGGGAACCTGCGTCTTGATCTGCGTGACGACGCCCTGACAGGGGGGAAATCGGGAGCGGCAGGCATCGTCCCCGGCAACATTTCCGACAGCGAAATCCTAAGGCGGATGCGCTCCACGGATCCGGATGAAGTGATGCCGCCGCCCGCCATGAAAAAGGCGCTGACTCCTGACGAAATCCGTCTCTTTGAACAATGGGTCGCGGACGGTGCCGCCTATGAAAAACATTGGGCCTTCGAGGCCCCCGTCCTGCCTGCAGTGCCCGCCCCGGTTCAGGCGGCGTGGCCTCAACACAATGAAGTGGATGCCCTGGTGCAACCGTTGCTAGCCGGGGCCGGCCTCGCCCCCTCACCGGAAGCCGGCCGGGCCGCCCTGCTCCGGCGCGTCAGCTTCGACCTGACCGGCCTCGCCCCCACCGCCGCAGAACTGGCCACCGGGCTCGCCGGCCCTTCCTCTCAGGCCTATGAAGATGCCGTGGACCGCCTGCTGGCCTCCCCGCATTATGGCGAGCGATGGGGACGGAAGTGGCTCGATCTGGCCCGTTATGCAGACACCAATGGTTATGAAAAGGACCGCAGCCGCACCATCTGGCCGTGGCGCGACTGGGTCATCCGCGCGCTCAACGCCGACCTGCCCTTCGACCAGTTCACGATCGAACAGATTGCGGGCGATCTCCTCCCCGATCCCACCACCGACCAACTGATCGCCACCGGGTTCCATCGGAACACAATGCTGAACGAGGAAGGCGGCATCGATCCGCTGGAATTCCGCTATCATGCCATGGTGGACCGCGTGGCCACCACCAGCGCCACCTGGCTGGGCCTCACCCTGCAATGCGCCCAGTGCCACACCCACAAATTTGATCCGGTGACCCACCACGAGTATTTCTCGATCATGGCCCTGCTCAACAACGCCGATGAGCCCGAGCTGGAACTGCCGGGTCCGGACCATCAGCAGCAGGAAATGGCCCGGGCTGAAAAACTCGGAAGCTTGTTGGCTGGGTTGCCGTCACTTTGGCTGGCCAAACAGGCCAAACCGGAGGCAATCGCATGGCATAATCCCACCTCGGTCACAGTGGAGCCCAACGCCGCGGACCCCGCCCGGGTGCTGCCGGACCAATCGGTGTTGTTCAAGGCACCGGGCCCTGACAAAACCACGGTCACCCTCCATCTTCAGGGCATCCCGGCCAAGGCCACCCACCTGCGCCTTGAGGCCCTCACGGACGACACGCTCCCCGGCAAGGGTCCGGGCCGCACCCCGCATGGGAATTTTGTGCTCAATGAGATCGAAGTCCATGCCGCCAGCCGGACCTTGGCTCTCATGGCCAGTTCCCCCACTGCCGAACAGGCCGGCTTTCCCCTTTCCGCAGCGGTGGACGGGGATGAAAATTCCGGATGGGCGGTCGATGATGGCAAAGGAAACCTCCATCAGACAAGGACCGCTGTTTTCGCCTTCCCGGAATCCCTGCCCGTGACCTCCCTTAACGTCACCCTCAAGCAAACCCACGGCAACCACCACACCCTCGGAAGGGTCAAAGTAAGTCTGGGAACCGCTGCGACCCCAGCTACCCCCTTGTCCCTGGAACAGTCCACGGAGGCTTGGCTGGCCACCCAACGCAGCCACACCGCCAGGTGGCAGCCCGTGGCACCCACCGTGGCCACCTCCAATCTGCCCCTTCTCACGATCCAGCCCGATGCCTCCGTTTTTGTCAGCGGCGACACCAGCAAAGCTGACACCTATCAACTCCAATTCACCAAAGTACCCACGGGGGTCACCGCCATCCGGCTCGAAGCCCTGCCCGACTCCCGCCTGCCCGGCCGGGGCCCCGGGATGGCCTATTACGAAGGCCCCAAAGGCGATTTTTTCCTCGGTGAATTCCAACTTTCCAGCGGTGGCCAACCGGTGAAGCTGGCCAAGGCCACGGAGAGTTATGCGAAGAACCAGTTCGGGCAACCTGTCAGCGCCCAACTGGCCATCGACGGCAATCCGGAAACCGGCTGGAGTTGTGCCGATGGCCAAGGCCGGGCCCACGAAGCAGTCTTCGTTCTCGAAAAACCCCTGAACCCGGACCAGGGCACGGTCTCCCTGACCATGATGTTCGGGCGGCATTACGCCTGTTCATTGGGGAAATTCCGGATCTCCTTCACCACCCAGGCCGGAGAGATCCGCGCCAGCACCCTGCCCGCGGATCTGCAACCGCTCCTGACCACCCCTCTGCAGCCGGCCCAACGGGCCTCCCTGCAGCAGGAATTCCTGCTCCAAACCCCCGAATTGGCCGAAACCCGGAAGGAAATCGACCAGCTCCGCCAACCCGCGGCCACCCTCACCACGCTGGTCATGCAGGAGCGGCCCGCGGAGAATCCCCGCCCCACTTTCCTCCATAACCGCGGGGAGTTTACCCAGCCTGTGGACCGGGTGGAACCCGGCGTGCTCAGCGTGCTGAACCCCCTGCCTCCCGGCGCCCCGGCGAACCGCTTGAGCTTCGCCCGCTGGCTGGTCAGCCGTGATCAGCCACTCACCGCCCGGGTGGTGGTGAACCGCACCTGGGCTACCTTCTTTGGCCGGGGTCTCGTGAAATCCCAGGAGGACTTTGGCTATCAAAGCCAGCTTCCCTCCCATCCCCAACTGCTCGACTGGCTCGCGGTGCGGTTCATGGAAGACGGCTGGTCCATGAAAAAACTCCACCGCCGGATCGTCCTGAGCCATACCTACCGGCAATCGAGTGCGGATCAGCCTGAAGCAGCAGCCGCCGACCCGGAAAACAAATGGCTCTGGCGCGGTCCCCGGCTGCGGCTCGACGCCGAAGAAGTCAGAGATGCGGCGCTCCAGGCCGCCGGTTTACTCTCCGAAAAAATGTTTGGCCCCGGAGTCTATCCTCCCCAACCCTCCAGCGTGACCACCGAAGGCACCTACGGCGCCCTGACCTGGCCCACCAGCACCGGGGACGACCGCTACCGGCGCTCCATCTACACCTTTGCCAAGCGCACCGCCCCGTTTGCCTTCGCCACCACCTTTGACGCTCCGGCCGGCGATGCCTGCATCGTGCGCCGTGACCGCTCCAACACCCCACTCCAAGCCCTGACCCTCCTGAACGACGTCACCATCATGGAAGCCGCCATCGCTTTCGGGAAAAAGCTGGCGGCCCGCCCTGGGTCCCCCGCTGACCATCTCGAGTATGCCTTCACCACCTGTTTCTCCCGCCCCCCGGCAACGGATGAAGCCGCTCATCTGCTGGCCTTCCACGAAAAACAGTTGGCCGCATTCAACAGCAACCCGGAATCGGCCCGCGAATTGTGCGGAGCGGACGCGACTCCCCTGGCCGCGGCTTGGACCCTGCTCTGCCGGGCGCTGCTCAATATGGACGAATTTGTCACCAAAAGCTGAATGGCCATGCACCGATTCCAAACAGACTGTCTCGATATCACCCGCCGCCACTTCCTGAAGGATTGCGGCATCGGTCTCGGCAAAGTGGCCTTGGCCAGCCTGCTCGCCGAAGGCACCGCCAGCCAGGCCGCGACTCCGGTGAATCCCATGCTGACCAAGCCGGGGCATTTTCCCGGCAAGGCCAAAGCTGTGATCCATCTTTTCATGGCCGGAGCGCCCAGCCATCTTGATTTGTTCGATCCCAAGCCGGAACTGACCCGCATGGATGGCAAGCCCCTGCCCCCCTCCGTCACCAGCGGTCAGCGCCTCGCTTTCATCCGCGCCGATGCCGCGGTGATGGGCCCGCAATTCAAATTCGCGCGCCACGGCCAGTCCGGCATGGAAATCTCGGAAGCCCTGCCTTGGCTTTCCAAAATCACCGACGACATCTGCCTGATCCGGTCGGTCCACACCGACCAATTCAACCACGCCCCGGCCCAGACCTTTTTCCAAACCGGCTTTGCCGTCCCGGGCCGGCCCAGCATCGGCTCGTGGGTCACCTATGGACTGGGCAGCACGGCCACGGATCTGCCCGCCTTTGTCGTGCTCAGCACCGGCTCCGGCATCAGCGGCGGCTCTGCCCTGTGGTCCAGCGGGTTTCTGCCGACCAGTTATAACGGAGTGCGTTTCCGGAATCAGGGCGACCCGATCCTCAATGTTTCCAATCCGCCCGGGATCCGGCCCGGTCTGCAGCGCGATACCATCGATCTGGTCGGCACCATGAACCGCCATCGACTCGCCGCCACCGGCGATCCGGAAATCACCACCCGCCTGGCCAACTACGAACTCGCCTTCCGCCTCCAGTCCTCCGCTCCCGAATTGATGGACCTGCGCCAGGAATCCCAGGCCACTCTCGATCTCTACGGCTGTGAGCCGGATAAACCGTCTTTCGCCCGGGCCTGCCTGCTCGCCCGCCGCATGATTGAGCGGGGCGTGCGCTTTGTGAATCTTTTTCACGAGGGCTGGGATGCCCACAGCGATGTGGTGGGAAATCACCGCAACCTTTGCCAGGCCACCGACCAGGCCAGTGCCGCGCTGGTGACCGATCTCAAGCAGCGTGGCCTGCTTGATGAGACTCTCGTCATCTGGGGCGGGGAGTTTGGCCGGACCCCCATGGTGGAAAGCAATGCCGCGCTGGGCCGTGCCCGGGGACGTGATCACCACCCCAAGGCATATTCCATGTGGCTGGCGGGCGGCGGCATCAAGCCCGGCATGGTCCATGGCGCCACCGACGACCTCGGTTACAACATCATTCAGGACCCGGTGCACGTCCATGACCTTCAGGCCACCTTGATGCACTGCCTCGGTCTTGACCACGAAAGGCTGACCTTCCGTTCGCAGGGCCGGGACTTCCGCCTCACCGACGTCCACGGCGGGGTCATCAAGGCCATCCTGGCCTGAACTCAACCGGCAAACTGCCGGCGCCATTCGCGCGGCGGCATGATTTTCAGGCGGAGGAACTGGCGGTTGAAGTTGGCCAGATTGGGGAACCCACAACTGAAGGCGATTTCGGTGATGGGATAGTCGGTTTCAGCAAGGAGGCGGCAGGCGCGGCCGATGCGGAGTTCGTTGATGAACCCCGGCACGGTCTTCCCGGTGCGGGCCTTGAAAAAGCGGCTGAAAGCCCCCGGGCTGAGATGCACCAGTTCTGCCAGGTTTTCCAAGTAGATGGTCTCGTCAAGGTGCCCCTGGATGTATTGGGCGACCTTGTTGACGCGCTGTTCATCCTGCGGATCAAGTTCCGGGGCAAACCCGCGGCTGGCGATGGTGTTGCAGGTGGTCGAGACCGAAATTTTGTGGAGGATGCTCAGCACCGTGACCACCCGGGGCAGGCCGTGCTCTTCCGGGATCCGGAGCATCAATTCCTCCACCTCATCGCGGGTTCTGCCCGTCACATGGATTCCCAGGGCGGCCCGCGCCAGCAACTTGCGGACATGCTGCATCGCCGGCAGTTCCTGCCAACCGCAGCCCAGCCAGTCCGGTGCGAAATGGATGCACATATGATCCACCGGCTGGGGGCCACCCGGCGCGCCAGCATCATTTTGCCAGTCGTGCGGGAGATTGGACCCCACCAGCACGATATCCCCCGCCTTCAGACTGGTCAGATTGTCCCCGACCATGCGATGGCCGCGGGCTTTGCGCGTCAGCGTGATTTCGTATTCCGGATGGAAGTGCCACACGCAGCCGAAGGTCTTGCCTTGGACGAGATTGCAGTTCACTCCATCCTCCACACTGGCGGCGAGTTTTTCGTAAGCGGGTTTCATAAATTAGGGGAAATAGGCGGCGCAGTAATATTTTTCCGATGCCTTTTACCAGCAGTCGCTACGCAAGTCCAGTGTAGTCTACGCCGGATTTTGCACTATTTTCCAAATTAAGATCTTCCATGAGGATTTCGAACATCCCCGGCGCATGTCCTCCCCAGCCAAATCCATCTTGCTTCCCTGCCCTTCCCCGCGCACGGACGGGACATGTCTTCAGTGCAGCCCGGTCATCTTTATATTGTCGCCACCCCCATCGGAAATCTCCGCGATATCACCCTGCGGGCCCGCGATACCTTGGCGGAAGTGGATCTGATAGCCTGCGAGGACACCCGCCACTCCGGCGTGCTCCTCGCGCATCTGGAAATCCGTAAACCACTGGTGAGCCTGCATCAGCACAACGAAGCCATGCGCACCGCCCAATTTCTCAGGGAATTGAGCGGGGGCAAAAGCATTGCCTATATTTCGGATGCGGGCATGCCCGGGGTTTCCGATCCCGGTCAACGCCTCGTCGCCGCCTGCCGTCAGGCCGGTTTACCGGTAGAGGTCCTCCCCGGCCCCAGCGCCGTGCTGACTGCCTTGATTGGCAGTGGGTTTCCGGCCGATGCGTTTTATTTTGGCGGATTCCTCCCGGTGAAAAGTGGCCAACGGGAGCGCGTCCTTGCCGCCGCCCTGGATGCTGATGAAACCAGCGTCTTCTTCGAAAGCCCGCACCGCCTGGAGAGCACCCTCGCCCTGCTCGCCCGGATCGCCCCTGACCGGCTCATCTGTGTCGCCCGGGAGCTGACCAAAAAATTCGAGGAATACCGGCGGGGGACCTCGGTTGAAGTGGCCGCTCATTATCGGGCCCATCCCGCCAAAGGAGAAATTTGCCTGCTCATTGCCGGAGTGGCCTTGCCGAAGTGGGCGATTCAGGCGGCCGGTGCGGAGCCCGCTTCCGAAGGGGAAACCCCGGATTGACCCGCCATCTTGCGATCGGCCTTTCTCCTGCCACCTTTCCCCGGCGTTGGTCACGCCGGGGAAAAGCAGGAAAGATGGTGGAGGCGACGGGAATTGAACCCGTGTCCTAATGCCTTTTAACGAAGGTTTCTACATGCTTAGCCGGAGATTTAAGTTAAGGACCTGACCTTCCGCCGGCGGAATGACCTGTCCCGATCCTCCTGTGAATCTCGCCTTGGCCCCGGTGGCCCGGGCTTTTGGCCAGCCTGATAAGTTGCACCCTCTACCGTATCAGACATTCGGCAGAGGATGTCACCGTCAATTAAGCGGCGAGTGCGAGCTCGTTAGAGTTAGCGTTTGTTTGTTTTGATCCGAATTGTTAACGGGGCCAACGAATCATCCCCGGCATGCTGCCAACGCCTCCAGTCACTAGTCGAAACCGGTGCGCCCCCAGCGGGACTACCATCCCACACCCCCGGCAGGATGCAAGTCCTCTTCTTTTCTGGAAACAGCCCCACCCCCGGCCCGCTTCAGAACCCTCCCCCACATGCACCTTCTCCCAGCCGGTGCCAGCCAATCGCGCCGATCCGGCCTCTGCACCCCAGGAGCCCTCTGGAAGCGCCCATGGCAAACCACTCCTGCCGCCAACGCCCTCTGATTTGCCACTGGGGAGTATTTTCCCGGCAAACGCGGGGCCAATCCGGTTACGACCGGCAGACCAACTCAGTCTGAAAGCAGGAGAGGTTCAACTCCATTTCAGTGATGGCCTCACCGTCCGGGACTACATCCTCCCGCTTTTCACCGTTTCCGAGCCCTGCTCTTCCCGGCATCCGGGCCATCCCCAGCTGGTTTTCCGCTTTCCGCTTTGCCCCGCTGTGGTATCCCGGAGGCGTGATGCGACTTTCCAAACGCGCCGAGTATGCGCTCCGTGCCCTTGCTGCCATGGCCCGTCGGCCGGCCCAGACGGTTTCCCAGATCGAGGAACTTTCTGCCTCCGAGGGACTGCCCCCTAAAGTGCTCGAACAAATCCTCCTCGTCCTGAAAAAAGCCGACCTGCTCCACAGTAAACGCGGCGTGGGGGGGGGCTACCATCTGACGCGCCCTCCTGGCAATATCAGCCTCGGGGACATCCTCCGTGCCGTGGATGGACCGTTCTTACCGATCGGAGAAAACCCCGCTGAGCTGGGCCCTGGTCTACGGGCCTGCTTTTCCGACCTCACTGTGCTGGTGAATCATCATCTCGACAGCCTGTCCCTCGCGGACGTGCTGGCGCGCGAATCGGGGGGAAGTATGCATTTCGATATTTAAGCTACCGCTCCGGAGATGCTGCCCCCTTGGCACGCGCGCAACCTTGGACGTTTTGCCTTCCTTCCCCACGCCATCGGAAGTAAAACTGCGCCATGTTTCCCTCCCTGCCCCGCCGCCGCTTTCTGCAAACGATCGTTGGGTCCAGCGCCTTGATCGATCAATCCGGCCTCCCGTTCATGGGACGGCTGCCGCAGGTGTCCGCTCAGGAAGCGCAGGTCAACCCCGCTTCGGTGCGGTTCTCCCCGGAAATCGAACCCCTCGTAAAGCTCCTTGAGGAGACTCCCCGGGACCAGCTGCTGGAGAAGGTCGGAGCCGGCATCAAGCGGGGTGACCTGCCCTACCGCGATGTACTCACGGCCTTGTTGTTGGCGGGCATCCGCAACATCCAGCCGCGCCCGGTAGGCTTCAAGTTCCATGCCGTCCTCGTGGTGCATTCCGCCCATCTGGCCAGCCTGAATTCCCCGGATTCCGACCGCTGGCTGCCCCTGTTCTGGGCATTGGATCAATTCAAATCCTCACAGGCCCGGGATGTCCAGGAAGGCGACTGGACCATGAGTGCGGTGGACGAAAAAGCCGTGCCGGAAGCCAGTAAAGCCCGCGAGGCCTTCACCGAAGCCATGGACCAGTGGGATGCCGCCCGGGTGGATGTGGCCGTGACCGGCCTCGCGCGGTCCGCCGGCGCCCAGGAAGTGTTCGATTGGTTCTGTCTTTATGGAGCCCGCGACTTCCGCGATATCGGGCACAAGGCAATTTATGTCGCCAACAGTTGGCGGGCCCTGCAAACCATGGGCTGGCACCATGCCGAACCCGTGCTGCGTTCCCTCGCCTATGCCCTGCTCGAACACGAGGAGGGCAACCCCGCCCAACGCGATGCCGGGCCCGACCAGCCGGGACGTCGCAATGGGCCGCTCGCTGACAAAATCCGGCCCGGCTGGACTTCCGGAGTCCTCAACCCCCAGGCCCGCGGGGAAATGTTGGCGGTGCTCCGCACGGGCAGCCAGGAGCAGGCCGCGGACATGGTGGTGGAATTATTGAACCGGGGCACCCATCCGCAATCTCTCTGGGATTCCTATTTCCAGGCGGCGGCTGAAATGCTGATGCGGAAGCCGGGCATTGTTTCACTCCACGCCGGCACCACCACCAACGCACTGCACTACGCCTGGCAAAACTGTCACAACGACCGCACCCGCCGCTTTCTCATGCTGCAGAACGCCTCATTCCTCACCCTGTTCCGCGAGGCTTCCGGAGCCAACAAGGGCGTCCTCGTGGATACCTTCGAACCCGCCGCCGCCGGCGCCCCGCTCGACCCGCTACTGGCGGAAATCAGTCAGGACAAAATGAAGGCCGCCCAGCAGTCCCTCGCCTGGTTGCAGTCAGGCGGGGAGGCGAAATCGTTCATCGCCGCCGCCCAGCGCCTCATCTATCTGAAAGGCACGGATTCGCACGACTACAAGTTCAGTTCCGCCGTCTTCGAGGACTACCGCCATCTCTCTCCCGACGTGCGCGACCGCTTCCTCGCCGCCAGTGTCTTCTGGCTCAAAGGTTCCAGCGCCCCGGACAATCCCCTCGTCGCCCGCACCCGGGAGGCCCTCAAGGCATGACCGGCCTTGCCTGATTTCCCGCCGGCCCTCCGGAACCTAACTTTCGAAACAGGACGAATCCGGGTCAGCCATGGGGTTCCACCGGCGTTGCATTTCCTCAGGGGCGACGGATTCGAACTCCTTGGAGAGCGTCCACGCATGGCCGAAGGGACCGCGGAGAAAGGCGGACCGGTGGCCTTGGAACTGATCGGCTGGGGCGCGGATTCCGGCGGTCCCCGCCGCGATGGCCTTGGCCTATTCAGCATCGACGTCATCCACCATGAGGCAAAGCTTGACCGCGGCGCCCCCGGGGGTCCCGGGAGATTTGTTATAGGCTGGATACTCGTCTGCCAGCATCAGCAGGCCGCCCTTGATCATGAGTTCAGCGTGCCCAGCCAAAGCTCTACCGGGAGCAATCAGTCGATAACGTTCTTCGGCTCAAAACGCCCTTTTATAAAAGGCGGCGGCCTGATCGGCCTGACGGACCGCGATGGCCGCGGAGAAGGAAGGATAGAGTATGAGAGGAGAATGATGGGGCTTTATTGGCAGAAACGGCGGCCGGGGCCAGGAACGGGGAGTGGGTCCGGCGAAAGGCGTCAGGATGGCCAGTCCGCGCCCCTCGTTCCCCGCATCGGCCGCCGCACGGCAGTTGACTTGGCAACGGCTTTTGCCGCATCCTCCGGGATATGAAAGCCCCGTTCCTCCTCCTGTCGGTTCTTCTGCCTTTTTCCTGGATCATGGCCCAGCAAGCGGACGAAGCTCCAGCAGTCCTGCCAGGCCGGATCTTAACTGCCTCCGGCCACCCGGCCGACGAGGCCTTTTTCCCTATGGCGGTGTGGCTGCAGGATCCCCGGAATGCGCCGCGTTATCAGGCCGCAGGGATCAATCTTTATGTCGGGCTCTGGAAGGGGCCCACGGAACCTCAACTGGAGACCCTCACCAAAACGGGCATGCCCGTCATCTGCGATCAGAGCGCCACCGGCCTCGCCCACCGCAGCAATCCCATCATTGCCGCCTGGATGCATGGCGATGAGCCTGACAATGCCCAGGCCCTTCCGGGCGGCAAAGGCTATGGCCCACCCATCCTGCCGGAAGCGATCGTACAGGATTACACCCGCCTCCGCGAGGCTGATCCCAGCCGGCCCGTCCTCCTCAATCTCGGTCAGGGCGTCGCCTTCGACAATTACATCGGCCGGGGCGTCCGGCGCAATCATCCGGAGGATTATGCCAGTTACCTCCAAGGCTGCGACATCGCCTCGTTCGACATTTATCCCGTGGTGCATCAGTCCCAGGAAGTGTCAGGAAAACTGGAGTTTGTCGCCCGCGGGGTGGAGCGGCTCACCCAATGGACGGAGGGAAAAAAGCCCGTGTGGAACTGCATCGAATGCACCGACATTGACGGCATCGGGCGCAAGGCCACCCCGGCGCAGGTGCGTTCCGAAATCTGGATGGCCCTGATCCGCGGGTCGCGCGGTCTCATTTATTTTGTCCATCAGTTCAAGCCCGTCTTCAAGGAGTCCGCCCTGCTCAGTGATCCGGAAATGCTGACCGCCGTCACCGCCATCAACCGGCAGATCAAGGAACTGGCCCCCTTCCTCAACGGTCCTTCCCTGCCGGATGCCCTCACCACCGTGAGCAGTGCAGCCGGCTCCCCGGTCATCGCCGTGCTCAAGGAATCCCGGGGCACCACCTGTGTCTTCGCGGTGAATCTGACCCCGGAACCAACCACTGCCGCTTTCACCCTGAAAAACGCCACCGCCACCAGGGCCCGGGTCCTGGAGGAATCCCGCCAGTTGGAGGTGGCGGACCGGACCTTCAAGGATTCCTTTGCCCCCTACGCGGTGCACCTCTACCGCCTGGAATAAAGTCGGCCTGCGCCGCAACCGCTTTCCGGTTCCGGCGGTCCGGATGGCCTTGGGGACGCCAGCCCCCACCACCTTTACCGCCGGGAGCCTTGCCGGCGGGATCAGTCGCCTGCATTTTTCCTGCAAAAGGAAAGATTCATCCACCCCATTGGCCCGTATCAATCTCCCGTGAATCCCTCCCTCCCTGGCCTGCCGCCCGGGCCCTCACCCTCACCATGATCCACCTCTCACCCTGACTCCTCCCATGTCCCCTGCCCTGCGCTCCGTCCTCTACTCCTCCGGTCTGCTCTTCCTCCTCACCTCCTCCGGCCTCAGCGCCCCATGGCCCGGCTGGCGGGGAGCTGATGGCTCCGGCATTTCCAGCGAAACCGATCTCCCCCTCACTTGGAACGCCACCACCAACGTGAAGTGGAAAACGGCCCTCCCGGAGCGGGGAAATTCCACGCCGGTCGTCCACGGCGACCGCATCTTCATCACCCAGGCCGTCGGCAATGGGCGGTTCATCATTTGCTACTCGCGTCAGGACGGGAAGGAACTCTGGCGGGCCGGGGCCACTGGCGTCGCGCCGGAGCCCAGCCATGACACCAATCCCTATTGCTCCGCCTCCCCCGTGACCGACGGCGAGCGCGTCTACGCCTGGTTCGGCTCTGCGGGTCTGTATTGTTTTGATCAGGCCGGCCAGCAACTCTGGCACCGCGATCTCGGCGAGCACCGGCACGAGTGGGGCTATTCCGCCGGTCCGGTCCTGCACGGAGACCTGTGTTATCTCAACTTTGGCCCCGGCCCCCGCACCTTTCTGCTCGCGGTGGACAAGCGCACCGGCCGCGAGGCCTGGCGGCAGGAGCCTGGCAGATTGGAGGTCACCCTGCCCCGCAATGATGGCTTCGGCGCCAAGGATGGCGTGGTCGGCTCGTGGAGTCTGCCCCTGCTCATCAATACCGGGAACCGCGAGGAACTCATCATGTCCTGGCCCCAGCAGGTCCGCAGTTATGATCCCAAAACCGGCCAGTCCCTCTGGCACTGCGATGGACTGAATCCCCTGGTCTACAGCACCACCCTCTTTGGGGAAGGCGTGGTCGTCGCCATGGGCGGCTTCAGCGGCAGCACCGTCGCGGTCCGTCCCGGCGGCAGCGGCGACGTCACCAGCACCCACCGGCTCTGGCAGGAGTTGCGCGACAGCGGGCACATCGGCTCCGGGGTCATCAAAGACGGCCACATCTACATCATGAATTCAAACGGCATCGCTCAATGTGTCGAACTCAAGACCGGCCAAAGCATTTGGAAGGAGCGGCTCAAAGCCAGCACCGCCCGCTCCGAGTCGTGGTCCTCCGTGGTCCTCTCCGGCGACCGGCTCTACATGCTGAATCAGAATGGCGATACCTTCGTCCTGCGGGCCGCTCCGAAGTTTGAACAGCTCGCCCTCAATCCGCTGGGCGACGGCCTGACCAATGCCTCCCACGCCGTCAGCGATGGTCAGATCTTCATCCGCACCCATGCCCACCTCTGGTGCATCGGCAAATAGCAGCACCCGACCTGATCCACGGAGCCCACCACAGGAACGATGGGCACAAACCTGAAAAGCAGGAGGGGACCCCACTGATAGGACGAATCAACCCGGATTGGGAAAAATGCCCCCTGCTCCCCACGGGCACATGCAAAACTCAACTGCATCTGTGACGCATCCGTTCCGTCCGGGTGATCCGTGGCCTGCCATTGCCACCTCACCCCCCATTCCCGGGCCACGGCTTCATCCAGCGTTTCACCCTCCTGGAAAAATCCACCCGGCAGCACCCACCGCCCCCTGAGAGGCTCCAAACCGCTTTTTATCCCCCAAGACCTTCAGTTCGCACCCATCAAGGCCAAACACCACGGCATCGACCCTCAGCGCTAGCTTCACGTACTGATAAATTTGTGGCATGGAGGCGCATTAGTGTGACTTCCACACTTGATCGATCCGCTTTTTCAAAGGGTAACGGCAGGCGGATGGGCCGGCCCACCCCGGGCGTGAGGTGATTTTGCCTCACCACGGCAGTTGCGTATCCACGGCTTTCCGCTTAGGACGGGGTTCGTTTATGTCCACTATCCCGCCTGAAACCCTCCTCGCCGCCCTGAATTGGCGCTACGCGACCAAAGCCTTCGACAGCTCGCGCAGAATCCCGGAAGACCTTTGGGCGTCCCTTGAGGAGTCGCTGATCCTCACGCCATCCTCTTTCGGCCTTCAGCCTTGGAAGTTTCTTGTCATCACCTCGCAGGAGGTGAAGGAGCGCCTGCGTCCCCACTGCTGGGGCCAGAGCCAAGTGACGGATTGCTCGCATCTGGTGGTCCTCTGCGCCAAACAGGAGATGGATGCCGCCTATATTGACAAATTCATCGGATTGACCGCAGCCCTGCGCGGCGCTTCGGAAGAAGCCCTCAAGGGTTACCGGGATATCATCGCCGGCAGTGTCCTCGGCGATGGCCCCATCGGAGCGGTGCTGCCCGAATGGGCGGCCCGGCAAGCTTACATCGCCCTTGGCCAGCTCATGCTGAGTGCCGCGCTCCTCGGCGTGGACGCCTGCCCGATGGAAGGGTTCGTTCCTGATGCCCTGAATACCGAACTGGGCCTGCCGGAACGGGGACTGAAGGCCGCCGTGCTTTGTCCGGTCGGTTACCGATCCGCCTCGGATAAATATGCAGATGCCCCAAAAGTGCGCTGGCCAGCCGCAGAAGTCATCGAATACATTTGAATTCGGAAAGATTTCACGCTGGATTAATCTTCCATCCCCGGAAATCAAAGAGATTTAAAAATAAGCCATTCAAGACTTGCACCTGATGCCAGCATCAGGCAAACACCCATCCTTTAAGGAGAATTTACCGTGTATTCCAACGAAGACCACTTACTCGAACTCTTGCAGGACGCCGGCCATATTACGCCGGACAACATCGTCCAGGCCAGCGCCGCTAAACGTGGCACCCAGACTACGCTCGACTTTCTGGTCGAAAATAGGCGGGTGTCTGAAGATATTGTAGCCCAAACCATGGCGGTGGATGCCGGCATGGAATTTGTGGACCTCGCGGGGTTTGTCCCCGATCCGTTTGTCCTTGAACAGGTGACGCCGGACATCGCCGCCAAATATAATGTGATTCCGGTGGGACTGGACAATGGACGTCTCGTGCTCGCCGTGGCCGATCCGATGGATTTTGAGGCGATGGACAGCCTGCCTCACCTCCTGTCCACCTATCCCCTCGATTTCTACTGCGCACAAAAATCGCAGATCGAGGCCTTCATCACGGACGTCTACGGAGTGGAGAAGGAAAAGGAAATCGCCACCATGTCTGGCGAAGTGGCGGGCGAGGATGATGCCCCGATCATCCGTCTGGTGATGGAAATGTTGACCGAAGCCGTCACCAACCGTGCGTCCGACATTCACGTGGAACCCATGGATAAGCGACTGCGGGTCCGTTACCGCATCGACGGGGTGCTTCAGGAAGTGGCCTCCCACCCGAAACACCTGCATGCGCCGATGCTGGCCCGCATCAAAATCATGACCGGCGCGATGTCCATCGATGAGCGCCGCGTCCCTCAGGATGGACGTATCCAAACCAAAATTGGCAATAAAAACATCGACCTTCGTGTTTCTACCGTGCCCACCAGCCACGGGGAAAGCGTCGTCATGCGTATTTTGGACCGCAGCAGCATTTTGCTCGGCCTGTCCGACCTTGGCTTCTACAGCGACGACTTGACGAATTTCAACGAATTGCTGGCCCTGCCGGACGGCATCATTCTCGTCACCGGTCCTACCGGTTCCGGGAAAACAACCACCTTGTATGCCTGTTTGAATACGGTGAACCGGCCCGACCGCAAGATCATCACCGTGGAAGACCCGGTTGAATACACCCTGAGCGGCATCAATCAGGTACCGGTCCGCGAAGACGTCGGCATGTCCTTTGCCTCCGCCTTGCGCTCCATGCTGCGTCAAGCGCCGAACATCATCATGATCGGGGAAATCCGGGATCCGGAGACCGCTCAGATCGCCATCAACGCCGCGCTGACCGGCCACTTGGTGCTCTCCACGCTCCACACCAATGATGCCCCCGGTGCCGTCGCCCGTATGACCAACCTGCAGGTCAAGCCATTCCTGATCGCGACCGCGGTCCGGGCCATGATGGCCCAACGCCTCGTCCGCAAGCTTTGCGCCGAATGCAAACAACCGGGCGAATTGACCGACAAGGAAATCCGCGCCCTTGGTCTTGATGCCGGCCGCCTGTCCGACTCGAAAATCATGGTCCCGGTCGGTTGCGGCAAATGCCGGAATACCGGCTACCGCGGCCGCATGTGTATCGTGGAAATCTTCAAGGTGGACGATCAGGTCCGCCACATGATCAACGAGCAGATTTCGACCCCGCAACTCCGCCGCCGTGCCCGCGAATTGGGCATGCGCACCCTTCGCGAAGACGCCATCCGCAAAGTGCTCGCTGGTCTCACTACCGCCGCCGAAGCCATCGAAAGCACCATGGCTGACAGTTAAGCCGCCTTCATTCACCTCTTTTCCACGCTTTTCATGAATCCCCAATTCGTCCTGGATCTTTTTCAGTCCCGCTCCCTGCTTGATGAACTGCAGGCCGCCGAGCTCATGGAGGAGGTCAGCTCTTCCGGCAAGGATATCAAACGCCTCCTGACCGACTATGGTTATGTCGAGAGTGAGGCTGATGTCTACCGGCTCATTGCTGAGGAACTCGGCGCGGAATATGTCGATCTCCGCCGCTACGATCCGCCCCGCGCCCTGCTCGACCTCGTGCCCGCCGCGGCCGCCCGCATGCACGGTGCCATCCCCGTCAATTTCGACGAACAAGGCCTTCATGTCGCCCTGCTGGACCCCCTGAATCCCCAGAACGCGGAAGATCTCCGCTTCGCCCTCGGCAAGAATATCGTCGTCGTCGTCGCCGATACCGACCGGGTGGAGGAATTGATCAACACCTCCTACGCCGCTGAAGCCGAAGGCATGGAGGACATTCTGGCCGGCATCAATGTCGATCCCAAGGACGGCGTGGTCGCCGAAGCCGAAGTCAATGCCGCCCCGATTGTGCGGTATGTCGACCTCGTTTTGTTCCAAGCGGTAAAACAAAAGGCGTCAGATATCCACTTCGAACCCTTCGAAAACGACTTCAAAATCCGATATCGCGTTGACGGTGCCCTCCTTGAAATGGCGCCGCCCCCAGCCCACCTCGGGCCCGTCATCACCTCCCGTATCAAGGTTATGGCGAATCTCAACATCGCCGAGCGCCGCATTCCGCAGGATGGACGCCTGATGAAAACCATCGGAGGCCGCGGCATCGACATGCGCGTCAGCACCCTCCCCACGATTCATGGCGAATCCGTGGTGCTCCGGGTACTCGACCGCTCCAGTGTCAACCTTGACCTCGAAAACCTCGGGTTTGCACCGAAGCTTTACGAATACATCATCGACACGGTCAACAAGCCGAACGGCATCTTCATCTGCACCGGCCCTACCGGTGCCGGCAAGACCACCACGCTCTACGCCGCGATCAAGAAGGTGAATCAGGTGGACTCGAAACTTCTGACGGTGGAAGATCCCGTCGAATACGAGATCGACGGCATCCAGCAGGTTCCGGTCAATGAAGCCATCGGGGTGACGTTCCAGCGCGTCCTCCGTGCCTTCCTCCGGCAGGATCCGGACCGCATCATGGTCGGGGAAATGCGTGACGTGGAAACCGCCACCATCGCCATTCAGGCGGCGCTGACAGGTCACTTGGTGCTCTCCACCCTGCACACCAATGATGCCCCGGGAGCCGTGACCCGTCTGATTGACATGGGTTGCGAACCCTTCCTCGTCGCGGCCACCTTGGAAGCCGTGCTGGCCCAGCGGCTGGTCCGCACCATCTGCAAATCCTGCCGGGTGCCTTATGAGCCGAATGAGTCCATCCTCTCCCAACTCGGGCTCTCGGCCCATGAAATCGGGGACAAACACTTCTACACCGGTCGCGGCTGTGAAGATTGCGGCAACTCTGGCTACCGCGGCCGGCGCGGCCTGTATGAGCTCCTCGATATGAATGATGTCCTCCGCGACATGGTCATCGAAAAAGCTCCTTCCATCGTCCTCAAGCAAAAAGCAGTCGAACTCGGCATGATTACGCTCCGCGATTATGGCTTGGACTGTATCTACGAAGGCAGCACCACCATCGAAGAAGTTCTCAAATACACCTGATTTCCCCCAAGAATTTTGCGATTCACTGTCACTTCCGATTTTTCCCGATGACAAATCCCGGCAGTTCCGCTAATCCCTTTCACAATCCCTTCCAACAAGAGACCACATGGCCAAGTTTGAATACATTGCACTAAACGCTAAAGGCGAGGAAACCGCCGGCACCGTAGACGCCGGCAACCGCGACGATGCGTCCGCCAAACTCAAAGGCATGGGCCTCTTCCCCACCCAGGTCGCTCCAGAGGGGCAACTCACGGCCGCCGTCAAACAGAAAGCCAAAGCCGCCAAAAAGCGCCAGGCCAAAGCCCCCAAAAAGGTTACCGGGAAGATCAAGAGTAAGAACCTCATGATTTTCACCCGTCAGCTGGCTACCCTGATTGATTCGGGCTTGCCCCTGCTGCGCGGACTCACCGTGCTTGGCAATCAGGAACCCAACCCGGTTCTCAAAAGCACCGTCAACGCCTTGGCTGACTCCGTCCAGACCGGTTCCACGTTTTCGGAAAGTCTTGCCCAACACCCCAAGATCTTCAACAAGCTCTACGTCAACATGGTCAAGGCTGGTGAACTGGGCGGGGTGCTTGAGCTCGTCCTCAACCGCCTTGCGGAATACCAGGAAAAAGCCAACAAACTGAAGAACAAAATCATCTCCGCCATGACCTACCCGGTCATCGTGGTCCTGATCGCCGTCGGCATCGTGGTGTTCCTCCTGGTTTATATCGTGCCCAAATTCACTGCCATCTTCGAGAGCATGGTGGAAGGTGGAGCGGAATCCATGCCCGTCCTGACCAAGGTGGTCATCGGGGCCAGTGACTTTTTGCAACACAACTTCCTCATTATCGCGGGGGCCGGCACCATCCTTGTCTTTGGAGGCAAGGCTTACGCCGCTACCGCCGGTGGACGTAAAACTCTCGACAAATTGGTCCTGAAGCTGCCTCTTTTTGGGTCCGTTCTCCTCAAAAGTGCGGTGGCCCGTTTTACCCGCACCCTGGGTACGCTGGTCACCTCTGGCGTGCCGATCCTGCAGGCCCTGAACATCACCCGCGACACCGCCGGGAATCTGACGGTCTCCGACGCCATCATGCGCGTCCATGATGCCGTCAAGGAAGGTGAATCAATGGTAGCCCCCCTCAATGCTTCGAAAATCTTTCCGGCCATGGTGATCAGTATGATCGAGGTCGGCGAGGAAACCGGCCAGTTGCCGGAAATGCTGCTCAAAATCGCCGATGTCTATGATGACGAGGTCGACAACTCGGTCACTGCCCTGACCTCACTGCTGGAACCAATCATGATCGTGGTGCTCGCCGTCATCGTGGCGGTCATCGTGCTGGCGCTCTTCCAGCCTCTCATCACCGTCATTACCAAGTTCCAAGGCTGATCCGGTCCACGGCACCGCTAACTCCGATATACCTCCTCCCCCTGCCCCCCAACTTGCCATGAAAAACCGGCCGCTTCGTTCAACCACCAAAGCTTTTACTTTGGTTGAGATCATGACTGTGATCACCATCATCGGGATGCTCGCAGCCATGAGTTTTGGCATGTTCCGGCTTGCGACCAACAAGGCCGCCAAGAAAAACACCATCGCCCGTCTGGCTGGCATCCAGCTGGGTATTGAGAGCTATAAAACAGACAATGGTGAGTACCCCGAGGCCCTGGGGCTGGAGGACACCACCGATATCGGGGGAATAAGTTATAAAGTAGGTGGCGCCCGGATGATCTATCAGGTCCTGACCGGTGACGGCAACAGTGCCATCAAAGGAGGGGGGATCGCCTCCACGGGCAAAATCGGCTCCAGTGGCACCGTTTACTGGGACGAAGTCACCCCCCCGACTCCTAAAGAGATCGAATCCAAGAAAAAAGGCAACAAGATGGTGGATGTCGCTACCGATGGCACCTATTTCCTGATCGACGGATGGCGTAAACCCTTCCAGTACGTAAAATCCATCAAGGACCGCAACCGCCGCATCTCCAACATCGACCTTGTCCACTCGGATGCGGACTATGAAGTCTGGTCCTTCGGAGCCTTGGAAAAGCCGCTGGATGATCCGGAATCGCAGAAAGAATGGATTGCGAGCTGGGGAGCGGACTGATGATCCCCCTCAAGGAAAGCATTCAACAGTTCAAGGGATCACGTGACCCTGCCAGTGTCAGGGTCATTTTTGCCTTGCTGGCGGTAGCGGTGGCTTGGGGCATTTATTTGATGGCTGGCCCCCGTCCATGGGAGGACAGCATCGTCAAGCGCTTGGCCACGGGCAAATCCCTCAAGCTGGAGCATTTTATTCAAATCGGAGTCTGGTGGGGCGTTGCTGCCGGCTTCCTTGCCTCCCTTGTCGCCTTGGCCACGGTTAAGTGGTGGTCCCTTCCCCAGGCGGCGGTGTATCCGGACCTTGAGCCACCCTCACGCAGGGCCGTGCGCTGGACCTGGTTCTTTGCGGCAGCAGCCATGCTCCTCGCCGCCTGGCCCCGTTATGCCAGGATGGATCACAGTCTCTGGAACGATGAGGAATATCACCTCCGCAGCTATGTTCTGGGGGAGTTCACACCGACAGAGGAGGGGCGCCTGACTTTCAAAGCCGTCACTTGGCCGGAAACCATTTTTCTCAACGAAAAAGGCAATCACCACATCTGGGCCTCCTTTGAAAACCGGCTTGGCCATTTTCTCAGCGGCCACGCCCCGGGGGACCACACCTTTTCCGAGGCGGGCCTGCGGCTGGTGCCTTTTGTCAGCGGAATCCTGACCGTAGGCACGCTCGTCCTCCTCGGTTCCGCGCTGGGCGGTCCCCGGGCCGGCCTTGCCGCCGGCCTGATTCTTGCCCTGCATCCCTGGCATGTCCGTTGGAGTGTGGAGATCCGGGGTTACTCCACCATGCTTTTTGCCATCACAGCCGGCCTGCTCTGTCTTGTCCGGGCCCTTCAGACCAACCGCTGGCGCTGGTGGTTTGGCTTCGCGGCAGCCCAAGCCCTCTTTCTGCTTTGCTTTGCGGGCAGCGTCTATGTGGTTGCCGCCCAGAATGTGGTGGCTCTGCTCGTCATCTGGCGGAGTGGTGCTCCCGGAACCATCCGCCGTGGAGGAGCGGCCCGGCTCATCACGGCCGGTATCTTTTCCTTTATCCCCACCGCCCTTGTTCTCGGCCCCCACGTCCCCCAACTAGCCGCTTACCTGAAGTCCGCCAATGAATACGCCCCCATCGGCGTGGGTTGGTTCACTGATCTCTGGACTCACCTCGTCACCGGCCTGCGTCCTTCCGGAGACCCGCCCGGCACCAGCCTCGGGATTGCCCTCAGCGATCTCACGGCCGCGGCTCCCTGGAAAAACGGGATCGTCTTTGGCCTCATCCCGCTGCTCACGCTGGGCGGGTTGGCCGCCTTGTTGCGTCAGGACTGGCGCACCCGCCTGGTCGCCGGCACTCTTTCGCTCGCCACCCTTCTCGCGATTGTCCATAACGCCCTGTCGGGAGCCCCTTTCCTGACTTGGTATCTGCTGTATCTGCTCCCGCTCTTCGCCCTCAGCCTCGTCTGGGCCGCCCGGGGATTGATGGCGCTGCATCCACGCGCGCTCACTTCCCTGCCCCTCATCTTTGCCGTGCTCTTCAGCCTGTTCACCGCCACCGCGCTTGGTAAAATCATGCACATCCCCCGCCAGCCCATCCGGGAGGCCGTCGCCGCCATGCGTGGCAGTGCTCCCGCCCCCGAACAGGCGGATCCAAAAATCCTCACGGCCTCTTTCGGGGACGGTGCCCGTCAGATGCTGTCCTACGATCCCCGGCTGCGCATCCTGAAATCGCCGGCCGACCTCGAAACCCTGATCCAAGTGGCGATCACCAGCCAACAGCCCCTCTTCCTCTGCCTGCGTGGTCCCGCTGCCATGGCGCAGGAAAACCCTGCCCTGCTGCAGGCCGTCACCAACGATCCCCGCTGGCAGCGTCTTCCGTCGGTATTGGGAATGGAAGCCATGCTCAGTTACGACCTCTACCGTTTCGCCCCGGAGTCCATCGGCCGCCTCCAGCTCAATCCCTGATCCAACCGCCTGGCGCCGCCATGCTTGAGAAACCCGCCCTCCGCCGCCGTCTCCGGCATGTGCTGGGTCACCTCCCGGAAGCCACCAAAACCACCGCTTCCGCCACCCTCCGCGACCGGCTGCTCGCCTGGCCCTGCTTCCAGGAAGCCCCTGTCGTTGCACTGTTCCACTCCACCGTCACTGAGCCCGATCTGCTGCCCCTGCTCCGGGCTACTGACAAAACCTTTCTCCTGCCCCTCTGCCATCCGGACCGGAGCCTGACCTGGCACCGGCCGCTTCATCTTGACCGGTGGAGGCCCGGCCCCTTCGGCATTATCGAGCCCGACCCTTCCCTCAGCCCCCCCGTCGCTGCCGCTTCCATGGCGCTGGTCCTGGTTCCCGGAGTCGCGTTCACCCCCGCTGGCGACCGGTTGGGTCACGGGGCTGGTTATTATGACCGGTTCCTCGCCTCCCTTGCCCCATCAGTTGCCACCGCGGGCATCTGCTTCACCTGCCAAATCATCCCCACCCTGCCTGCCGCCGCCCACGACATTCCCGTGCACCACGTCCTGCATGCCTGAAAACAAAATTCACCAAATTATCCTTCATTGGAGGATTTGGCAGGATCCTTGATTCCCCCTCACCATGGTGCTTTGCGGGCACTTGGCGATGATCAATCCAGGGCACGCCCTGAAGCCAATCCTTGCCCTCCACGGCCGGCCAGATTCCCCATGCAGCAAGAGCGCCCGGCAATCCAGCGCTTGCCACCCTCTGCGGTCACGGGATGATGTGGGATGAAACCGCCTTCCATGCTCCGCCGCCTCACCCGCACCTCGGTGGTCACGGTGGTGGCCGGGTTGGGATTGCTCGCGGCATTTCAGAGCCGGTTTATTTATTTTCCGCAGCACTATCAAAAAGCAGAAACCGCCTCGTTTCTGGAGAACGGCGGAGAGCGGTTGGAGTTCACCACCAGTCAGGGCGAACAAACCGCCTGGCTGCGCCTGCCGGCCGGGGGATCGGCTCCGGAACGGGTGTGGATCGTAGCCGCCGGAAATGGCAGTATGGCGCTGGACTTCGCGGGCCTGCCGGAACTGGCCGGGCTGCGCCAAGATGCCTTCGTATTTTTCGACTATCCAGGATACGGGATTTGTGACGGAAAACCACATCCCCGCACCATTCAGGAAAGCCTGCGGGCGGTGGGGCCACTGATTACGGAACGATGCCAGCTGCCAGCCGGTGGACTGGCCACCCGGGGAATCGTCTTCGGACATTCACTCGGAGCGGCCGTGGCGCTGATGGCGGCGGAGGAATACGGGATCCGCCGGGCGGTGCTGCTGGCTCCCTTCACCAGCACGATGGACCTAAGCCGTGAATTGTTCAAAGTGCCGCTGGGATGGCTGGTGACCCACCGGTTTGATAATCGCGCCGGACTGGCCAGTCTGGGACAGCGTGGTGGCCACGCGTGGGTCTTCCATGGCACCGACGATGAGGTGATTCCGCTCCGGATGGCCCGCCTCCTGACTTCGGAGGCCGGCCCCACCGCAAATTTTGAGGAAATCCCCGGCGGACGGCATAATAACCTGCTGGAAAGCGGCTTCCGCCCCATTGGTGCCGCCATGCAGGCTGCCCGCAAGGAGGGCTAAGCCGGCTGGACTGCTCAACCCGGATCATCCTGGCCCCGGGGGAAGAGGCACCGCCCCGTGGCACCCCGCTTGCGGGGAAGGATTCCCGCTTGGATATTAGGGTTATTAAAAGGCGGAAGGAATGTGCTTCCGCCCTGCTTCCAATTACATGCTGCGCACTGACGATTTTGACTATCACCTGCCGGAAGCCTTGATCGCGGACCGTCCGCCCGAGCGCAGGGACGGCGCCCGAATGCTGGTAGTAGACCGGGCAGCGGGAACGATCGGGCACCGCCAGTTTACCGATTTCCCTTCCCTGACCCGGTCGGACGACCTGATCGTGCTGAACAATGTCCGGGTGGCCCGGGCGCGTTTCTACTCGGATGACGGCCGGTTCGAGCTGCTGCGGTTGCAGGCCCTGACAGCACGGCGCTGGCACTGCATGGCCAAACCCGGGAAACGCCTGGCTCCCGGGAAACAGTTGGTGGTGGGCGGGGCCACCGGAACCGTGACTGAAGTGTTGGCGGATGGGACCCGGATCATTGAGTGGAATGCCGACATTGATGATGCGCAGTTTGGACACCTGCCCCTCCCCCACTACATGAAACGGGACGATGATGCCGCCGATGAGGAACGGTATCAGACCGTATTCGCGGCCAAAGAACGGACCCTGGCCATCGCGGCTCCTACCGCAGGATTGCATTTCACCCCGGAGATTCTGGCAGGACTGCAGCATACTTTCATCACCCTCGAAGTTGGAGCAGGCACCTTCCAACCCGTTAAAGCGGAGCGGCTGCAAGATCACGTGATGCATACGGAACGTTATACCGTGACCCCTCAGGCGGCGGCCTTGATCGAAGCCGCCCCACGGAGGATAGCGGTCGGAACCACCGTAACACGCGTCCTCGAACACTGTGCCGTGGCGCAGGGACAGGTGACCCCCCATTCCGGGGAAACCTCGATTTTTATCCATCCCCCCTATTCCTTCCGGCGGACGGACGCACTTCTGACAAATTTTCACCTGCCAAAATCCACCCTTTTCATGTTGGTCTGTGCTTATGCGGGAACGGATCTGATGAGGGAGGCCTACCGGCAAGCCATCGCCGCCCACTACCGCTTTTATAGCTATGGGGACTGCATGCTGATCCTCTGAGCATAAAACGGAAAAATACCCCGCATGGGTGACTGGCAAAGGGACGCCGGACCAGGCACAAGAAAGGAAGATTCAATTTTCACCCATCCCATGCCTGGTCTCGCCTCCATTTTCCGTCCCTGGCTGCTCTTGACACTATCTGCCCTGATCCTGGGAGCGGCCCCGCCTGGAGGGAAATCCTCCCCGGCGCCACTGCCGGCGGCGGAGCCCCTGGGGCTGCCCAAGCCCCTCGCCACCCTGCCAACCGTCTGGATTGCCGGCGACTCCACTGCGGCCAAAGGATCACCCACCGCAACCGGTTGGGGCGTGCCATTGGCCACCCTGCTGGATGCCCGGCAGGTGAACTTGATCAACGGCGCCCGGGGGGGCCGAAGCAGCCGGACTTTTATCACCGAAGGATTGTGGGAGCGCCTGCGGGCCGAACTGAAGCCGGGTGACTGGGTGCTCATCCAATTCGGGCATAACGATGCGGGCCCTGTCAATGATGACTCCCGGGCCCGGGGTTCTCTCCGCAGTTTGGGCGAGGAAACTGAGGTCATTCAGAATCAGCTGACTGGCCAACCTGAAACGGTGCACAGCTACGGGTGGTATCTCCGGAAGATGATCGCGGAAACGAAAGCCAAAGGAGCTACCCCTATGGTCCTCGGCATCACGGTGCGGAATGAATGGAAGGACGGCAAAGTGGAGCGCCGCAATGGCCCATGGACTGAAATGGCCAAGGCCACCGCAAAGGCCACCAACACCCTATTTATCGATCTGACAGAACTGATAGCGGACGCCTATGACAAAATGGGTCCCGGGCCGGTAAAGATGTTTTTCCCGAAGGATCACACGCACACCGGTCCGGATGGCGCGGCACTCAGCGCCCGGCTTCTCGCCACCGCACTGGGTGGACTCGGCGTACCAGGATTGCCCGCAGCAACCAAGCCCTGATCTGACAGTCTGATCCTTTGCCCATGCCCTGACAGTTCTCCGGCAGGACTCTCCTCCGACCGCACCGCTAAAGCTAAAGAGGGCTTTCCGGAATCGGAGATCAACCCAAGGCCGCCTGGGCCTGCCGCATACGGAAGAGATCCGTATCCGGGAAGTCGAGGTCGCTGAGGCGGATGGGTTCGTCCTTGCGGTAGGCTTTGCGCAGGATGGCCATTTTGGCTCCGGCCCCGTGTCCTTCGCTCTCGAGGGAGCAAACCGGTACCCCTTCCGGTCCGGCATGGGCAATGGAATCCACCAAGCCGTAAATTTCATCCCCGCCGATCCCGTGTTCGATGCGGGTACCGGCCGCAAGATCCTGCTTGGCGTAGGCGAAAACATCGTTCAACCGGTGACGGAAGGGCTCAATCACCGCCCGGGCATCAAAATAGGCCTGGGCAATGGCCCGCGGGGTTTCAAGATGACAGAGGTGATAAGGACGGAAGAATAGATGGTAGTTTCCTTTGGAGGAGACTTTGTAGTAGTTGAGATAGAATTTCTGCAGTTCGTCGTGGCAATAACCAACGACATAAACCCCACCGCCCGGCCAAGGCACTCCGACGGTATAATCCACCCTGCCCTGTTCCCCATACTGATCAAAATCAAAGGCATCCAGCACCTCCGGGAGATCCGCGATTTTAGGCCCCTGCATCCCGGGCAGCATGGGGATAAGTCCAGCATAATTTCCGATCAGGGCCTGCTCGATATTCATCTTGGTGCCATCGGTGTAGGAAACCGTCTGCACCACACTGAGGCGCTGTTTTTCCGCCCATGGGCGCGCCCCGGCAGCATCGCCGTAGCGGTTCAGGAACCCCTTCATGTTGCCCGCCTGGACGATCCGGAAGCCCCAAAGCTCAATCTCATCGATCATGGTGGCCAGCACCCCATGCTGGTCACCGGCATCGCTGGTCACAATCACCCCCTGCTTTTTAGCTTCATGCACCAGCAACTGTCCTAGGGCTTGTCGACATTGGCTACCATAGCTTGTCAGCCGTGTAAATGGCGGCTAGGACGCAACAGATAAAGGCGAAGAACATGCGTTTGGTTTTCTCAAAACGCGTGGCCAGTCTTCGGAACACCTTCATTCGCTGAAACACATTTTCCACGGCATGCCGTGCCCGGTATAGGGCAGCGTCGTAAGGCTCGGGATTTTTCACATTGCTGCGGGCCGGGATGCAGGGCTCACAGTCCTGACCACGCAGGGTATCACGCAGTTCGCGGCTGTCGTAGCCCTTGTCGCCGACCACAGCCGTGTTCTCCACATCTTCCAGCAGCACTGGAGCGACGGTAATGTCGCTGACATTGCCTGGGGTCACTATGATGGGTGCCGCCAGGCGTCCGAGCACATCCACGAGCAGATGAATTTTCGTGTTAAGTCCTCCCCTCGACTTGCCAATAGCCTGATCTTCAGGGGATCCCGGGCCATTGGAGTGCTGATGGACCTTGCAATGCGTGCTGTCCATGAAAACGGCTTCGGCGGTGTGACCGGAAAGCAGCTGATCCTCGAGGAACTCGAAATATCCATCCTTGGAGAGCCGGTTGAAAAACTGATGGATGGCCGGCCAAGGGCCGAACTCCGAAGGTAAAGCCCGCCACGCGCAGCCATTGCGAAGCAGGTACCAGAGGGCATTGAGGTGCTCATCGGTGGCGGCTACCCGCCCACCCGTATGTACAAAGTCGTTGCTAGCAACTCTGAATTCCTTGACTTGATTTTTTTAGCCGCTCACGGAGCGGATCCGGCATGAAGCGATGAAATTCAGTCATAAAGCTGCGCCGTCAATTTGGCCTGATCACAGGAAATTTCAAGCTCAAGTGCCCTCTATCTCGAAATTTAGGCCAATGTCGACAAGCCCTAG
>CAIZWU010000200.1 GCA_903936775.1 uncultured bacterium | reverse complement strand
CCCGTCAATCCCTGATCCCGCCGGGCATCCGGAGGAAGGCCGCTGGCAGGTTTCGGTAAGCCGCCGGACCAACCGGTAACAAGCTCCGTGAACCCGATGGCTGACGGGCGGGATCAGCGGGGCGTTGAGTGAGTCGAGCAGCAAGAAAACAGGAACCGGCCATTCATTCCCAATTCCTGGCTGGCCAAACGGATTCATTCCTGCTTGCTTCGCGGAATCATGCAACGCCGCCACTTCCTCACCACCGCTGCCGCCACCTGTGCCGGACTCGCCTCCGCTCCGGCCCAGCCCGCCGCTTCCACCCCGCAGGCGAAACATCGTCACCGCATTGGAGTCAGCACCTATTCATTCTGGGGGTTCGGACGCAACGAGTGGCGCCCCATCGAAAAATGCCTCGAAGCCGCCGCCGATCTTGGTTTTGACGGAGTGGAAATCCTCCAGCGGCAGTGGGAAGACCGCTCGCCCGCCGTGCTCCGGGCGGCCAAGCGCCGGGCCTTTACCCTCGGTCTCGACCTGATGGGTTACTCCACCCACCAGGGGTTTGTCTCCCCGGATGAAGCCAAGCGGCAGAAAAACATCGACGAAACCATCGGCTACCTGGAGGAAGCCTATCAGCTCGGGATTCCCACCATCCGCGTCAACTCCGGCACCTGGGGCACCCGCAAGGATTTTGACGATCTGATGGCGCATCGCGGGGCCGAGGAACCGCTTCCCGGTCATACCGTGGAGGACGCCTTCCGCTGGGTCACCGACGCCTACGCCAAGCTGATCCCTGAAGCCGAAAAACGCGGTATCATCATGGGACTGGAAAACCACTGGGGACTCGGGCGCACCCCGGAAGGCGTCCTCCGCGTGGTGGACGCCCTGAAATCCCCCTGGCTGCAGGTCACCCTCGATACTGGCAATTTTCTGGAAGATCCCTACGACCGTCTCGCCCAGCTGGCACCGCAGACGGTGTTGCTCCAGACCAAAACCTACCAGGGCGGCGGGGTCTGGTATACGCTCGACCTGGATTACGCCCGGATCGCCCGGATCATGAACGAGGCGGACTACCGTGGTTATGTCTCTCTTGAGTTTGAAGGCAAAGCGCCCGCCCTGCCCGCGATCGGGGAGAGCCTCGCCATGCTCCGGCAGCACTTCTCCGTGTAAAATCCGGCGACAGGCCGGCCAATGGATGGTTTCCGCAGAAGCGGGTGATCCCTGCTGCGGATTTTTTTCACGATTTTAGCGTAACAAAACGCGGTCCTTTCCGAATATAGGGGTGGGCATCGAATCCCCGGTGCAGGGATCCCCGCCCGGCGGGGATTGACCAATCCGCCCTAGATTGGAGATCCTTGAAACCAGTTTTTACAGCCATGCCTATTATTTGTCAGATTCCGAGAATTGCCCTCCTGCTGCCCCTGCTGGCCGCCGGACTGTGCGGGTGGTCAGATCCGGCCGAAGCGGCGGTCGGGACGTGGGAACTGGTGGCAGGCAAAATGCCGGCGGCCGGCTTTGTGGTGGATCTGCAAAACCGGCTGGAGGTGCTCTACTTTTACAATGCTGTCTTTGCCGCATCGGAGGGAGCGGAGAGCAGGATCGGCTGGACCAGT
>CAIZWU010000199.1 GCA_903936775.1 uncultured bacterium | reverse complement strand
TCGCCATCGCGGATGACTGGGGCCTCCATGCCGGCGCTTACGGCACCTCATGGGTAAAGACGCCTGCCTTTGACCGCATTGCCCGGGAAGGCCTCCTCTTCACCCGCGCCTACACCCCCGTCGCCAAATGCGCTCCGTCCCGGGCCATCATCCTGACAGGACGCCACGCCTGGCAAAATGGCGAAGCCGGCAACCATCTCGCCTTTTTCCCCGCACCCATGAAAGTCTGGCCGGAAGTCCTCACCGAAAAGGGCTGGCACATGGGCATCACCGGCAAAGGATGGGGTCCCGGCATTGCCAAGGACGCGACAGGCCAACCGCGCCGCCTCACCGGCCAGCCCTTCAATCAGCATAAGGCGAAGCCCCCGACTCCCGAGATCGCCGACAATGATTACGCGGCAAATTTCACCGCCTTCCTCAACGCCACCCCCGGAGGAGCCCCGTGGTGCTTCTGGTATGGCAGCACCGAACCCCACCGCGGCTACGAGTTCCAGTCCGGCGCCCGGAAGGGTGGGAAACAAATCGCCGATATCCCGTCCGTCCCCGCCTATTGGCCGGACGACGAAATCGTGCGCCACGACATGCTGGACTACGCCTTCGAGGTGGAGCACACCGACCAGCATCTCGCCCGCATGATCGCCGAACTGGAAAAACGCGGGCAACTCGACCACACCCTCATCATCGTCACCTCGGATCACGGCATGCCCTTCCCGCGCTGCAAGGGTTATGCCTATGAAGACGCCAACCACATCCCGCTCGCCATCCGCTGGCCCGGCGGCATCAACAAACCGGGCCGTGTCATCCACGATTTCGTCAACTTCACCGACCTTGCCCCCACCCTGCTCGACTACGCCGGCATCACCGCCATGGACAGCGGCATGATGGAAATCACCGGCCAAAGTTGGCGTCCCATTCTCGAAAGCCAACTGGCCGGCCGCATCATCCCCTCCCGCGATCACACCCTCATCGGCAAGGAACGCACCGACGTCGGCCGGCCCCATGACCAAGGGTATCCCATCCGCGGCATCGTCACCGAAGACGCACTCTACCTGAAAAATTACGAACCCTCCCGCTGGCCCGCCGGCAATCCGGAGACTGGCTATCCCGATACCGACGGCAGTCCTACCAAATCCCTCATTCTCGGACGCGGCCGCCAGGACCGCCGCGATCCATTCTGGCAACTCAACTTCGGCCTGCGCCCGGCCGAGGAATTCTACGACCTGAAAACCGACCAGGCCTGCGCCCAAAACCTCGCCGGCACCCCCGCCCACACTGACCGGATCAAGGACCTGCGCCAGCGGATGGAGGCCGGACTCAAAGCCCAGCAGGATCCCCGCATGTCCGGCCAGGGCCATCTCTTCGACCACTATCCCCCCACCGCCGGGGCCGGTTTCCATGAAAAAATCATGCGCGGTGAAAAGCCAAAAGCGAATTGGCTCAACGAAACCGACTTTGAGCCTCCACCCGTCCCGCAGCCCTGAATCTTCTGATCACCCCATGAAAATACGACCTCTTTTCTTCGCCCTGTTCACCCTTTTGGGCGGCTCCTCCCCGGCCACGGATTCAGTCAGGCCCAACGTCCTCTTCATCGCCGTCGATGACCTCAACCACTGGGTTGGCCACCTCGGCCGCAACCCGCAGACCAAGACTCCCAACATCGACCGTCTTGCCAAAGTGGGCGTCACCTTCACCAACGCCCATTGCGCCGCCCCGGTCTGCAATCCCTCCCGGGCCGCCCTTCTCAGCGGCAAGCGTCCTGGCACCACCGGAATCTATGACAACGGCCAGCCCTACGAAAAAGCGGTCAAGCCGGAGGAGTCGCTCGTCACCCAATTCAAAAACAGCGGCTACCAAACCTTCGGGCAGGGGAAACTCTGGCATGGCGGCCTCGGCTGGGAGTCCCAGTGGACCAGCACCGGAAAAGAGCGGCCACAATATGCCAAAGTCGACGACCGCAGCATCGGCGGCATCCGGTTCGGGATTCTGAAAGGCGGCGACGAAGCCGTTCCTGACACTGCCACCGCCACCTACGGCATCGACCAACTCGGCCGGAAACACGACCAGCCCTTTTTCCTCGCCCTCGGTTTTCACAAGCCGCATATGCCCTGGAATGTGCCCCGGAAATACTACGACCTGCATCCCCTCGCCGGCATCCAATTACCGCCCACCCTGACCGGCGATCTCGACGATGTCCCCCCCGCCGGAGTCAAAATGGCCAACCCGGCCGGCGATCATGCTGCGGTCCTTGCCTCAGGCCGCTGGAAAGAAGCCGTGCAGGCCTACCTCGCCTCCATTTCCTATCTGGACGGCCAGATCGGCCGCGTGTTGGATGCCCTGGAAAAATCCCCGCACCGCGGCAACACGATCATCTGCTTCTGGGGCGACCACGGCTGGAACCTCGGCGAGAAAGAACACTGGCGGAAATTCAGCCTCTGGGAGGAATCCACCCGTGCGCCCTTCATCTGGGTGGTCCCCGGGCTCACCAAGCCTGGTGGCGTTTGCGCCAGTCCCGTCGACTTCATGAGTGTCTATCCCACGCTCTGCGGCCTTGCCGGCATTGCCAGGCCAGGCTGGCTGGAAGGCCATAACCTCCAGCCGCTCCTGGCCGATCCGGCCGCCCCATGGGACGACGCGGCGGTCACCACGTTCGGGAAAAACAACCATGCGGTCCGCACCGTCCAGTGGCGTTACATTCGTTATGCCGATGGCGGCGAGGAACTCTACGACCACAATATCGACCGCTACGAGTGGACCAACCTCGCATCCAGCCCCGGGCACGCGGATCTGAAAAAGGAACTCGCCAAGCACTTTCCCACCATCAATCATCCGGCTGTCCAGGGCGGCAGGAAGGACGGCCCCAAAACCACGGAAACCCTCCCCACAAAACCTTGAGGGAACTCCAGCATCCCACCACCGCACCCCGCCCACTTGCCATGAGAAATCACATCAGCCCCCGCCGGGCCCTCCTTTTCCTGACATTGCTGGGCATGCTGGCATCCCCCGCCCGGGCCGACGGAACCAAACCCAATATCCTGTGGCTCCTCGCCGAGGATATCGGCCCCGAGGCCTTCAGCCAGGCCGGCACCCCGGAAGCCCGCACCCCCATCATTGACCAACTCGCCCGCGAGGGCGTGCGCTACACCCGGGCCTACACCACCGCCCCGGTTTGTTCACCCAGCCGCAGTGCTCTGATCACCGGCATGTATGCCACCACTATCGGGGCCCATCAGCATCGGACGAAAAACAAATCCCCCCTGCCGGAAGGGGTCCGCATTCTGCCCGACCGCCTCCGCGAAGCGGGTTACTTCACCGGCAACATTGTCAAATTCCCTGAATCAGCCGGAGTGAAGGGCACCGGCAAAACCGATTGGAATTTCATCCAGCAATCCCCAGCCTTCGACACCCGCGACTGGGCTGACCTCAAGTCCCATCAGCCCTTCTACGCACAGGTCAACTTCAACGAAACCCATCGCGACTTCCGCGCTCCGCCGGAGGCCGATCCTGCCAAGGTCACCCTCCCTCCTTATTATCCGGATCATCCCGTGATCCGTCAGGACTGGGCTGCCTATCTGGACTCCGCCCGCGACCTGGACCGCAAAGTGGGCCGCGTGCTCGCCCAACTCAAGGCCGACAGACTGGATCATAACACCATCATCGTGCTGATGGGTGACAACGGGCAGGTTCATATCCGCGGCAAACAGTTTCTCTATGAGGAAGGGGTGCATGTTCCCCTGATCATCCGCTGGCCACCGGCTCTCTCCCCACCCGCCGGGTTCACCCCGGGCCAGGAGGATCCCCGTCTCATCTCCAGCATCGACCTGACCGCCTCCACCCTTTCGTGGGCCGGAGTGGCCAAACCAACCGGCCTGCAGGGACGCATTTTCCTTGGTCCGCAGGCCGAAGCTCCCCGCGATCTTGTGTTCTCCGCCCGCGACCGCATGGATGAAACCGTGATGCGCCACCGCGCAGTCCGCGATGACCGCTACCGCTACATCAAAAACTTCACTCCGGAAAAACCCTTCTTCTCCCCCAACGCCTACAAGGCGAAACAATACCCGGCTTGGAATCTGATCCAGCAACTCCATCAGGAGGGAAAACTCAATGCCGTGCAGGAAATCCTCTGCCAGCCCCGCCTGCCGGAGGAGGAACTCTACGATCTCCAGTCCGATCCCCATCAGATCAACAATCTCGCCCGGTCCGCCTCTCCGGAACACCAGGCCGCCCTCACAAAACTTCGCAGCGCGGTCACAGATTGGATGGAAAGCACCCACGACCGTGGCCGCCTGCCCGACCCGGATGCTCCCTAGCCACGACCTCTCTCCAATATCACCCCCACGACCATGAGACTGCCCACCCTCCAGTCACCGCTCCTCACGCTCTTCGTCACCCTCGCCGCATCCGCCGCGTGGGCCGGGGAGGCGGCCAGCCCCACCCCTCCTGCCCCGGCGAAGCCCAATATCGTCGTGATTCTGGTGGACGACATGGGCTTCTCCGACATCGGCTGCTACGGTTCGGAGATTCCAACACCGCATCTCGATGCCCTTGCCAAAAACGGTCTGCGTTTCACGCAATTCTACAATACCGGCCGCTGTTGTCCCACCCGCGCCGCACTGTTGACGGGCGTTTATCCGCATCAGGCCGGGGTCGGCCACATGACAGAAAACCGCGGCGCAGCAGGTTATGAAGGCCGGCTCAATGCCCAATGCGCCACCATTGCCGAAGCCCTCCAACCCGCCGGATATTTCACCGCCATGACCGGAAAATGGCACGTCGGCCTGAAGGACGGGGCCGCCCCCTGGGACCGTGGGTTTGACCGCAGTCTGAATGCGGCCGCCGGCGGCTTCTACCAGCCGGACTCTCCCCGTGCCCTGCTCTTTCTGAATAGCGAAAAAATCGCCAGCAACGACGCCCGTCTGCCCAAAAACTGGTACAGCACCGACCTTTGGACCAGCTTCGGCCTGAAGTTCATCGATGAAGCGTGCGAAGCCCACCAGCCCTTCTTCCTCTACCTCGCCCACAACGCTCCTCACTTCCCGCTCCAGGCCCCGGACGGGGAGATCGCCAAATTCCGTGGCAAATACAAAACCGGATGGGATCAGCTGCGCCGGGAAAGGCACGACCGCCAGATCGAAATGGGCATCGTCGCAAAAACGTGGCCGCTCACTCCCCGTCCTGACGAAATCCAGGCATGGGAAAGCCTGACCGAAGCACGGAAGGATCAGTTCGACCATCTCATGGCCGTCTATGCCGCCACGGTGTCGCGCATGGACCGGGCAGTCGGGGATCTGGTGGCCGGACTGAAGCAGCGCGGGGTTTTGGACAACACCCTGATCCTGTTCATGAGCGACAACGGCGGCAACGCGGAGTCCGGACCGGACGGGCGCAGCGAGGGCAATCCCACCGAAGCCGGATCCACCTGGTTCTGCGGCGAAAGCTGGGCCTTTCTGCAAAACACGCCTTTCCGCCGTTACAAACACTTCAGCCATGAAGGTGGTATCGCCACGCCTCTGATCGCCCATTGGCCCCAGGGCATCCCTGCCAAAAACGAACTGCGCCGGCAGCCCGCCCATGTCATCGACATCATGGCCACCTGCCTGGCCGCCGCAGGCACCCCGGCTCCCACCGGGCGCCAGGGGAAACCGGTGATGCCTCCCGAAGGCCGCAGTCTGCTCCCGGCCTTTGCCGGTCAGCCCCTGAGCCGCGACGCCCTCTTCTGGGAACACGAAGGCAATGCCGCGGTCCGCGCCGGGGACTGGAAGCTGGTGCGCCAGGGCCGGGAGGGTAGCTGGGAACTTTACGACCTCGCCAAGGACCGCACCGAGCAAACCGACCTTGCAGCCATCCAGCCCGACCAAGTTAAAACCCTGGCCGCCCAGTGGGAAGCCTGGGCGGTCCGCGCCAACGTAAAACCCTATCCGGAATCCTCCACAGGCAAAACCCATGGCGCACGCCGCAACAGGGTCAAGTCCCCCACTTCCCCATAACCAACCGGCAGTCCCCCGCCGCCCTTCCTGCCCATGAAACTGCTCTTCCCCACCCTCCTCTGCTCCCTGCTGGGATCCAGCCTCAACGCCGCCCCAAAGCCAAACATCGTCGTTATCATGGTCGATGACATGGGCTATTCCGACATCGGCCCCTATGGCGGCGAGATCGCGACTCCGAACCTCGATTCCCTCGCGAAAAACGGCCTGCGTTTTTCCCAGTTCTATAACTCTGCCCGCTGCTGCCCCACCCGGGCCACCCTTGTCACCGGCTTGCACCCCCACCAGACAGGCATCGGGCACATGACCAGCGAGCAGAGTCCCGGCGCGAAGGACGTGCCGCCCGCCTATGCCGGCAATCTCAATGACTCCTGCGTGACCCTGGCCCAAGTCGCCCAATCCGCCGGTTATGCCACTTTCATGGCCGGCAAGTGGCACCTAGCCGGGTCGGACCAGGCCGACTGGCCACTCCAACGCGGGTTTGACCGCTACTATGGCTGCCTCCATGGAGCTACCCATTATTTCCAGCCCTACGGCGAACGAATCATGTATGATGGCAACACTCCCGATCCCACGCCGGAGAGCACCACCGACCGGAAATTCTACACCACCGATGCCTTCACGGATCATGCGATCCGCTTTATCGACGGACACCAGGCCAGTCCGCAAAAAGATCAGCCCTTCCTCCTTTACCTCGCCTACACCGCACCCCACTGGCCCATTCATGCACACGACGAGGAAATCGCCAAATATCGCGGCAAATACCAAGCCGGCTGGGAAAAACTGCGCGCCGCACGGTTCGAGCGCCAGCGGGCGTCGGGACTGATTCCTGACCATTGGTCCATTTCACCGGCGGACCCCGAAGTCCCCACCTGGGACAGTCTGGATGAAGCTACCCGCGAGGCCTGCGATCTCCGCATGGCCTCCTATGCCGCCATGCTCGACCGGGTGGACCAGAAGATCGGCGACCTCCTCGCCACGCTGAAAAAGCATGGAGCTTTCGAAAATACCCTCATCCTTTTCCTATCAGATAACGGGGCGTGCGCGGAAGGATCGCTGCTGGGCAAGGGCGATCCGCTCAAGGACCGCGCCGGCGAAAAACCCCTGAACCAACTCAACTACGGCAAGGCCTGGGCCAATGCGTCCGCCACGCCCTACCGCCTTTACAAACACTTCGCCCACGAAGGTGGCAGCAACACTCCCTTCATCGCCCACTGGCCCGCCCGCATCCAGCCCGGCCGGGATTGGTTCCGCCAGCCCGCGCAACTGATCGACATCATGGCCACGGTGGTGGACGTCACCGGCGCCACCTATCCGGCCACCTTGAACAACAAACCGATCCTTCCCGGCGATGGCATCTCCCTCGCCCCCGCCTTCGATGGTAAAATGCCCGGGCGGAAATCTCCGATCTTCCTCGAACACGAGGACAACGCCTCCGTGCGGGAAGGTGACTGGAAATTGGTCGGCCGCAGCGTCTCGCCAACCAGCGGACTCCAGCGGCAAAAATGGGAACTTTACCACATGCAGGAGGACGGCACCGAACTGAAGGACC
Organism: uncultured bacterium; assembly: GCA_903936775.1. Classification (GTDB taxonomy): domain Bacteria; phylum Verrucomicrobiota; class Verrucomicrobiia; order Verrucomicrobiales; family V1-33; genus CAIZWU01. Next base: position 1,086 of record CAIZWU010000199.1, on the reverse strand, counting down.
TTGCCGCCACCCACCCTGACAAGGTGGAGGCACTGTCCACCCAGTGGGAAAAATGGGCGCAACGCGTCAACGTTTTCCCTAAACCCGGCCGGAAAACGAAATAACCGGCACGTCCGCTTACCGCCGGCCGTGGAAGGATTTTGAAGGAAACCAGCACCGCGTCTCCCGGGGCACGCCGGCCAAGGACCCTGCTTATTTTTCTTGCGCCGCTGTCCCGGATTCCATATTTCTCGGTCCCCGGCAAAAACTTACGTCTATCAAAACCCAAAATCCTATGATCGGAAAACCTTTCTGGCCCCTCGCTTGGGCAGTCGTGTTGGCATCAATTGGTGCGGCGCAAGCACAGCATCAGTTTTGGACCGCCCCCACCGGTCCCGGCGGGACGTGGAACCTCTACGAAGTCGTCACCCCGGTGGCTACGTGGACCAATGCGGATACCGCCGCCAAAGCAAAAGCCGCGTCCTCCACTAACCTCGCCTCAATGGCCGGGAACACCACCACGGGGCACCTCGTTCAAATCGGCTCGTCATACGAGAATGATTTCGTCTGCGCGGCTTCCGTGCTCACCCCTGGCTCGGGAAATTCCAATGTCTGGCTCGGTCTGAACGATGTGGCCACCGAGATGTTCAACTCCCCGATCGGCTGGGAGTGGTCCGGCACCGCAGGGCCGGAAGTGCTGGATGATGGCGAATTCTACGCATGGGCACCCGGCGAGCCGAACAACTCCGGCGAGGAAGACGTGGCCGAGCTGCGCACCGACGGCATGTGGAATGACAACAAGGATAACGCCGCCACTACCCGGAAGTATGTCATCGAATGGGAGATCAACTCCGCCTCCCCTATTGCCGATGCCCGGCAGTATCAGGTTTACTACACCGCCCCTTTCGGTCCCGGCGGCACATGGAATCTCTACAAGGCCGTCTTCCAGGGCACAACCTTCGCAGGCGCCCACGGCATCGCCACCACCACCACCGCAGACTCCACCGGCATCGCTGGCGTCGTGGGGAATCAAACCAATGGCCACCTCGTGAGCGTCGGCGGCCAGATGGAGAATGACTTCGTCTTCCAGATCATGGCCTACTCCTC
>CAIZWU010000198.1 GCA_903936775.1 uncultured bacterium | reverse complement strand
GTCATTCTTTTTGAGTCAACCACCCCCCTTGGCACTTTTGCGGAATTCCGCTCCGGTGTCATTATTTATGAGTCAAAGCGCTACCCGGCGGCCGGTTTTGGCGCCTTCTTGCCCGCCTTTTCCCCGGCCTTGCTGGCCCCGCTGGCTGGCGCCGTCGAACGTCAGTTTTAATTGTCGTCAGTGCTCACTCATCATTGCCGTCGCACAGCGGGGGGCGATCAGCCAACGGTGGGCGCCACCCTGAAAGTGAGGCCGTAACTAAAAGCGTACAGCCGGTATAGCACAGCCAGGTGCCACCGGTCCGTTTTGAGCCAAAGGAGACTGTGAATTCGATTCATCATGCCGGAAAGCGCCCCCGGAACCGCACAAAATGGGGAGGGAAGGGCCGTCCCGCCCCGAATTCCCAGAACCAAGTCTGGCCGGGCGGGCGGGTCTCTCAAGATCCCAGGCCAAAGGAGCTAACCTTCTTGCCATCCTGAAAGGCAAGTTCCGCTTCGCGTGTAACCGCAGGAAAAGTGGTGCTCGGGGGGGGACTCGAACCCCCACAGGTTACCCCATACGCCCCTCAAACGTACGCGTCTACCATTCCGCCACCCGAGCTGGGTGTCCCCTGTGTGGAACAGGGCTTTCCGCTCATTGCGAGGACTGATTGAGGAGGTCAACGCGAGCGGACCGCTACCAAGCAAAGGGTGGCCCATGGTGCAAGAGGATTGTGAAAAAAATTGTTCAGAAACGTCAATCAAAACAGTCTCCGCCAGGATGGCTGTTGGAAAACACCGCCCTGCGCCTGGTTGATTCAATCGTTAGGTAAAAGTTTTTCATGGCTGCCGCTGGGCGGATTTGGCAGAATTATAAGGAGAATGAGCGAATTCCGCCGTAAAAACTCCAGATTCGTTCAAAACCGACCTCGGGATCATAGCGAAGCCAAAGCCCAAGGTCGTCGGGCTTCGACAGGACCGTTTTCACGACGCAGATCTACTCTGGCGGGCGTCCTCTGCGCCGGACGAACCGCCACCGATCCCGCCGTTCTTTTCAAAGGACGATAGTTCAATTTTTGAAATGGACGAGCAGAGCTGACTTGATTGGCGGGCATCGTCAATTTTCCGACGATGGGAATGTGTGAAAATCGTCCACAAAGTCTTTGGCTTCCCTGTATCATTTCTTTGTTTTACATGACATACATTGTCGGAAGTTAATTACCCTTTGAACGGGGGGGGGAGTTGGAATGCTTCGATCTGGACGGTCCATTTTCTGATCTGAACGAACCTAGTTTCAGTTTCCGGGGCTCCGCACCTGACTCGCTCTCCAAGGGCCAGAATGTTCCAGAGCTGGGGCAACTCGAGTGGAACAGTTTGGAGAGAAGCCGCCCACGCTTTCAAACGGATGAAAAGGAGCGGCGAATTCTGGATGGAGCCGAATTCCGCGCTTTTGGCCGGACGGGTTCGGATCGAGTAAAACGGACTGATTTTGGATTTTCCCTCCGCACTTCCCCGATGATTCCCCTGCCCGATCCTATCATGATTTGTGGCCAGGGGCTGGCGGGGACCTTGCTGGCGTGGGAGTTGGTGCGGCTGGGATCGCGGGTGGTGGTGGTGGATCCGGGAGAGACGGTGACCTCGTCGAAGGTGGCGGCGGGGATCGTGACCCCGATCACGGGCAAACGGGTGGCCCTGAGCCATGAGGCAGGCACGTTTTTGCCGGAGGCTTTGGCGTGTTACGCGGAATCGTCCCGGGTGCTGGGCCGGGCGCATTTCCACGAAAGGCGGCAGGTGCGGTTGTGGCGCAATGCGGAGGAGCCTCAGCGGTTTGCGGCCAAACACGGCCAGCCGGAATTTGAGGCACATGTGGCGCCGGCACGCGGGGCGCCCTTGGTGGATTTGACTAAATTCAAAGGGGCGGGCGAGGGATTTGAAATGGCAACGAGCGGCTGGCTGGATACACGGAACTGGCTGGCCGACAGTGCGGCTTGGTTGGAATCGCGCGGGATGCTCCGCCGGGGCCGGCTGGAAGCCGCATCGCTGCGGCCGGATGCGCTGGGGGTGACGCTGCCGGACGGCGAACGGATGGCTGCGGTGGTGTTTTGTGAAGGAGCCGAGGCGCGGCGGAATCCGTGGTTTCCCTGGGTGACTTGGAAATGTGCCAAGGGAGAGATTTTGTCGCTTTCGATTCCTGACCTTGCTGGGGAACGCCGGATTGTGAATCACGGCGGCTGGCTGCTGCCGATGGATGGCGCGGGGAGCTTCCGCACCGGATCGACCTACACCTGGGATGAACTGGATCAGGTGCCCACGGCGGCCGCGCGGGCGGAACTGGAGGAACGGCTGGGCCGGCTGCTGCGGGTGCCGTGGACGGTGACAGGTCACGAGGCGGCGGTGCGGCCGATTATCCATCAAAGCCTGGCCCGGCTGGGGCGGCATCCGGTGCACCGGACCCTGGCTTTTTTCAACGGATTGGGGTCGAAGGGCGTGCTGCACGGGCCGCGTTATGCGCGGCTGCTGGCGGAGCATCTGGTCCATGGAACGGCGCTGCCGATGGAGCTGGATGTGGCCGGGAATTGAGAGAAACAGGAGGGGCAGAATCGGGAGGGGTGGTGGAATCAGCGGGATTTGCTGGTGCAGAGTGGAATCCTGCCGTTATTTTCACGCCCCTTTTCCTTCCCTTTCCCTGTCCCTTTCCCTGTCCCTTCCCCTGCCCTGTTTTTATGTTATCTGCGGTCGAATATTGTCACACGATGTTGCGGGAAAGATTGCTTCCGGGAGATCTGGCGGTAGATGCCACGGCGGGCAATGGCCATGACACCCATTTTCTGGCCCAATTGATCGGGCCGGAGGGGAAGGTTTTTGCCTTCGATGTGCAGCCGGAAGCGATTGCCGCGACGCAGCGGCTGCTGCAGCGCTGGGGGGTGCCGGAAGCCTGCTATCAATTGGTCGGAGCGAGCCATGAGGACATGGTGGCCCATCTGCCGGGGGATGCAGAAGGCCGGATGGCGGCCGTGATTTTCAATCTGGGGTATCTGCCGGGCGGGGATAAATCGGTGATCACGCGGGCGGAAACCACCCTGCCGGCGGTGCGGGCCGCGCTGGAGTTGCTGCGGCCCGGTGGCCTGTTGTTGCTGGTGCTGTATCCGGGCCATGCCGGGGGGGCGGAAGAGGCGCAGGTGCTGCGGGATTTTGCGTCAGGATTGCCCCCGCGCCAGTGGCAGGTGACCGAATACCGCACGCTGAATGCGAGGAATGCACCGCCGGTGGTGCTGGCGGTGGAGAAAGCCGCCACGGAGTCATCCCTGGACTGGGAAATCTGACCGGACGACGTCAGTCCAGGGGGCGTCAGGAATGTTACCCATCCTCCCGAGACGGTAAAGCAGGCCCGGCCTATTTCTGGAAGATGAAGAACTTCCGGCAGATGAAGTTGATCAGAACATTAGGCAGGATGAAACCGGCGAGGGCGGCCCACTTCGGCCAGTGGAGGAAATAAACCAGCGCGCCCTGGGCGAGGGTTCCCATCAGGGCGCCCGGCAGGTTGACCGCGGTGAAGAGAAGGAACTCCTTGACCGGCTGGTGCCGGCCGGGTGTGAAAACCCACTTCATGTTCAGCCAATAAACGAAGGCATTGGAGAAGAGAAAAGCGATGGCGGTGGGCGCGAAGGTGGACTTGGCGCGCAGCCAATCGTCCATCTTCGGATCGTTCAGTTCCGGCCACACGAAATAGATCAGCGCGAGGTAAACTCCGGTGTGGATGATGAGGGCGCCGACGCCGCAGATGCCATATTTCAGGAATTGGATGGCGGGGGGGGCCTCCAGGCTGTGGAAGAGGCGCAGCAGGGTGGCGGTATCGTTATCACGCACCAGGGTAAAAAGGTCCTTGATAGATTTCAGCATGGAAAAAGGGGAACGGGAATCAGCAGGGACGACGAATCAAGCCGGAGAGGGCCGGGGATCAACACCAGTCGGGGAATTTAGCGCGCCAGAGTGGCAGGGCCATCAGGATGTCCTCTTTTTTCCGCCGGTGGCTGAGTTCCCAGACGATGGGTTTGTCCTTGGGCACGAGCGGCAGCAACCGGTCGAAATCCACGCTGCCCTGAAAGGGAACGCGATGATCACGCTCCGGCCAGATGACGTCATGCAGGTGGCAGCCGATCAGCCAGGGCGTCATGCGGGAGAGCCATTGATAGTGGTCGAGCAGACTGAGGTTGGCCTTGAGCTGGACGTGACCGAAGTCGTGCCAATAACCGACCCAGGGGCCGGCGAATTCCTCCATCAAGGGAACCATCTCGCGTTCATTGGGCACCTGCTCGTAGTGGCTGCGGCTTTCGATGGCGACGGGGACGCCGAATTTTTCAGCATGCTCCGCGATTTTGGCGAGGGCTTCGCGGGCGCGGCCGAAATAGAGGCGGCTCAGCCCCTCGCGGGTCCGGATCATCTTCAGTTTTTCGCTGACGTATTTCCGGCTGTTGAGTTTCCCTTCCACCACCATGTCCGTGAGTTTGGATGAAGGCTTGCCCATGGGCACCGTGCCGAGGTGGAGTACGACGTATTTGGCGTGGTACTCGGCGGCGGTTTCGATGGTCTTCAGGGTCAGGGCCATGGCGCGCTCCCGGTCGTGCGGGCGATGGCTGGTGAACTCATAGGCGTCCGGAGCATCAATCATCAATTCCACCGGCGAGGGGCAGAAGTTATGCACGCCGGAGACCTTGATGCGTCCGGCCTGGAAGGCCTTGCGGATGCCGGGCAATAACGAAACCTTCAGCCCGTGACTGATCTCGATGGTGTCCACCCCCAGGCTGAGGATCTCATCCACCATGACCTCCCCGTCGGTATGACGGCTGCTGTTCCAGCAGGTGGAGAAGGAGAGCATGGGGAAGTTGACTGGTGATGGTTATTGGAGCCGGAAGGCTGTGGGTGGGCCACGGATAACAGCGATGGGACGGATAACGCAAATATGGGGGCAGGCGCGGAGGGCGTTTTGCCCGGCCTCTTCCTGAATCCATCCGCGCCATCCGTGGCCCCGTCAGCATCCTTGGCAGGCCTTCACAGCTTGGCCATGGAGTCGTCGAGCGCCGCGATCAATTCGTTGATGGTGGTTTCCGTTTCGTCGCCCATGTTGCTGAGGCGGAAGGTGGTGCCTTTGATTTTACCGTAACCGCCGTCGATGGCCATGAGGTGGTTTTTCTTCATCAGGGAGACCAGCTTGGCGGTGTCGATTTCCTTGCTGTTTTGGACGCAGGTGAGCGACTTGGAGCGGTAACCTTCCGGCGCAAAAAAGTCGAAGCCGTGTTTCCGCACCCAGGCGTGGACCATGTCATTGAGCTGGGCATGGCGGGTGTAGCGATTTTCCAGACCTTCGGCGAAGATGTCCTCGAGTTTGCTTTCGAGGGCGAAGATCAGCGGGATGACCGGGGTGCTGGGAGTCATGAAATTGTCCGCATTCTTACGGAACTCCACGAAGTCGAAGTAATAACCGCGGTCTTTGACGGTGGCGGCTTTGGCGAGGGCGGCCTCACTGATCGCGAAAAGGGCCATGCCGGGCGGGAGGGCGAGCGCCTTCTGGGTGCCGAGGAGCATCACGTCGAGGCCGAGTTCATCGAAATCGATCGGCACGGTGCTGAAACTGCTGACGGTATCGGTGATCAGGCTGACGCCGGGATATTTTTTCACCACCGCGGCGATCTCCTTCAGCGGGCTGAGCACGCCGGTGGAAGTTTCGTTATGCACGAGGGTGATGGCGTCGAATTCGCCGGTGGCAAGCCGTTCATCGACCGCTTCCGGAGTGATTGGCTGGCCCCAGGCGACCTTGAGGGCTTCGGCCTGTTTGCCGCAGGCGAGGGAGACATCATACCATTTGTCCGAAAAAGCCCCGCAGCAGCAGTTCAGGACCTTTTTGGTGACGAGATTCCTGATCGAACCTTCCATCACGCCCCAGGCGGAGGAAGTGGAGAGGAAGACCGGTTGGGCGGTGCCGAAGATCGTCTTCAGGCCGGGCATGATCCGTTCGTAGAGGGCTTGGAAATCCTTGCTGCGGTGGCCCATCAGCGGCTGGATCATGGCCTGCTGGGTTTTGGCACTGACTTCGACGGGACCGGGGATAAAGAGCTTGACGTGTGACATGGGAAAGAGGGTGGACCAACGAAGTACGGCGGCCTAAGGACTGCTGGTCCAGATGCCGTATTTCAAGGCAAGCTCGTCCACCAATTCCGCAGCGGCACGGCCTCGCGGGCCGGGAGCTTTGGCCAACTTTTTGGCAATCTCAATCGCTTCCTCGTATTTTCGTGCGCCTTCGAGCAGGCGGCGGGCTTTATCCCCGGCGCGGTGGAACCAATAATCATCCGCCACCCCGCCACCGGGAGCGGACTCCGGAGGATTGGCGAGGACATCGTAGTAGGCTTCGAGGGCTTCGTCCGGGCGTTTCAGGGCTTCGAGGCAGACGCCCTTGCGCACCAAGGTCTGGCGCAGCCACCCGGGGGGGAGGCCGGGGGAACCGATTACTTGATCAAAGGAGGCGAGGCCCAGCGCCTGTTCTTCCGGCTTCATGGCCGGGGCGGCGAGGATTTCCCCGCGCACGCTGAGGGCCTGCCAGCGGGTGGTGTCATCCGGCGGGGGCGTAGCGGCGGGCGCGATGAGTTCGTCGAGCAACTGGAGGGCGGCAGCGGGTTTGCGCTGGCGCTGATTGAGCAGGGCTTCCTGGAGACGGGCCTGCCATTTGAGAGGGCCTCCCTTCGCCACAACTTTTTCCCACAAAACCACGGCCTGCTGGTCGGCGGTCGGCTCCATGGTCAGGAGGGCGGCACGGCCGGCCCAGAAAAGAGCGGCTTCCGCGAGGGGATGGAGTGGATCGCCCTCCGCGATGGCGTCAAACAGCTGGCGGGCGCCGCTGAAATTTTCGCGTTGATAGGCGGTCTGCGCCAGCTTCATGCGGAGATCCGTGGCAGCGGCGGACTTCGGGTAATCCGTGAGGAATTGCTGTCCCTTGGTGGCGAGGGCTTCGGGGCCCTGGGCGGCCTCCGCGACGTAACAGGCCAGCAGGGCCACCCGTTCCAGTTGCCACGGTTCGCGGGCTGCTTCCCGGGCGGCCGCGAGCTGCCGGACCGCTTCATCCGTCCGGGGGGAATCGCTGCGCAGGGCCACTTCGGCGAGAGCGATCAGGGCATCGAACCGCCGGGGATGGTCCGGAAGGTTTTCCGCAAAGGCGGCCAGCCCTGCGGCGGCTTCCTCCTGCCCCAGCGAAGCCATGCGCAGAGCCCGTTCCAAATGAAACTCCGCGCCGGCCATCTGGTATTCGGCCAAGGGGGATCCGTCGATCAGTGCCAGGCTCTTCGCGGGGTTGGCATTGCCGGACTGGAGTTCGGCCAAGGCGGCATTGTAGGAGGCTGCTGCCCGCACGGGGAGGTCGGGAGATTTGGCGGAGGCTTCCTTGAAAAATCCGGACGCGGCCCGGTAGGCCTTGGCGTCGTATTCCGCCTGACCTGATGCCCAGGCGGTCCACGCAGCCACCGCCGGTGAAGGCGACAAGGTGCGCAATTGTAGCAGCAGCGGCTGGGCTTCGGCGCGGCGCTTTTGTCCGATAAGATATTGGGCCTGCCGCAGCAAGGCGGACGACCTGAGCGGATGATCCGCAAAATCCCGGGAAATCGCGGCCCATGCGGCATCGGCCGGGGCGGCCTCTGCCAGCGATTCCAAGGCGGCCGCCAAGGCAAGACGCGACCGGATTTTAAGCCCAGGATCTGAACCTGCGGCCAGGGCATTCAAAAAAGTCTGGATCTCCTCGGTGGGTGGATCGTTCAGGACCTCCAGTTCCTGGAAGGCGCGGTCGAGCACGTCGGCGGATGGGGTAGGCACCGCGGTTACCACCTGGCGCAATACTGGCAGCGCCTCGTCTTTTTTCCCCTGAACCCGCAGAGCCCACGCCCGGCCCAGCCGGGCGGCCTGCTGGAGACGGGCTGACGCGGTTGATTCATCGGCAGCCAATACAGTGAACAATCCTTCGGCATTGGCCCCATCTCCTGACAATAGCGCAATCTTGGCCTGCAGATATTGCCGTTCGGCGGTGTTGCGTCCCCCTGGCGCGCTTTCCTCCAGCAGCGCGGCGGCTTCCGCAGGACGTTCTGCGGCCAGCATCAATTCCGCCGACCACAATATGGCGCGTTCGGCAGTCCCGGTGCCGGCGGGTTGACGCAGCGCTGCCAGCACCCGCCCGGCCCGCTCGAGATCGCCCAGGGCGCCCAGCATCGCGGCGCGCGAAAAGGCGGTCTCGGCCGCGTAACGAAAATCCCGGACGTTGCCCAGTTCGGAGAATCCGGCTTCCGCCTCGCGCCACCGGCCTATGCGAGCCTCGGCCTGGGCCTGCCAGAACCGTGCTTCCGGCGACTCCTTCAAGGCCTCCTGCTGACACACTGTCAGGGCCTCTCCCGCCCGGCCTGCCCGCACCAGCGCTTCCGCCAGCAGCAGAAGGACCGGTCCATGCTGGTCCGGTTTCAGCTTCCCTCCGTCAATCATCCGGCGCAGCTTGAGGATCGCCACTTCGGGCAACTTATCCCGCAGGGCCGCGGTGGCCTGCTGATAATCGGCCAGCCTACCCACCGGGTTGGCTGGAGCCGGCGGCTGCGCCTCGACCCGGCCCGACCAGCAAAGACTGGTCAGAAAAAGCGCGGCCGTCGTTAATTTCTTCATCGGGAAGGCAGGGGTAAGGCGGTTACGGATAGCACGGATGATAGAGATGACACGGGTTTTTCACGTTTGGGGCTCATCGCATTGCCCCCCCTCTCCGGATGCCCCTCAGAACTTAAATGTGGCCGCCCACGCGGAGGGTGGCCGACCGGCCGTGCGCGGCCAGGCCTTCGATTTCCGCAAACAATTCCACCACCGGAGCCGACTTTTCCAAGGCCTTGGCGCTGAGCTTCACAATGCTGGTGCGGCGTTGGAAAAGATCCACCGTCAGGCCCGGGAAGGACTTGCCGGCTCCGCCTGTGGGCAGGGTGTGGCTGGGGCCGGCCAGAAAATCCCCCACTGCGACCGGACTGTAGTGGCCGACAAAAATGGCGCCGGACGAGCGCAATTGCGGCAAGACCGGTTTTTCGTTTTTCACCACCAGGCTCAAATGCTCCGGTGCCCAGGCATTGGCCAGGGCAATGCCCTGATCCAGATCCTTCACCAGCACCAGGGTGCCGCCGGTTTTCAGGGATTCCGTGGCAATATCAGCGCGCGGCAGCATCGAAAGCTGGTTGGCCACTTCACGCTCCACCGCATCCAGCAGTTCCGCCGAAGTGGTGGCCAGGAGCACCTGACTGTCCTTGCCGTGTTCCGCCTGTGCCAGCAGATCCGAGGCAATAAAGGCTGGATTGGCGGTCTCATCGGCCAGCACCATGATCTCGCTGGGGCCGGGCAGCAGATCGATCGCCACCGCTCCGAAAAGCTGCCGTTTGGCCTCCACCACAAATTTATTGCCGGGACCCATGATCTTGTCCACCGGCCGGATCGTCTTCGTCCCGAAGGCGAGGGCAGCAATCGCGTGAGCTCCCCCCACCTTGTAAATCTCCGTGGCTCCCGCCAGTTTGAGCGCGTGCAGCATGGCCGCATTCACCTGCCCGGCCTTGTCGCAGGGCGTGCAGACCACGATCTCAGGGACCCCGGCCGCCTGGGCCAGCGTCACGGTCATGATCACGGTGGAAATCAGCGGGGCGGTGCCGCCGGGCACATAAATCCCGACACGTTGGAACGGCTGATACACCTCACCCACCTCTGCGCCCTGGGCATTTTTCATCGACCAGTTTTTGCGCAGTCCCTTTTTCGCGAAGGCCAGGACATTTTTGTGGGCGAGGGCCAGCGCCCGCTTCACCTTCGGCGGAACCGATGCCGAGGCCGCCTCCCACTCCGCCGGGTTCACTGCCAAGGTTTTGGCCGACAGCTGCGTGCCATCGAATTTCTCTGCAAACCCCAGCAGGGCCTTGTCGCCGTCCTTGACGATCTCCGCGATGATTCCCGCCACATAGGACGACAACTCCGCGGATGGCACATGCCGCCGGTCCAGCCGGCGGAGTTGGGCAGCGAACGAAGGAGACGTGTAGGCAAGGCGTTTCATCATAAGGAACAATCAGGCAACGGCATCACAATAACGCCGCTCCTCCGTAAAAGGACCCCGCCCTGCCCGGTGTCGAGTGGAAAAACGGCGGCATTGCTTCAGGCCAGCCACTTTATTCTCTTCTTTCCGGCTTAATTCCGGCTTTGCCGTGTTGCGCTCGTTCGCCGCGGACGGGTCCGGCAAGCTCTTTGAATGGACCGGTTTTTCTGAATTTCTGGCACGTGATGCGCTTGCCGGACGGTCTGTGCTGGTTTTGACTATGTTTCACGCTGAAATCAGCCGCTTTTTTATCCATTGCATCCATCCCCAGTGAATACCCTCCGCACATTCAAAACGACGTCTGGTCTTGAAGGAAAATTTTACTCCCTGCCCGCGCTGGCGGAGTCGGGAGTGGCGCCGCATCTGAGCCGGTTGCCCGTTTCCATCCGGATCGTCCTCGAGTCGCTGGTACGTAATTGTGACGGCAAAAAGGTGACGGAGGCCGATGTGAAGAATTTGGCGGGCTACAACGCCAAATCCCCCGGCGAGTACGAAATCCCCTTCGTGGTGGCCCGCATCGTTTTGCAGGACTTTACCGGAGTGCCGCTCCTCGTGGATTTGGCCGCGATGCGCAGCGCCGTGGCCCGGATGGGCAAAAACCCCAAAATGATCGAGCCGCTCGTCCCGGTGGATCTGGTGGTGGACCACAGTGTTCAGGTGGATTTTGCCGGGACCAGCGATTCGCTGCAGCGGAATCTGGATTTGGAATTCCACCGCAACCGCGAGCGCTATCAGTTTTTGAAGTGGGGCGAACAGGCCTTCGATACCTTCAAGGTGGTGCCTCCCGGGATCGGGATTGTCCACCAAGTGAATTTGGAGTATCTCGCTAAGTGTGTGCTGGATAAGGATGGTATTTACTATCCTGATACTCTGGTCGGCACCGATTCGCACACCACCATGATCAACGGATTGGGCGTCGTGGGATGGGGGGTGGGCGGCATCGAAGCCGAGGCCGGCATGCTGGGCCAGCCGGTCACCTTCCTGGTCCCGGAAGTGGTCGGCGTTTACTTGGACGGCGCCCTGCTGCCCGGCGTAACTGCGACCGATCTGGTGCTGCGGGTCACCGAACTCCTCCGCAAGACGAAGGTGGTGGGTAAATTTGTGGAATTCTTCGGCCCCGGCGCCAAGGCGCTCAGCTTGCCGGACCGCGCTACCATCGCCAACATGGCGCCCGAATACGGCGCGACCATGGGATTCTTCGGGATCGATGAAATCACGGTGGAATACCTTGCCGGCACCGGGCGCTCCGCCGAAAATTGCGAAGTCGTGGAAGCCTATTATAAGGCGCAGGGACTGTGGGGCATTCCTGCTGAACGGGATGCGTTGGATTTTACGCAAATTGTTGATTTGGATCTGGCCAGTATCCAACCCAGCGTGGCCGGGCCGAAACGCCCTCAGGACCGCATCAATGTAGCCGGCCTCAAACAGCAGTTCGAATCTCTCCTGATCGCCCCTGCCCCCGATGGCTATGGCAAGGCCAAGGATGTCACCGCGGACGTGATGGACCAGAATACCCCGATCGTTTCCTACACGGTCACGGTGGACAGCAAGGACGGCGTGAAAGACTTGATCACCCACGGCTCTGTCCTCATCGCGGCCATCACCAGTTGCACCAACACCAGCAACCCAAGCGTGATGCTGGCTGCCGGACTGCTCGCGAAAAAAGCCAACGAACGCGGGCTGACCATCAAACCCAGTGTAAAAACCAGCCTCGGGCCAGGCAGCCGGGTGGTGACTGATTATCTGACGAAGACCGGGCTGCAGGCTGAGTTGGACAAACTCGGGTTCCAAACCGTCGGTTACGGCTGCACTACTTGCATTGGGAACTCCGGGCCTCTGGATAAAGGAATTGAGGACGTGGTCAAAGCGCAGGATGTGATCGCGGCCAGTGTGCTGTCCGGGAACCGGAATTTCGAGGCCCGCGTTCATCAGAGCATCAAGGCCAATTTCCTGATGTCTCCCCCGCTGGTGGTCGCCTACGCGCTGGCTGGCACCGTCGACATCAACCTTGCCACCACCCCGCTTGGCACTGATCCGGAAGGGCAACCAGTGTTCCTTAAAGACCTCTGGCCGACCAATGAGGAGATTGCGGCAGAAATGAAGTCGGCCCTTAGTCCTGAAGTCTTTAAGAAACTTTATACGGATTTTGCGGAACAAAATCCGAAGTGGAACGAGATCCCGGGATCGGTGGGTTTGGTCTACGAATGGGACCGGGATTCCACCTACATTCAGGAACCGCCGTTCTTTGACGCCTTCTCCATGGACCCGCGGGACATTGAGGAAATCCACGGCGCACGCCCCCTTGGCATTTTTGGCGACAGCGTGACCACGGATCATATCAGCCCTGCCGGAGCCATTAAAAAAGACAGCCCAGGCGGTAAGTTCCTCGGGGACCACGGTGTCACCCAGGCTGACTTCAACAGTTACGGCAGCCGCCGCGGGAATGACCGGGTCATGACGCGTGGCACCTTTGCCAACGTCCGGATCAAAAACCTGATGGTGGGCGGCAAAGAGGGGGGGCATACCCTGCTCCAGCCTTCCGGTGAGGAAATGTCCATCTACGACGCCGCCATCCAATACATGGCTACCGGCATCCCCAGCATCATCATCGGAGCGGAAGACTATGGCATGGGCAGCAGCCGCGACTGGGCCGCTAAAGGTACCAGCCTCCTCGGAGTGAAAGCCGTCATCACCAAGTCCTTTGAGCGCATCCACCGCTCCAACCTCGTCGGCATGGGCGTCCTGCCCTGCAACTTCAAACACAAGGACGACTACGACAAGGTGAAGGATCAGTCTGGTGCCACCTTCAGCCTGCTGGGAGTGTCCAATTACCTCAAACCCATGTCCGAAGCCACACTCCGCGTCACCCCGGTGGAAGGTCCGGAGTTCGATATCCCGGTCATCGTGCGCATCGACACTCCAATCGAGATCGATTACTACCGGGCCGGAGGCATTCTACCCTACGTGCTGGCCCAAATCCTCCGGGCGAATTCCCTAGCGTAGCAAAGGTTTCCTGCGGATCGCGAAGCGCACCCAGACAGGCATGGATTCCGATAAGGAACCATGCCTGTCCTTTTTTCAGAGTCGACGGCAGGAAGATCAGCCAATCCTCAAAATCACGGGGCCGTGAGTCGACCGCAAAAGACGGGCTGTGCAGGGGCCGGGAAATGACTTTTACGCAATGTTTGGAAAAAATCCTTGCCACGGGAGAAGACAGCCAGATATAATTTATAGTAATTATAACGTTAATCCGTAAAGATTGAGCAATTTTCCCGGAAGGCGTGCATGGCCCCTGCTTGATATTGAAGGCGACTCCTCCTCTTTTCCGTTTAAGTGTCCGGTCTGTGGCGGCGCTGTTGTGCCTGCTGTCCGCCTCGGGGCTTTATGCCCACGGCGAGGGTTCCCATGCCAAAATGCTGGGGGTGGACCAGAATCACAATGAACTCAGTGATGTTTATGAAAGCCTCTACCCCGGTCTGACCAGTGCCGAGGCTGACACCGACGGCGATGGCCAGACCAATCGTGAGGAGAATGCTGCCGGGACGAATCCCCGGAACCCCGCAGACCGCTTGGATTTCAGTGGCGTGACCCATGAAATTGCCGGGCTCCGCACCGAGTGGGCGACCCAGGCCGGCAAACAATATCAGCTTCAAATTGCCAGTACCCTGAGCGGTCCCTGGGTGGACGAAGGCGCGGCGGTGGTGGGTGATGGTAACCCCTTGAACTGTGTCTGCCCCCGTTCCGGTTCGCTTCAATTCATGCGCATGGTCGTGCAGGATATCGATTCGGACGCTGACGGGGTGACCGACTGGGAAGAAAACAAAGCGGGGACGGACCGTCTGCTTTCCGACACCGATGGAGATGGACGCACGGACATGGAGCGCGTGGTGGGGCAACTGGCTTTGGATAACCGGATCAACCTTACTTGCCGCATCTCCCAGGGAACCGAAGCCGGCCTCAAACCCGTGGTTTTTCAGTTCATCCGCTCCGGGAATCTGAACCCGGTCACGGTAACTTATACGATCAGCGGCACGGCGACCCCAGGCAGCGATTTCCTCCCCCTCTCTGGCATCGCCACCTTCCCCATGGGGGTGAATGCGGCCACAGTGACGGTGACTCCCCTTGCGGACGGCGTAGCGGAAGCCAGGGAGTCGCTGACGCTGACCATCGCGCCGGGGGCGGGCTACACTGTCGGCTCCCTGTCATCGGCGACGGCTTATCTTGATGATGCCCGTGCGGGATTGATCGGACGTTATTATAATACCGAGGAAACCACCTACCCCGTTTTCCCGGCAACCAATTTAAACTTCGCCCCAGCCCAGCTCAAGCTGACCCGGGTGGATGGGCCGATTGATTTTGACTGGGGCGCAGGCCCTCCTGCGGGGACCGGTCTGACGGCGCCCGATTCCTGGTCCATCCGCTGGGAAGGGAAACTGATCCCACCCGCCAGTGGCGCCTATATTCTTCATGTGCAGGCAGACCGGGGCACGGTGCTGGCAGTCAATGGGAGCACCCGCATTTCCCAATGGAGCGGCACCACCACTCCCCTCACGGAATTTTCCAGTTCCACGACGCTGCTCAACTCCCCGCTGACCTTCACGGCCGGAGTCCCGGTGGATCTCCGGCTGGATTACCGTGAAAGCGCCACGACCCCGACGGCCTCCCGCATCCGGTTCTCCTGGACCTTGCCCAACGGCACCAAATCGTTGATCCCCTTCAACGCATTCACCTGTGATCCTTCCGTACCCGCCGCGGTGGCCACGCCGGTTCTTACCGGCGCACCGTATGCATTTGCCCTGCGCAATGCCCCATTTTCCTACCAGGTGAGCAGCAATCCAGTGGCCACTTCATATGCCGCCGACGGCCTGCCGGCCGGCCTGAGCCTTGATCCCGCCAGTGGTCTGATTTCCGGCGTCACCACCGCTCCCGCCGGTCTGGCCATCGCCAACATCACCGGAACCAATATCCAAGGCAGTGGTTCGTTCCAAGTCGCCATCCTCGTGCTGGATGGAGGTGGCGGACTGACCCGGGAAATATGGACTGGTCTGACCGGTTCCGGTATCGCTTCCCTGCCCCTGTCCACCGCGCCGTCTTCCACGCACCCCCTGACCTCACTCGCGGCCCCCTCGGATTCGGGCGAGCAATTCGGAGACCGCATGCGCGGTTACCTGACCGCCCCGGTTTCCGGCAACTACACCTTTTTCCTGACCGGCGACGAGACCGCTGAATTTTGGCTCAGCTCGTCGGAAGAGCCCGGCCAGCGCCTCAAGCGTTCATGGGTGGCAAACAGCGGGCTGGCGCCCGGCACCTGGTCCACCCTGCCCGGCCAGCGCTCCCTGCAAGCCCGCCTCAATGCCGGTCAGCGTTATTACTTTGAAGTTCTGCGCCGGGAAAGCACCGGACCGGACCACCTCTCGGTCGGTTGGCTCCAACCCGGCCAGAGCGGCACCAGTCCCTCGGAAATCGTGCCCGGCTGGGCCCTCAGTCCCTACACCCCACCGGCGGCCGCCACCCCGGATGGCACCTTGTATATCGCCAACATGACCCCCCAGGCGGGTGCCGCCACCCTCGGCACCGGCTCTGCCATCCTCTTTGTCAACGAAGGGAAGACCGCGGCGGAACTCACCTTCACCTACAGCAACCTGACGGGCCCGATCATTTCCCAGCATCTGCATGACAATCGGCCCGTGCCCGGTCCGAACGGCGCCATTATCTTTGATATTGATGATGAAATGCCGGACTCCTCCGGGATCCGCCACTGGACTTTTGCCGCCACCGGCAATCACACCGCATCGGACGTGATTGCCTCAATTGAAGCTGGCAGTTGCTATATCAATCTGCACACCAGCAATTATCCCAATGGTGAAATCAGAGGCTTTTTCCAGCCGGCGGTGGGAACCCAGTTCTTCACCCCGCCGGCGGCACCGCCAGCCGCCGAACTGGCTCTGCCTGCAGATGCCACTCAACGCAAAAAGGAGATCGTCCGCTTCCTGCAACAGGCCACCTTCGGCGCCCGGCACGATGCGGACGGAGCCCGCACCACCGGAGCCACCGACCTCGCTCCTTTTGGCGGGTATGATCCGGATAGTGTCGAAGCAGTGCAGTCCCGTGGTTATGTTCAGTGGCTGGACGATCAGCTGTCCATGAATCCTGGCATCGATCCCGAGACCGTCGTGCTCCAACCGCTCCTCCCTGGGACAGTTTATACTGGAGTCACCAGCTCCCGCCGGCGCCCCAATACCGGCACCACTTTTTACAACGGTTCGGGGCCTCTTTCCAGTTTTATCAAGGACTACTACCAGCGCTACCCGCGCACTGGAGTCGATCCGGATGGCGCCGTGACCGAGAGTTCCGGCGAAATCTGGCGTGCCTGGTGGAAGGTCGCCTGCAAGGCCCCGGAGCAGGTGCGTCACCGCATGGCTTTCGCGCTGAGCCAGATTCTGGTCGCTTCCGAAGACGGCCCTCTTGACGAAAAAGCCCGTGCCATGGCCCAATACTATGACTTGCTCTACTACCACGGGCTGGGGAACTTCCGCACTCTGCTGGAGCGGCTGACCCTGAATCCCACCATGGGCCGGTATCTCGATATGCTGGGCAACAAAAAACCCAATCTCAGCACCGGCTACATCCCCAACGAAAACTACGCCCGCGAAATCCTGCAGCTTTTTTCCATCGGCCTGAAGCGGCTGCATCCTGACGGCAGTCTGGTGCTGGATGCCAATGGTCTGCCCCTGCCAACCTATGGGCAGGATAACGTGGTCGGGTATGCCCACACCTTTACCGGCTGGAGTTACGGCACCGGGGGCAGCGCCAATTACATCAGTCCGATGACAGTGCGCACGGCCGACCACGATACCGGTGAAAAACTCCTGCTGGAAAACGCCATCCTCCCGGCCAATGCCACGCCGACTATTCTGAGCTGCGATGAGGAGCTGAAATCCAGCCATGATGTCATCTTCCATCATCCGAACGTGGGCCCCTTTGTCTGCCGACAGCTGATCCAGCGGATGGTCACCGCCAACCCGAGCCCGGGATACGTTTACCGCGCCGCCAGTGCCTTTGCCGACAATGGCAGTGGCGTCCGCGGCGACATGAAGGCCGTGATGCGTGCCATCCTGCTGGATCCGGAAGCCCGCAACCAATCCCCTCGTTATCAACCCGGCTTCGGTAAACTCAAGGAGCCCGTACTGCGCGCCACCCAGATGATCCGCGCCTTCCGGGGCTACAGCCACGCGGAAACAACCTGGAGCCATTCCACCGACCTCGGCGTGGCCATCTTCTCCCCCAGTAAGAACCTCGATCTCACCAGACCGCTCCGCTCGGCCGATGTGGTCTACACCAGCGGCACCCTGGAGACCGTCACCTCCTCCTACCTTGATGATGTAATTGATCCGGATGGTACGGGCACGGCTTCCACGGACACCACCTTCAGTTTTGTGGTGGCCCCGGGAAATCTGATCCTGCTGCGCCGTCAGACGGCCCCTCCTGCCGGTGGTCTGGTGGTGGATGCCAATGGCGATACCAACTCTCCCGAAAATGGGCTCTACCTGTTCACGGCCAATGGAGTGCCGCTGGCCCGGGCCCCGCTGGCCGATACGGCTGCGGAATTGAACGGTGCCTGGATCACGATCACCAGCGCCCGCCGGGATGCTCCAGGCACCCCCGGAGGCAGTGCCCTCCCCAATACCAATGGGGGAGCCCTGACCGGTAATCGTTATTACCAGCAGACCGGAGTCATCGCTGCGCTTGGCACGGACGCGGTGAAGTGGACGCTCTCCAGCACCGGCAACAATTTCCGCCACGTATGGGAAATGGGCAGCACCCGGACTCCTTTCCAACAGAATCCCCTGCAATCCCCCACCGTCTTCAACTTCTACGAGCCGGATTACGTCTTCCTCGGCAATACCGGAAACGCCGGTCTCTACAGCCCAGAATTCCAAATCACCAGCGAGACCAGCGCCATCACCACCGTGAACTGGTTCTATGATCTCACCCGCCGGAACTCATCAACCGGCAATACCGGCAGCCCTTTCTCCTACGGACAGGGTTACAGCTATGGCGGCTCCGTCCTGAAGGAAATCAAACTTGATCTCACCAACGAACGCGCCCTCGCAGCCAGCGCCGGCAACCTGACCGATCATATCGCCACCATGCTGATGCCGGGCCAAATGACACCGAACCTGCGCACGCTGCTGGTCAATTACCTGGGCACCATCACCGCCACCACCGATGCTGACAAAATGAACCGGCTCGGGGAGGCGCTCTACCTCTTCTCGATGTGTCCCGAATTTGCGATCCAGAAGTAATTCTCCATCCCGCGGCCCGCACTCCCATTCCGTTTCCCGTAACTCCCCATTCCGTTATCGCCATGACCTCCCGCGAAATCCTTTCCCGCCGCTCCTTCCTGCGGAATGCTGCCGGACTTGGCCTGGGCATCAGTGCCACCAATGCCCTGTTCGATCTGCGGTTGCTCAATAACGCCGTCGCGGCCACCAACGTCACGGATTACAAAGCGCTGGTGTGTCTCTTCATGAATGGCGGCAATGACGCCAGCAACATGCTGATTCCATGGGATCAGGAGCGCTACGACAATTACCGCAACATCCGTGGTCAGCGGCTGGCTCTGTGGCGCGATGCCGCCGAGGCAACGGCCCGACCTCTCCTCAACGGGGCCACCAATCCCAACTCTTATTACGGCGTCCCTCTGACCGGCGTGGCCGATACCGGTTATGCGGTCCATAACGCAATGAGTGGAGTGCAGTCGCTCTATAATCAAAAAAAACTCGCCTTCCTCCCTGGAGTCGGCACCCTCGTGGAACCGATGACCCGGGCCCAGTACCGCGCTGGCACCCGCCGCAAACCGCCCCAACTTTTTTCCCACAATGATCAGGTCACGGAATGGATGACCTCAGTGCCCGACCAAATCAGCCGCACCGGCTGGGGCGGCCGCACCATCGATAAAATGAAGGAGGAACTGATCCATCAGGGTATCCCCTCCGGCTCCATTTCCATGAGTGTCTCCATGGCCGGCAGCAACACCTGGGAGGTCGGCGATATTGTGAATCAATTCCAGGTCAGCACGGGCGGCGCCGTCACGTTCACCAATTACAGCGGGGCCCGGAAAACCCTGATGGACAAAATCCTGCGCGACCCCGGCCTCGGCGGCGATCCCCTGCTGGATGCCGAACGCACCAACCTGACGCTGCGCGATTTCCGCAATATCAATGAGCGGGCCTTGCTCAATGGCGCTTCCCTCTCCACCGCGCTGACCCGCCTGACCACGGGCAATCCGGATGCCGCCATCGGCACCGCGATCAATTCTGCTTTTGGAATTCCAGCCACCGTGGCCGCCTATAGCAATCTATCAGGCTTGGAACAGCAGCTCCATACCATCGCGCGCATCATCGCGGAGCGCTCCTATCTGGGCATGCGGCGCCAGATCTTTTTCTGCTCCATTGGTGGTTTCGATACCCACGGCGATCAGCCGCTGGCCCACAACAACCTCATGGCATCCGTCAGCCGGGCCATGGCCAAATTCTACGCCGCCACCGAGGCCCTCACGATTCCTCAGAAGGTCACCACTTTCTCCATCAGTGATTTCGGCCGCACCTTCAAATCCAACGGCCTCGGCACCGACCATGCCTGGTCCAGCCACCACATGGTGATGGGCGGGGCCGTTTCCGGCGGCAAGGTTTATGGCACGTTCCCCATCCAGCAATTGGGCGGACCAGACGATACCGACTCCGGCACCGGGGCCACCGGGCGCTTCCTTCCCAGCACCAGCACCGATGAATATGCCGCCACCCTGTCGCGCTGGTTCGGCCTTGGGGAATCGGAACTCGATGTGGTCTTCCCCAACTTGCACCGTTTCGCCAACCGCAACCTCGGTTTCATGGGCTGAGTTGCTCTGCCTGGACCAAACGGAAATGCCTTTCAAGGATTGGGCAGACCTTTGCGGACTGGAAGACCAGACCATCCTGCAGGCTTTCGCTTGGCTTCCCGCGTGGGTGGCGGCATGATGCCCTTCTGCGCTGCCGCCATGGCTGCCAGCTTACCCACATGCCTGCCGACTATCATCTCCACACGCCCCTATGCCGCCACGCCACTGGTTGGCCGGTCGATTATGCGCGGCGCGCCTTGGAACAGGGTTTGCCGGAAATCGGTTTTTCCGACCACAGTCCCATGCCACAGCTATTCGATGACTGGCGCATGCTGGACAGTGAATTCCCGCGCTATCTCGAAGCGGTGGAGGAGGCCCGCGCCGCCTGCCCCGCCCTGCCCATCCGGCTGGGACTGGAGGTGGACTGGCTGGAAGGCGGGGAAGCTTGGATCGAATCCCTCGCCCAACGCGCTTCGTGGGACTATCTGATCGGCAGCGTCCATTACCTGGGCGACTGGAATTTCGACAACCCGGCGGAAGTGGCCCGATTCAGCCACTATGGGGTGGAGGAAGCCTGGGACCGGTATTGGCTGTTATTCGGTCAGGCGGCCCGTTCCGGGTTTTTCGACATCATGGCTCACCCGGACCTGGTGAAGAAATTCAAGCACCTTCCCCCGGGCGATCTGCACCGCTATTATGAACCCGCCGTGCAGTCCTGCGTCGAGGCCAATGTGGCCATCGAGATCAACACCGCCGGTCTCTTCAAACCCGTGGCCGAAATGTATCCTGCCCCGGAATTCCTCCGCCTGGCAGCTGCCGCCGGAGTGCCCCTCACCATCAATTCGGACGCCCACGCCCCGGAGGAGGTCGGCCGCGCCTTTCCCGAAGCCCTCGCCCTTGCCGAAACCTGCGGGTTCACCGAGCTGGCCCGGTTTGAACACCGCCAGCGCCGCCTCGTATCGATGGACTAGCAAAGCCCTTCCCTTGGAAGAATTGGCGCGTGACTTATCGATTCCGGGGTGATAGGAAAGAGCCTTCCCTTCAATGAATCAGCGCTCTTGATGCCTCGCAATCATACTGGCCTCCGGTTCCCCGCTTCCCGTCCAGCAGGACCTGGCTGCCTTGCCGGCGCTCAGTCATACCATGGATTGCAAACCGGGGATCACTACCGGGGATTGGAGCAGGTGGCAGATGGTGAATGACGCTTGGGCCCTTGAGGGAGTCATCGTTTAGAGTGGCATGCGATTTGAGAACGGGATGGTCGGATGGATCAGTGGCGTGTTCAACCTCCCGATGGATACGCCATGCTCAGGCAATCCGTCGGTTTTTCGGGAGGGGGGCGTTTCCTGGTTTCGGCCAGTGAAAGGTGGATCGCACCACATTACTGACCGGCGGAACAGTACTACTTGGTTATGCCCAATGCAATTGCCGCTCAAGGGCCCAGCCGTGTTACAGGCAGCAGCGCCATGATCGGGCGTTGCTTTGGAGGACTTCCGGGTTACCCGTCAAAAGTTGGAGAACCGTTTCTCCTGTCCTGCCGGATTTCACCTTCCATTTCTTCATACCCATGCTCCTGCAAGCCCGTGGCCGTATCCTGACATTCCCCCGCCGGCCTTTGATCATGGGGATCGTGAACATCAATGACGACTCGTTCTGCGGGGATGGCACGTTGGATCCCTGTGCAGCGTTGCGGATGGCGCAGCAGATGGCCGCGGACGGGGCGGATGTGATCGATGCCGGGGCGGAAAGCGCGAGGACGAACCGGGCGGCGATTTCGGTGGAGGAGGAGGTGCAGCGGTTTACCTCCTTTATGGCGGCCTACCAGGCTTGGGGGGCGGAAGTGGCGGAGCAGCCTCCGGCGTTTGATGCCTCGCAGGTGTGGCCGCCGTTGTTGTCGCTGAACACCTGGCGGCCGGAAGTGGTGCAGGCCGTGCTGCCGCAGGGAGGGGATCTGTTGAATGATATCGGAGCCCTGCCGGATGACCGGAATGCCCGGCTGTGTGCGGCGCACGGGGCCGCGCTGCTGATCATGCACAGTGTGGGATTGCCGAAGGAAAGGCACACCCATGTCGGTTATCCTGACATTATGGCGGAACTGGACCGGTTTTTCACGGAGAAGCTGGCCCTGTGCCAGTCAGCAGGACTGCCGCGGGAGTCGGTGGTGTTGGACCCGGGGATTGATTTCGCCAAACAGCAGGACGATAACCTGACCATTTACCGGGAGTTGGAGCGGCTGCAGCGTTTTGGAAGGCCGGTGTTACTTCCCGTCTCCCGCAAAACGGTGATCGGCGAAGTGCTGGGGCTGCCGGATCCGTTGGAGCGGGATGCAGGAACCCTGACCTGCGTGGCCCGGGGCGTTAGTAGCGGGGCGCAGATTTTCCGGGTGCATGCCGTAAAGCAGGCCGCTGAGGCGGTGAAGGTGCTGTGGGCGCTGGCAGGCGGTGGCGCCAAGTTGGTACCCAGCCTGCAGGCGGCTTCCCCTCCCGCCTGATTTGCCCTCCGTGCTCATCCCCGTTGCGCCAAATGGTTGGTCTGGCCACTAAGCGGAAGTCCGTGCCTGATCAAGGAGGTCCCGCGGTCGCAACTGCCTTTGCACAACCCAACCCGGCAGGTGCAACTCAACTGGCCCGCGCGCGACGGAGCAGGACACTGCTTATTCCCCACAATATCAAGGCAAGGCCCGTGGGTTCTGGCACCCCCGCCGGCAGGCTGGTAGACGCCACATCTTCATACGCCCAGTCATGGACCGTTCCGTTGCCCGTGCCCGAATCGTTTATGCTGATCCTCATCCAACCATAATTGGTGGGTCCCGCCGGACTGGCGTTGAAGGAGAATCCGATATAGCCTGGCGTGTTGGACTGGAATTGATCGACCGCAGGTCCCAGGTGGGAGGTGCTGGCATTGGGTCCTGAAGCAAAGATGCCCGCTGGTCCCACGGTCGAGCCACCGCTGAGATTTGATACCTGGTCCAGTCCAACCCCGATCACGATGGGAGTGATCAAGACTCCATTGCTGATGTCCACCCCGCCAAAATCGAGGTTGAGCCATGGCGAAGTATCAAAATCGGCCGGTTGGTTGAAACTCGTTCCCAGGGTCTGAATATTCACATACACTCCCGAGAAGGTGTAGGGTATGGCTATATTCTGCAGCCCACTGTAGACGATGGCACCATGAGCTGTTGGTATCGCGCCCAGCAGCGCCATGGGGAGGAGGAGTTGTAGGCATTTCATGAGGAACGGATATTGTATGGTTGGACAGAAAGGCGGGGACAGCGGTGGAAACTCAGGGGGCGAGATTGACCATAATGCGGAAGAAGCGGGCTTTCCTCCCGGCAATAAACCGGGGGTATGGCGCACTGACTACTTGGTAGGTGCCGTCATCTGCCAGCACCGTCGGGATGGTCGTGCTGTCCTGCCAGCTGCTGAGGTCGGTGCTGAACTGCGGGATATAGGTCAACCCGGCGGAAACATAGTCCTTCCGGCGGACGAAGAGCGCCCGGAAATCAACGCTGTTCGGAATCGCCTCAAACTGGGTGAGAGGCTGGCCAGGCAGCGTGAGACTACCGCCTCCGGCGAAGGTGCCAGTGTAAATCAGCTCGGCAGACCCCGTCAGGTTGCTGGTGGGGTCGGTCCCGAAGGCGAACTCAAAGAGGTTGTTGGCGCTGTCACTGTCAGCATCGTCCAACGTACCCTGATTAGCCCCTGAACCCGAGGTATTGCCAAAGTTCGCCAAGCGCCAGATTTCAACCGGGCTGAACGGCACAGTATCGGTCCGCGCCGGGATTTGCTGGATCCGGGTGTCGAGCGCGACCACGGTATCCGCAACGTCGTAGGCCTTGGCAGGAGTGTTATGCCGCACCGTCAGGTAATCGCTGAACGCCTGTTGCTCACCCATGGAAGTGACCGGAACTACCGCCGCCGCAGTGAAGTCCAAATTCCGCGCGACCGGAGCAGACAACGTGCCGTCGTTGAGGAGGAACCGGAAGTTGCTGGTTTCGGGATTGACGATCTGGTTGGGAGGCGTGGCGGTGGGATCAAGGTATTTGATCGGATAACCATCGCCGCCGTTGGCGGTGAAGTTGAGGGCCACCACGGGAATGACGGCCTGAGCCCCGGGGAGGACGGCACCATTTTCCACGATTTTAGAGACGATCGTTCCGTTGTCATCAATGAGGACGGCGGAGCGGACTCGTTGACCGGCAGGGCGACTGAACTCGTAGGAGAAGCGGATGTTCCCGACTTGAGGATACCCCCCGTTTTGGGCGGTGGGACCACTGCTGAGTCCGGCGGTAAAGTTCAGCAGCGCAAGGAGCCCGGTCGGGGTGGTGTCGAAAACGACGAGCTTGTTATCAAAGCGCAGGGCATTTTCCACGTCGAGTCGCGTGATCGCCCCGGCCGGCTTGCCGGTGAGAGGATTGGCCAGCGGCGGAATTTTGGAACCGTCGGAAGCGACCGACCCAAGGGAAGCGCGGAGTCCGCCGCCATTCTTCAGGGAGAATACAGCGTTGGCGGAGGACAAGCCGAGAGCAGCCTTGGCTTTGGCCGCGTTGGCATCGGCAGTGATGTCGCCGAGGTTGACTTCCTGGGTGCGGCCGAAGACGCGGTCGCCTTCCATGTAAACCTTGGTGTAGCCATAGACAAGACCGTCCTTGGTCTGGATCACCGTGTTGATAGCCTCGGTGATGGCTTTGACCCGGGTCGCCATGGGGCTGGCGGTCACGATTTGGGCCGCCGTTTGCCCGTTGTTGAAGACGGCTTCCACGATGGCTGGCGTGGCCGCGTAGGCCCCGTTAAGCGCGGGATTGAGAGTACCCAGCAACAGTTCCCCATTAGCATCGAAATCGACCACGAGGCGTCCCAGATAGGAATACTCGGTATCGGTGGTGACAATGAGGGTGGGTTTGCCATCGGCACCGGCAGTGACGATGGGATAGGTATCGGCGATGAAATCCGCATCGTGGCCATTGAAGGCGACCGCCATATCCGTGGCATCGCCCATGCGCTCATGTCCGCCCCCGGCGACCATGACGTCCACTCCGGTGAGGAGTGGGGCCAAATCCTTGTTGCGCTGGAGTTCATCGAGTTGGTCCACCATGATGATTTTGTTCACGCCAATGACTTTAAGGGAATCGACGGCATTTTGGACATACGCAGCTACCTCCTGGAGATCGCTGGTGGCTGCATTGGCATCGTCCTTGGGACGGGTGCCATTCGGGGAGGATTTGGTGAGGAGGTTCCATGTAGTGGCTCCGACAAATCCCACTTTCTGTCCGCCGATGGTCCGGATGGCATAAGGTGCGATTTTCGACCGGATCGCCGTGGTTTCTGCGCCCCGGTAATTATTGGGAGGGCTGCCAAGGGTGCCGCCAAGGGTGGAATCCGCGAGCGCGCGCAACGAGCTGTCCGGACCGAAGTCGAGGTTGGCCGTGATGATAGGGAACAAGGCTCCGGCCCAGTTGCCCAAAGTGGCACTGGTGGCCGGCGCAATCGCCGCCTGCAGGACCGGCGAACCGAGATCAAACTCATGATTGCCCAGTGCGGAAACGGTGGTTCCGAAAGCATTCATGATGGCGATGTCCGCCTGCGCCATGGGAGTGGCCGTCGTATCGGCGGCGGTGGTGAAGGTGCCGGTGTGGAGCACCCGGTTCAGGGAAGGATCGGCCCCACCAATGAGCCATGGGCCGGGGATGAAGCTGTCGCCTTCGCCGATCACCACGGTGTTGGTGTATTGGTCATCGAACCGGTCGATCATGGCCCCCATCAGCGGTGCCGTCTGCAGGCCCAGCAGGCCGCTTTCGCCATAGTAGTGCAGGATTTGAAGCTGCAGCGCAGGGGTTTGCGGCACCAGTTCGAAGGTGGTCAGGGTGTAGGAAACTTCACTGGCCACGAGGAGCAGCGGAATCCCGGTCGGACTGTCTGCCGCGGGAATCACCATCATACCTTCGGGATTCAAGTCACCCGACCGGGTCGCAAGGGTGGTGAAGGTCACATTGGCCGGGTCGGTGACATCAAAGGCAATCACGGACTGCGCGCGCTCCAGACCAATGAAGGCATACGTCCTTCCCCCAATCACGGAGACCGTGACCCCTTCCGGTTCGGCGGATTTGTTGTCGCTGCGGCCGTCATCGTAAAGCGACGGGAAATGAGTGGTCAGGATGCGGTCCAACACATCACCGCTGTCAAAGATGCGTTTGCCGGTGGCATCGAGGATCGAGAACGACCGTCCGCCATAGGACAGGATGCGATCGACATCGCCGTCTCCATCCAAGTCACCGCGCAGGCCGGGAACATTGGAAACAGTGAGGCGGCCCAACTGGGCATTGCCCTTCAGGCCGGTTCCGGCTGTCACCGTCGGGGTGGTGGTGGCGGCGACGCCTTCGGTGGGGAAGAAGGTGTTGTCCAAATCGTAGTTGGTGGCATTGACCGAGGTCGTCTCCGCGTCGGCAGAGGCTGTGAAGTCGTTGCGGTCGTCTCCTTCGTTGGCGGTAACATAGTAGGTCTGACCGTCGGCCTGGTAGGCGGAAATGGCGTCCGGCATGAACATCCCGTAAGCCGGCATGGCAGGGATCAGCTTGATGAGTTGGCCGTTGGCGGAACTGTCGCGGTCGGAGTAATCGGCCTGCCCATTGGCAAAATTCTTCAGGCCGAGCGGATTGATCGCGGTGAAGGTTGCCGTAGGGATGTCGAGCACCGCGATGGCGTTCGCCTCCTGAAGGGTGACCATGGCGGTCAGGCCATCCGGCGACACAGCGACATATTCTGGCTCGAGGTCCACCGTGGCGGAGTTGCCGGGGAAAACCCGGATACCGCGGGATCGCAGGAGGTCTTCCTGACCGTTCCATGCGGCGAAGGTGGCAGTCTGGACGCTCGGAGCGGCGAAACCGCCGGAAACGTTGATGATGGTCACGGAACCTTCCGGATTGATACTGCCGGGGTTGGTGGCAAACAATTCTTTTTCGCCTTCATTGGCCACTAGGACCTTGCTGCCATCCGGAGTAAAGACCAACTGATCTGGCACGGCGCCCACGGTAACGGAACCGAGTAGCGCCCGGGTGGCCGGATCGAAGAAGGCCACCGTGCCAGGATTGGTGTTGGGGACGCTGACGATGGATACCGCCAACACTCCATTTTTCACGATAACGTGGGAGATGTCCCGGCTCGGCAAATTGTAAGGAGCCGCCATGGGATCAATCGGAGCCAGCCTGACCGGAGCGGAGGGATTGGCTAGATTCACCACTTGGATCCCCGCATTGGAAGCGGCGAAGGCGAGGTCTGTGACAGGGTCGAAGGCCGGAATTTCCGCGCCGCCAATGCCCGCTGCCGTTCCGTTGTCGGAGAGCACAATCGAACTCTTCAGCAGGGAGGTGAAGGCATTGCTCGGATTCGCGGAAAGATTTGGAGCTGCGGCAACGGTCACATTGAAGGTGACGCTTTGCGCTCCGAACGCATAAGTAACCACGTTCAGGCCGACGGTAGCGAGGGCGGGATCAAAGGTGTCTCCCAGGATGCCGGGTCCGGAGAAAATACCACCGGCAGGGCTGACTCCGGCAGCGGTAGTCAGGTTCAGCGGTGAACCATGGGCGGGCATCGAAAAGCCAGCGAGGGCGGCTGCATTGATCGTGAGGGCCTGCGGCGTTATTTCAAACTCGCTCATGACAGCCGGGGTCCGGCCGGTTACCGCCACGGGATCGGCGTCCAACTGAGCCTTGTTGTAGGGTTCGATGCCCCAGGTTTTGAGGTTCAGCTGCTGTGTCACCGGGTCGATGGTGAACTCCGTCCAGCCGTAAGTGTTGGTGGCCATGTAGAGGCCGTTCAGCAGGTTGGTGGTGCCGGGGAGCGGTTCGGCGGTTGGGCTCAGCGGATTGTAGCCAAGCGCGGAGGTGGTTCCATTAATCACCGCAGCCACGATTCCTTCCTTCGTCGCGCCGTTGGGCAGCGAGTTGTAAGCGGCTTGGGTTGCGGGGTCCACCAGACCCAGACCAGCTGCCAGCTCGATGATAGTCGGACCAAAAGGTTTGTCGTAGGCCACCGATCCGGTGAGGATTTCGATGGAATTGGTCTGGATCTGCGGTTGGCCCGGACCCATTTGGTAGGAAAGCCGGTTGACCGCAGTGCCGTGGAAGTCGGCGGCCACAAAAACCACATTGTTGATTTTGTTGTCGTCGATGAACTTCAGCAACTCCGTCCGTTCCGCGGCGTAGCCCTCGTAGCGGTCGGATCCACCGAAGGGTCCGAAGTTCTGCACCGGTTCCGGACAGAAGACAAATTTCCAGACGATCCCGGCACTTTGGGCACGAAGCAGGTCAGCTTTGAAGTCGGCCTTTTGCTGGGCCCCGATCATGGTGCGTCCGGGAGTGAAGGCCCCGGTCAGGAAATTCGTGATTTGGACAGGATCCGCCGGGTTGGTCACGGCAGGCAAAGGAGCGGAACGGAAACTGCGGCCATCCAGCATGAAGACGGCAGCGTCCCGCCCATAGGTGCTGTAACGGTAGAGTTTGGCCCGGTGGGCGGTGACGGCATCGCCGGTCGCTCCATACTGCGCGAGGTTCATCGGCATGAATTCGCGGAACGCCTGGATGCCATTCAGGTAGGTCTCGGTGTCGCTGATGAGCGTGCCGGTGTCCGCCGCAAAGCGGGCATCGTTGACCCGGAGATCGCCACCGGAAAAATCATTGATGACTTCATGATCATCGATCGTAGCGAGGATCGAGGTGGATTTCCGCAGGTCGGCAAAGGTGTTCATGCCATAACGCGGCGAGTAAATTTCATTGTGGCGGATCCGGTAGTCGCTCAGCGTGCGCGCCTGGGCCGCCGGCAGATCGGGGGTGGCCACGTCGCCGTAAATGTTGTCCCCGAGTTGCAGGAAGAAATTGAGGTCCTGGCCCGCCGCATTTTTGATGGACGGGAAAGGCGCGAGTTCGCCCCGCTGGTCGCCACTGACTCCAAACTTCAGCCCGGCAATGGTGCTGGCACCGGCATTCGTCTTGAATTTCCCGGTGGCCATATCGCCGGTCGTGGTGACCCGGTAGTGATAGACTGTGTTGGCAGCCAGACCGCCGACGGAAACCTTGACGGGCGCGGTGGGATCTGTGGTGGTCGCGATCGCAGTGGAAACACCGCTGGCAAAAGTGGGGCTGGTCGAATACTCGAACTTCACATTGCCGACAAATTTCGAATTGGCCCAAAGCACCGCACTGGTCTGGGTGACATCCCCGGAGGAAACCACCGTGGGAGCGGCCGAGGCCGGAGCAATACGGACACGATAGGCGAGCACGACGGTGTCATTTTCCACCCCGCCGTCATAGGTTTGCAGATCGCCTGCGGCGTCCATGTAGGCACCATTGGTGGTGAGGAAATCGTTGTCATTGGCAACAAAAAGAAAGTAGTCGTTAGGATTGGCGGGGTCATTGACCGGGACAAGGGCCAGCCCTTCCCACTTTTCACTTAAGGTATTGGCGTCCCCGTGCCCGCCATTCAGATTCAAACCGAACTTTTCCACCTCGGCCGTGGGTGCATTCAGTTTGCCCAGCATATTGATCGCCTCGGTCCATGATATCGGGGCGACCGCAGCGTTGAGCACCCCCCCAGGAGCGACCGCATTGCCTTCGGCATCGAAGAGACCGTCAATGTTGGTCGCTCCAGTCAGGTCAGCCAGCAGAATCGACTTGAAGACAGGAGGATTCGAGGCGTCCACGCCGCGGCCGCTGCCATCCCGGGAGAGGATCAGCAGTTGGTTATTGTTCAGAGCCACCATTGCACTCTCGGCGAGGTTGCGGTTGACGGTGTTGCCATTGGCCGCAGCGCCGGTGTCATCCGCACGGGGAAGCTGGATCACGTATTGGGCGACCGGATCGCTCGGCATGTCGCTGGATGAGATATCATAAACCAACAACCGCGTCGTGAAGCGCCCTTGGTTTCCGGCCCCGGAATCCTGAATGGTGGCGCTCTGCAGCAGCGCATAGAGCCTGGTCCCATCGGGGGATTGGGCGATGCCCTCCATGCCTTGGTTGATCCGGCGCCCATTGAGCGGCGGGTCGGCCGCGAAGTTCCGTGTCCCGACGGGAGAGTGTGGAATCAGCGCGGCAGGAAGCTGTAACTGGCCATCGAGTTGCTTGGCTGCGTTGAAGTGATAGATGAAGGCACCGTATTCATCGCTGACCCAACCAGTGCCGTCTTTGCCAGGGCGGGTATCAAAGATGATTCCTTCCGTATCGAGGGTGAGCCGGTTGGCCACGGTTCCATCGCTTTGGGTCGTGTCCCCTGCGGCCACCGGCACTACGGTGCCAAAGAGCGTCGTGGCTGGTCCATTGGCCAAAAGTCCGGTCGAAAAGACGGGAGGAGTTCCCGGAAGCCCGTCGTGATCATAAGTGAATCGGGTGGAACCGGCGAAACTCAGGGCAATTTGATTCTGCGGGGCGGGACCGGCGCCCGTGTATGGCGTAAAAGTGAAATTAAAGGTGTTAAGCCGCGCCGCGTAGTTGGAGAAAATGTTGACCGGCACGGCGGGCAAAGGCGGGGTAACAGTGGCATTGTAGCCCCGGTCCGGCAGCGTCTGCAGCGTGCCGGTGAAGGTGCCATCCCCATTGTTGGCGAAGGACGTAATTTGCATATCGGAGATGGAACCGATCGACTCACCCGTATTAGAGGTCGGCCCCGTGGCGCTGGCGGTGGTGTCCTTGCTGCTGGCGGGCACCCGGCCGACGCCCTGCAAGCCCAGATTGATGAACTGGGTGGTTCCCAGCGTTACTCCGGCGGTTGGCCACGGGCCCCGATTGGGCTCGAGCACGTCGCGCACGCCGGAGGTGTAAAAGACCGGCAGACGTACCAGAGAAATGTTGTAAGTGCGGGTGGTAGAAAGGTCGATCGCCGTGACCTTCACCGAAAGCGTGTTGTTGCCGGGATTAAGGGTGATCGGAATCGGGCTTCCGGAAGTGGCCGGATTGAAGGCCCCGCCATTCACGCTGGCAGTCAGGGTTGCGCCACCGATGGCGACCGTGGGCGTGACCGCGACAGCCGTCGTGGCATTGGATACGCTGGCGGAATATGTCAGGGTGGGTCCGGCAAAAACCGGTGAGAGCGTTCCCGGTGCGGTGGTCAAAGCGGACAGCAACGCATTCGATCCTTCCGGAACCGTCAGGGTTGCGGTGCTGCTGTCGATGGTGCCCTTGAGATTTGTGACCCGCACCCAATAAGGGGTGGTGGCGGACAATCCCGGGGTGGTGAAACTGGCAGAGTTTGTCCCTACCGGAGCCGTGATTACTCCGGTTGCTCCCCGATACCATTGAAACGAAGGAGCTGGGGTTCCGGTGGCGACCACGCTCAAGGCGCGGGTGGAGCCAGCCACTACGAAAGCGTTGGCCGGTTGGGTGGTGATGGCAGGAGCCACCGCATCGTTGTCGGTAATCGTCCCGATGCCCTGGGCATCACTGAGGCTCGCACTGCCGGACGACGGCACCAGATTGGAAAGATTGAGGAAGAAGGTTTCATTCGCCTCACCAGTGGCATCGCCCACGATGGTCACGGAAACGGTTTCCGTCAGGCTACCACCGGCCGTGAAATTCATGGTTCCGTTGGCGGCGGTGTAGTCTCCCGGCGCTGCAGCGGTGCTGTCCGCCGTGGCCCAGTTCAGGGAAAACGCGGCCGCATTTCCCACCCGTGAAACGGTGAACGCCAGCGTGCTGGTTCCCGTATTTCCTTCCACAATGGAAACATCATTGACGCTGATGCTGTCGCCGACAAGTCCTGCGTGGACTCCGCCGGCCGTCAGTTGGCCGACAGCAAGGAGAAGAGCGCAGGTTTTGCGACGGAAGACTCGGACAAGCCGGGGAATAGTTTTCATGGGATCGGGAGACTGCTTTAAATTTCCGGTCCAGTAAGGACAGAACGCATTTCCTTGATCATCGCGCTCCCGGCAAATTATTTGATGTGTCTATAATGACATATTCATATTTCAGTTAGAAAGTCATTTATGTAACGTATTACTTTCCTTATTGATTCGATTCCGTCACTCAATTCCGACGGGATCCCCCGTCAACGAGCCATCGCGCCGGGTGGAGCAGAAACAAAGTATCGGAAAACGGCTCTCCCACACCGGGTTCCAGTTCCGTCACTTCGCGGGATGCGCAGCACACGGTTTCCAACTAACATTCAAAAAACCCCAGCGGCGCATGATCCAACCGGTTTCAAATCTACTTGGTCAAGCCGGCGGGAGGGGGGAGGGGGGAGGGTATATGTGTGGGAGCAACATGATATCGGGCAACTGCGGAAACCGGGCGGGCAGCTTTGATTCCCCTCCATGCAAAGTCTTTGCGGAATCATTTCCGGAACAACCTTGCGGGGCCAAAACTAACAATCTTGGTTTAGGGGATCTGGCGGCGTCCGCTGCAAGGCTGATTGCTTCCAACCGACCCCCATCCATTCAGAAGCGGTTCGCCGGCCAGCAAAGAACTTGTGCTGACCGGAGGGAACCGGGGGCAAACTTGCCCAACGGCAGAGGACGCGGTAACTGCGCATTGAGGGCAGGGAAACGAACATTTCCCAATAGCGGCATGTCAACGCCCCTGCCACGAGGGAAAATTGCCGCAGAAATAGATAGCCAACCACACTTGAGGCATTGGACTTTATTGGGCCGGAAGAGGCCTGGGGGACGCCATCATTTGCAGTGGCATGGGAGCCAAACACAGCTTGCGCGGCCTGAACAACAAACCAGAAACGCCCCCCCTGGGCCGGGGGCTCATATTGGAGGGCTGGCAGGGGCAAGGATTTTGCGCCCTGCCCCCGGAATATCAAGGCAGCGGGAAACCTTGATTGAGTTGGGCGGCCCAAGCCTGGGTTTCGGTCAGGATGGCGTGGTTCCCGATATTGGAAAGCACCCTGTGGATGGCGTCGGCAATTTGCTCCATCTCGGCTTCCTTCATGCCGCGCGTCGTGACTGCCGGGGTGCCGATGCGGATGCCGCTGGGGCGGAAGGGGCTCGCAGTATCGAATGGGATGCTGTTCTTGTTCACGGTGATGCCGGCTTCATCGAGGGTTTCCTGGGCGATCTTGCCGTCCAGGCCCTGCGGTCGGAGGTCGATCAGCATGACATGGTTATCGGTGCCACCGGAAGCGACGGTATAGCCGTTTTTCACCATGCGGGCGGCGAGGGCTTGGGCGTTTTTGACGATCTGCTGCTGGTATTCCTTATAGCCGGGCTGGAGGGCTTCGTGGAAGCAAACGGCCTTGGCGGCGATGACGTGCATGAGCGGACCACCCTGAACGCCCGGGAAGACCTGGGCGTCGATCTTTTTGGCGTGCTCTGCCTTGCAGAGAATGATGCCACCGCGGGGGCCGCGCAGGCTCTTGTGAGTGGTGCTGGTGACGAAGTCGGCGTAGGGCACCGGGCTTGGATGCACCCCGGCTGCGACCAGACCGGCGATGTGCGCCATGTCTACAAAGAGGAAGGCGCCAACGCTTTTTGCGATTTCAGCCATGCGGGAGAAATCGATGGTGCGCGGGTAGGCGCTGGCTCCGGCAGTGATCATTTTGGGCTTCACTTCCAAGGCGGTTTTGGCCAGTTCATCATAGTCGATACGGCCATCCTTTTCACTGACTCCGTAGTGGGTGACATCGTAGAATTTGCCTGAGAAGTTGGCGGGGTGACCGTGAGTGAGGTGGCCACCGTGGGCCAGGTTCATGGTCAGGATTTTGTCGCCGGGTTCGAGGAAGGCGAAATATACCGCGGCATTGGCCTGGCTGCCGGAATGCGGCTGGACGTTGGCGTGTTCGGCTCCGAAGACCTGCTTCACGCGGTCGATGGCGAGTTGTTCCACCACGTCCACGTTCTCGCAGCCGCCATACCAGCGTTTCCCGGGATAACCTTCGGCGTATTTATTGGTGAGGCAGCTGCCCTGGGCTTCCATCACGGCGCGGCTGGCGAAGTTTTCGCTGGCGATCAACTCAATGAAGTTCTGCTGGCGGACCGCTTCCTTGTTGATGCAGGAGGCGATCTCGGGATCCACGCTGGCGAGCCCCGAATTCATCTTGGTGACACGGGTTTCATGGCGGCCTGCTTCGAAACCGGTGGAGAGGAATGCTTCTGCCATTTCGGTGGCAGCGGCCGTATCGGTGTTGCCGGAGAACACCATCACATTGGCATTGTTATGCTTCCGGGTCATCACCGCGGAGTTTTTATCACAAAGCAGAGCGGCCATGATGCCTTTGTAGCGGTTGGCCGCCTGGCTCATGCCGATGCCGGTAGTGCACACGAGCAGTCCGGTCTGGAAATCGCCGGCGAGGACATGCTGGGCGACGATTTTAGCATAGTCCGGGTAGTCTACCCGGTCGGTGGTGTAGGTGCCGATGTCTTCGACGGTATGGCCCTGGGCGCGCAGGGCACTGACGAGGGCATTCTTCAGCTGAAGTCCACCATGGTCGGAGCCGGCGATGATCGTTTTGGGACCTGAAGCCACCGGGTTGGAGGTGGCAGCAGCAGGAACATCAGCGATGGCAGTGGGCGTCATGGGTGTTTTAGTGTTGGGAGAATTGGGCGAAGGGGCGGTAACAGCAGGGGCCACGGGGGCGGGAGTGGCTGCGGGTTTCCAAGTTTTGTCGATAAAGGCGTGGACTGAGGGGAGGGCGCGCTTCAGCGTGTCCAGCGTTTCCTCATAGGCCCCGCGCCCGTAACCGATGGGATCGGGAACGTCTTCGCCCATCAGGTCATCATCCGGGCAGAATTCGCAAACCAGATACGTCTTGGCCGCCGCCTCGGGGAAGAGCATTTCCACATATTCACGGTGACCGCTGGTCATGGTAAAGATGTGGGTGGCTTTGCGGACCAGTTCACTGGTGAGGGGCTGGCTGCGGAAACGGCTGAGGTCCACCTTTTCCGGCTTGAGCACTTCGACGGTGTGCTGGCTGGCTTTTTGTCCAGGCGAGGCGCTGACCCCGGCACTTTGGATGTGGTAGTCATCCGCCTGCCGCACCAGGGCACGGAAGAGACCTTCCGCCATGGGGCTGCGGCAGACGTTGCCGGTGCAGACAAAAAGTATGTTTTTCAAGGGAGGGTCAGCCGCGGTCGGGTTGGTCCGGACAGCCTTGGCGCCAGGCGTCCGCGGAAGAAGATAAAGGACGCGGATTGCGGGCAGTGTCAAGCCGGGCGGGAGACAGGCTATTCGCTGTAAAAAAAGTGGTGCATTGCCGCGACCATGCCCAGGGTGGCATCCTCCTGGGACAGGTAACCGCCGAGGGAATCAACATGCTGAGAGACTTCCGGCACGGCATTGGCGGGACAGGCGAGCCCATGCGCCACCTCGTGCCGCAGCATTGAGAGATCGTTGAAATTATCCCCCGCAGCGAAGGTGAATTCCGGGCCGATCGAGAGCAGGCGGCGCACTTCCTGGAGGGCACTTCCCTTGTGGTATCCCTGATGGGTGAAGCGCAGCCAGATACTGTTCCGCTGGTAACCCAGGCCCGGCCAGCCCGGCAATTGGGAGTCAATCCAATGACAGATCCCGGCCATGATGTCATCATCCGGCACCACCAGGCCGGCCGGCTCCGTCTGATCGGAGATGAATTTGGCACCGGGCCAATGGCTGGCGAGATGTTTCTGCAGTTGTTTAAAAAAGGCGCTGTGGGCCTTGTAGAATTTCTTGTGATCGTGGGCGCAGCGCGAGTTCCAGTCACCCAGATCGACCCAGCGGCGGTATTCGTTCGGGTGGTAGACTTCGCATTCCCTCGCGATGATAAAATCCGGAGTCAGACGGAATCCATGCTGCTTCAGACCATCCAGCGTGTGGAAGAGGGTCCGGCCGGTATTGATCCCCCAGACCGCCCCGCGTTTGCCCATGTGGGTAAGGATTTGCTCAAGCTGAGCGATTTCATACGGATCGCTGGGATTATCCACGAGGGTGCCGTCGAAGTCGAAGCACAAAATGGCGGTGTGAGTGGAGTCCAGCATGCAGAAATAAACGGGCCGGTCATTCCGGTAGAGGACAGTTTGGAATCAAAACGCGGACCTGACAAACGAAAATGGGTGCAGGATTCCATGCGCCTTCAGCGCTCAGAGCCACGATCCCGGCCGGCTGTCGAGTTGGAAAATCTGACCGGAAGTCCAAGGCATGCTGTGGAGAAAGACGATAAAGCGGGCGGTATGCTCCGGTGTGTTGAAATGGCGCAGATGATGGCTCCGGCGGGCCGCCGCATGGACCGCAGGGGGCAGGTCCTGATTGAAGGGCGTCGACATCCATCCGGGAAGCACTGCATTCACCCGGATCTGTTCCGGGCCGGCTTCGGCCGCCAGCGATTGGGTCAGGGCGAGGAGTCCAGCCTTGGCGGCCCCATAAGCGCTCTGCCCGGCTACCCCGTGCCGGGCGGTATGGGACCCCATATTGACAATATGCCCCCTGCCCTGCTGTTGCATCACGGGCAGGACGGCTCTGGCGCAAAGCCACGCTCCCCGCAGATTAGTATCCAGCACGGCGTCCCAGTCCGCCGCAGGCATTTTTAAAAACGGCGCATCGCGGCGGATCCCGGCATTGTTCACCAGCAGGTCGAGCCGCGGTAGCCGGTCCACCACCTGCTGGATGGAGTCAGATTGCCTCACGTCCAGCACGCTACGGGGCGGAGCGATGACCTGCCAGCCGGCGCCAATGAGTTCGGCGGTCAGAGCCCGGGCAAGGGCTCCCCTTCCTCCGGTAATCAGGGCTACGGGCTGGTCGGTCTTCATGGCTTCCCAGTTCCGGTGGGCGGAGCGACCGGCTGCACCAGCAAGGCATTAAGGTCCATCAGGTAGGACGCGGAGGAGCTCAGCTTGACCGGCTCAAGGATCAAATCGGCCCGGGCTCCGGCGATTTCAAAGGGGCCAATCACCAATTCGCGCCGGCGGTTCCAGCTCCCAGTGGAGGGCACCTCCAGTTCGATCTTTCCACTGCCAAACCGGGCCGAGAGTTTGCCGCCTCCTGTTTTTTCATCACAGGAATAGCGCAGGACGAGACGATAGGACCCAGGCGTTAAGTCGCTGAGGGTCCAGGAGGCGGACCGTCCTCCTGACCAGTAATGAAAACCAAACGCCGGATCGTAAGTGCCTTCCAGTTGGGCATTGGCCATCCTGAGGACCTGTTTCGCTCCCCGGCCCGGGACCGCACTCCCGGGGGTGGCCGGGGCCGGGCCTGCCGCAGTGGAAGCGGCCGTTCCGCCGGGAAGCAGACTTTTCAGGATCGCACCGAGGTCCGCCGGGACGGTGGACGGAACCGCTGGCATGGGAGGATCCGAGCCCTCTTCAAAGGCCGCAAATTCATCCGCATCGGCGGCCGCTACCGCGGGCAGGCCCAGGGATGGCAGCACCCGGTCGCGTTCCAGCCGCACCCGGGCTGCCCCGGAGGCATCGCCAGCTGCCGCGAGGGATTGTTCGAGGGATTGCAATTCATCCACGTATTTGGCCAGAACCCGTCGGAGCGAAGCGGCGCGGTCTTCGGCATAGTTGGCTTCAAGCGCCGCGAGGGAAGCCGGAGCCGGTTCCTCGGCGGCCAGTTTCCCGGTATCCGCAAGGCACATCAAAACAGTGAAAGCAAAAAGCGGATTTTTCATGGAGCGGGAGGGGCCACCGGCGTCATGCGCAGGGATTTCAGGTCGAAGAGGCCGCCATCCGGCACCTTCAGGGAGTCCACCCGCAGGGTCAGATATTCGGAGCCTTTGGGGATGATGACCTTGCCCGCTTTGAAGCTGCGGGTCATGCTGGTGCCGGG
The DNA here is from genome assembly GCA_903936775.1 of uncultured bacterium. Classification (GTDB taxonomy): domain Bacteria; phylum Verrucomicrobiota; class Verrucomicrobiia; order Verrucomicrobiales; family V1-33; genus CAIZWU01. The sequence goes on along the minus strand of CAIZWU010000198.1, from coordinate 27,029 downwards.
GGTTCCATCCGGCTTTCGTTTGGTGGCCACTGCAGCCCCTCCAAAGTCCGGAGCCTCAATCGTAATTGTCAGGGGTGGCCCGGGAGTTCCCCCGGGAGTGGCGGCCGCCAGCGTGGCGGTGCCGCCGTGCTCCGGCGTCAGGCGGCAGTCCAGTTCAACCGTGTAGGTGCCGGAGGTCACGCCCAGGCCCGCCAGTTTCCACGTCACCTCACAGGTCTTGGCCGGCCGCAGCCGGGTGAGGTAGTCGCCCTGGCTGGTCAGTCTAGCCTCGCCGCTGAGCAGCATGTACAACTTCTCTGTCACCGGCAACAGGTGGGAAGTTTCCGCCACCGGGCCATTTTCCAGGCTCCCCCGTTCAAGCCGCTTTTTCTCCTGCCGCACCATGGCCAGGGTATCATTGTCGCGGGTGCGGGCGGCACTTGCCTCCAGTTCACCGAGGCTCTTGAGATATCGTGCGCTGACACCTTTGGTCAGCTCGGCAAATTGGGTTTGATAGAGTTCCCGCAGTTTGGCCAGATCCTTTATCCCGCCGGCCTCGGAGGCCCCGCCCGGGGGGGCAACTGGAACCGCCGGCACCAGCTCCAGGCGATGGAAATCCATCAATCCGGCAGGCAGCGCCTCCGCGGCCCTTAGACTGAATTTTATAATCTTGCTGTCCAATTCCACGGTCCCGAGCGTCAGCACCCGCGTCATGGCCCAGCCGCCGGTCGAACGAACGGTCCGCCGTAACAGCGCCCCCCCTTCCTTCAGATTGGTCAGCTTGCGGAATTCCACCACGCCCCCCGCCGCCGTTACCGGAATGGATTCCGTTGCCCGGACCGGGAGGGGAGCCTTGGGATCCGTCAGTGGATCTGGCCGGTTGTTTTCGTCGGTTTCACCCATCACCCCGCACACCAGATTCACCTGGTACAGGCCGGGCATCTGTCCAGGCAGTTCCCACTCCATCAAGGCTCCCGTCCGGCGGAACCGGCCGACTTCCTTTTTCGCATCCGGAAAGTCAATCCCGGTCCCCGTCCGGGCCGATGCCGCCGGCAGCAGGATGGCATTGCGCGTCTGCCCCGCCGCTCCGGAGGCCCCTTGCAGGGCCAGCCGCCGTTCCCTCAGCGCTGCCGCCTCCACGAAGTCGCCTTCCGCCACCTTTTGCCGTTCCAAAACTTCCAGTGAAGTCAGCCAACGCGTCTGCGCCGGGGCATCCACCTCCAACAGCAAAGCCTGATAGCGCTGCCGCAGCGCTATCAGCCCCGCCGGGTCCGCACCTTCCTGGGCTCCCGCCCCGGCTGTCAGGATCAACATTGTATGGATGACCAACCGTGTGGATTTCATGGCTCGGTTTCCTCCGGGATGAGATGCAGTTCAAACAAGCGGAAACCGGCCACCGTGGTGGGGGCCGTCAATTTAAGTTCCAAAAGGGTAGCCCCGGACCGCAGGCGCAAAGTGCCCAGCTGGAGCCGCCCTTGCGGAGCTCCGGCTGGGGCAGTGGCCGGCACCTTCACTTCGCGGTTCAGGAAATGGAAATCCTCTCTGACCCCCAGCCTCAAGCTACCTTCCCCGGCGCTGTCATAAACCAGTTCCACCGCATAGCCTCCGCTGGGCAAGCCGGCCGGCAGCCCCCATTTGATGAATCCCCCCGCCCCCTGCCATCCAGTCCACGCCCCAGCCGTAAACTGAATCCCGCCCCCGCTTTCCGCAGGAAATGCCAACTTCACCACCCCGTTTTTATCCACCATTTTGCTGGAGGACCCCGCTGTTCCGGGGGGGGCTCCCATCAGGCGACCCAATTCCAGACGCTCGGCCTGCACCCGCCGGGCTCCCGCATAATCGCCCTTTGACGCCAATTGCTGTTCCAAGGCCAGCAGCGCTTTGTGGTATCCTTCGCGCAACGGCAGCACCGTCTTCGTCACCTCTGCTTCGTAACTTTTTTTTAACCCCTCCAGTCCTGGAGACTGCGCGCCTGCCACTCCAATCCACACCCATCCCAACGCCAGCCCTGCCAGCTTCAGCGTCTGCGCCCCTGTTTTCGTCATCCTGAACGTCATCGCCTCACCTAAAATCAATCCACCATAAAAGCAAACCCCCAACACGGGGATGACGCCTTTTCCCAACCGCTCATCACAACTTTTCGCAAGCTCCCGGTTCCCGGCGCCGTATCCACCCGCATCATGCGCGGCCCTCTTCTTCTCCTGCTCCTCGGTCTTACCCTGCCCCAGCCCTCTCCGGCGGCTCCGGCCGACCTCGCCAGGCTCCTCGCCGTCGGCCCCGAAGGCCAGGGCAATGCCGAAGCCGCCACCGCCTGGAAGGCCCTTGCCGACTCCTCTGCGGCGGCGGACCTCCCGGCTCTTTTCACCGCCATGGACGACGCCAATCCCCTCGCCGCCAATTGGCTCCGCGGGGCCGTTTTTGCCGTGGCTGACCGCACCGCCGCCGCCGGCCAGACCTTGCCTCCGGGCCTCCTTGCAGATTTCCTCAAAACCACCGCCCATGGCCCCGCTGGCCGTATGCTCGCCGCCGAACTCCTCCAGCAGACCGACCGGGCGGCATGGGACGCGCTGGTTCCCAGCCTGCTGCTCGATCCTGTCCCCGTCCTGCGCCGCGAACCCGTCGCCCGCCTCACTGCCGAAGCCACTGCCGCCAAAGACCAAACCAAACTCCGCAAGGCGCTCGAAGCCGCGCGCGATGAAGACCAGGTCCGGGCCGCCGCAGACGAACTCCGCGCCCTCGGTGAAACCGTCGATCTTCCACGGCACTTCGGATTCCTCATGGCTTGGCAAGTGATCGGGCCCTTCGAAAACAAAGGCCGTGCCGGTTTCGACACCATCTTCCCTCCTGAACAATCCATTGACCTGGCTGCCAGCTATCCTGGCAAGGAAATCAAGTCCGGTCAGGATCCGGTGGTGCGCTGGCAGCCGTGGACCAGCAACAGCGAGTTCGGCGTTGTCGACCTCAACAAACCGCTCGGCATGCTGAAAGAAGTCACCGGCTATGCCACCACGACTTATCACAGTGCAGCAGCCCGCCCCGCCGAGCTGCGCATCGGCTGCAAAAACGCCTGGAAACTGTGGCTCAATGGCAAACCTGTTTTTGGCCGCGATGAATACCACCGGGGCATGAAAATTGACCAATACCGGTTCCCGGTGCAGCTTCAGGCCGGGCCCAATGTCATCCTCGTCAAGCTCTGCCAAAACGAGCAAACCGAAACCTGGACGGTCCAATGGGAATTCCAGCTGCGCGTCTGTGATGCTTCCGGCACTGCCCTGCTCGACCCTAACCGGCCGCCCACGGCGGAGGCTGCGCTCGCCGGGAAAAAGTAGGAGGCGTTCAGCGCGGAACTGACAGTCCATGCGGCTCAATGGAATGACCGGCCGGCCGGATTTTGACGATTATTTATTGCCGTTTTTCGCCGCCGCCGCGGAGGCGCGGGCCTCTTCTTCGGCTTGGCGCTGGGCTTGCTCACGGACTGCTTGGTCCAGGGCCGCCTGCTCCTGTCTGGCGCGCTCCTCAACCTGACGCTGCGCTTGTTCGCGCGCGGCCTGCTCCTGTTGAGCCCGTTCCGCGGCTTCGCGCTGCTGGCGGGCCATTGCTTCCTGGCGGGCGCGTTCCTCGGCCTGACGCTGCGCTTGTTCGCGGGCCGCCTGCTCCTGTTGGGCACGCTCCGAGGCTTCGCGTTGCAACCGGGCCATTGCTTCCTGACGGGCGCGCTCCCCGGCCTGACGCTGCACTTGTTCGCGGGCCGCTTGCTCTTGTTGAGCCGCTTCGGCGGCTTGACGCTGACGATTCGCTTCGGTTTCCCGTTGTTGTTCGCGGGCCGCTTCGGTCTGCGCGGCCAACTGTGCCTGCTGTTGTTGATGCGCCGCTTCCCCGGCCGACTCCTGCTGTCTGGCTGCGGTCTCTGCCGCCGACTGTTGTTGCTGTTGCTGTCGTTGTTCCGCCGCCAATGCCATCTGCGCCGCCTGCGCGGCTTCCCTCTGGCGGGCCGCTTCGGCCGCTGATTGGGCCAAGGCCTGTTCGCGCTCTGCCTGGGCCTGCTCCAGGGCTTCCCGCTGTTGTTGCAGCGCCTGCTGCCGGGCGGCCAACTCCTCCGTGATCCGGGCCGCCTTTTCCCGGCGTTCCGCCAAGACCGCCGCAGCTTCCTGGCGGGCAGCGGCTTCTTCCGGAAGCGGTCCGGTCACCCCGGCCGGGGCCTGTGGTCCGGTCACCTGCACCGGAGGCGTTTGCCCGGCTGGTTCAGCCGGGGGGACCGGGCCGGTTTCCTGGACCCGTCGCACCAGTTGCCCGGAAGCTCCCGACTGGCCGGATCCATTGAGGGAAGAATCGCCTTGGAGTTGTGGCCCCATTTTTTGCTGCTGGCGCACCGTCAGGGTTTCCTTGAGACGCGCCACTTCCGCCCGACGGGTTTCCAGGTCGGCTTGGGCTTTGCTGGGGACTAGAACTTCCGGCGCGGTGAGATCGGAATGGACCGGGGGTTCCTCCGCGATGGTTCCGGCGGGTCCAGTTTCCTCCACCAGATTGCTGGCCACTGGCGTCTCCACGGAATCGGGAGACGATACTGCAGGGGTCCTCATCACGCGGGGTGCCTCCACAGGGTCGACCCGGGGGCGGGGCGGGGCGACTTCCGGAAATTGCCCAGAGGTCCGAACCAGAGTCTGGTCGCGAGCAGCCGGCCGCAGATGAGCTTCTGAAGTTGCGACCGGCCGGCCTCCGGAAGCAATCCGGGACGGGGCGGTCTCTCCGGCCACTGGAAGCCCCCTCAACCGGGCCAATTCAGCTTGGCGGGCGGCCACTCCCTTCCTGACCTGCGCCCGCCGTTCCGCCAACGATGGTTCGGTCGGCGCTCCGGCTGGTTTTACCCCTGGGCGCGGAGAAGTCAGGTTCTTTTCTGATGGTTGGCCTTGCTCTCGAGTCGTCCGGCGGGGCGCGGGGGGATTTTGCATTGCGGCCGTCAAGGCCTCCACCCTTTCCTGACGTTCGTTCAGGCGGTGGACCGATTCGCCTTGGAGGGCTTTGGCACCCGCCTCCATCCAGTGTTTTTTGTCCTCGCGGAAGCGGCGCAGGACTTTGTCAATCGGCACCGTCCCCTGCGGCACCGCATCCCCCTCCGGCAAAGGACCGGCCACTTCCCGCGGACGCAGCGCGGCATTCCATGGCGCCCGCATCACCGGGGAAAACACACACAATTTATCGCGCTCGATGTGGAATTTCCGGTCGCCTTTGGTCAGCGGGTCACTGGCCAGAATATAACGGTCAGGAGGATGCGGTTGCCGGTCCCGGATCCATTCATACTTCGGCCCGCTGCCATCCACCCGGTGCCGCGAGACCCGGAGCCGGGTGATGTTGGAGGTGTCCCGGCACACCACCCCGCTGCGCTCCCGCGGTTCACAGTGCCGGTGCACCGGAAGGCAGAACTGCTTGACCGAGATGAAAATATAACCAGCCGGCTGGATGCCGCAGAGTTTGTCGATGGAGGAATCGTAAGTCACCTCGTCCCGGTAGAGCGTCTCCGGCGGCAGGGGGTACCAGCCCACATACTGATCGCTCCGGCGCCACGCCACCCAGGCTGGAGCCCAGACTTCGCCCGGCACCCAAATCCAGCCGCATCCCTTCAGCTTCGCCCAACGGCCGTAGTGATAGGTGGCCCAGCCGAAGGGTTCATCCGAGAGCCACGTCCACCCGCGGTCGCAGGCCGCCCACCTTCCGACCGTGTATGGCCGCCATGAGGTCTGCAGGGCCACCGCCGGTTGCCAGACATACCCATAATCCACCGATTGGAACCAACTGCCATGCACCGCGAGTTCCGTATAAAATAAGCTGTAATCGCGCGCCGGGGGCAGCACCACCGGCGTGCTGCTGACTGGCATTTGGCGCTGGGCCGGGACCGCTGCCGCCACCTGTTCATTCAACCACGCCGCCCGCTCCTGATCCAGCCGCCGTTGTTCCTCTTCCAAGGCCGCACGGTCCACCACCAATTGTTCCTGCGCAATCTCCTGACGCAGTTTCGCTGCTTCCGCCTCCAGTTCCGCAATCTCCCCGGCTATCGCCGCCTCGCGGGCCGCCTCCGCCGCCTTTTCGTCATCCCCCCGGTAAACCTTCGGTTTTGATTTCAACCGGACCGGAGGCGGAGGCGCCTCGGTCACCACCGGTTTCTCCCCGCACCCCAAGGTGAAAAGCACCAAGGACGAGACGGCCAGCGAAGGAAGCAGCAGACGTTTCATGACAACAAATTGAATGGAGTGAACCAGGCGAACACGCCCGCCATCCGACGGCTCCCCGATTAAAATATTCATCCTCTTTTTCCACACCGCTCCCCATCACGACTTTCCGCCGTCCGGGGGCCTTACCCAGCCCGCGATCCTAGCCCAGATTTACCGGATCCACGTCCACCGTCACGATCACCTCCTTCGGCATCTTCAGGTCGGCGAGGCATTGCATCAGCGGTTCGGTGATTTGTTTGGCCTGCCGCGCCCGTGCCAGGATCTGAAACCGGTATTGATCGTGTGATTTCACCAGCGGACTCGGCGCCGGTTCGCCCAGCAGGATCTCCGGCGGAAAAACTTTGACCAGTTTGGCATGCAGCGTTTTCAACGCAAAGTCCGCCAGGTTCTCCCGCTCGCTGCGCACCGTTACCAGCACCGCATGACCGTACGGCGGATACCCGCATTGCCTTCTGAACTCCAGTTCCTGCTCACTGAATCCCTCGAAGTCATGCTGCCGCGCAAACTGGATCGCCGGGTGGTGCGGCGTGAAACTCTGCACCACCACCTCGCCCATCAACTCCCCGCGCCCGGCCCGGCCCGCCACCTGGGTCAGCAGCGAAAACGTCCGCTCCCCGGCCCGGAAATCCGGGATGTGCAGGCCCATGTCGGCATTCAAAATTCCCACCAGGGTCACGTTCGGAAAGTGCAGGCCCTTGGCGATCATCTGGGTGCCGATCAGCAGATCCAACTTCCCCGTTTTGAAGGCATGCAGCGTGTCCCGCAGCTTGTGTTTCTGGGCCATGGAGTCGGCATCCACCCGCGCGATGCGGGCGGTGGGGAAGACCTTGCGCAGGGTTTCCTCCACCCGCTCCGTGCCATATCCTGCCAGCAGGATGGCTGGGTCCTTGCATTCCGGACACTTTTTGGGCGCGAGTTTTTGAAAGCCGCAGACATGGCACACCAGCCGCCCCAGCTCCTGATGCACCGTCATCGCCACCTCGCAGTGCGGGCATTTCACCACATGTCCGCAGGCCTGACACACCACACTGCTGGCAAACCCCCGCCGGTTCAAAAACAGGATCGACTGTTCTCCCTTGGTCAGCCGTTGATCGATCGCAATCCGCAGCCGCTCGCTCAGGATCGCCGGACTCCCCTTCCCCGCCCGCTTTTTCTCGGTGCGCATATCGATCACCCGCACCAGGGGCAACTGCGCGTCATCCGCCCGTTCCGGCAGCTTCAATAACGCATATTTTCCGCGCTGCGCATTGTGCCAGCTTTCCAGCGAAGGCGTCGCACTGCCCAGCAGAATGGCGCAGCCCTCCAGCCTCGCCCGCACCACCGCGGCATCGCGCGCCTGATAGCGGGGCGGCTGCTCCTGCTTGTAGCTGCCCTCGTGCTCCTCATCCACGATGATCAGCCCGATATCCTCCAAGGGCGCAAAGATCGCACTGCGCGCCCCGATCACGATCCTCGCCTTCCCCCGCTGGATCTTATGCCACTCATCAAACCGCTCACCCTTGCTCAGATGGCTGTGCAGCACCGCCACCTGTTCCTGCATCTCCGCGAACCGGCTCTTGAAGCGCTCCACCGTCTGCGGTGTCAGGGAAATTTCCGGCACCAGCACCAGCACCGCCCGGCCTTGCTCCAGCACCCGCTGCGCCGCCTGCAGGTAAACTTCCGTCTTCCCACTCCCCGTCACTCCGAAGAGCAGCATCGGCTTCGCCTCCCGCGGATGCCGCACCGCTTCCAGCACCGTCACCAGCGCCTCATGCTGCGCTCCATTCAGCGCCAGCGATTTCGAGCTGACAAAAGTTTCGCCCTCATGCGGATCGCGCGCCACCGGCTCATCGGTGATCTCGATCCACCCCTTGTGGTGCAGCGCCTTCAGCGCCGCCCCGGAAAACGCCATCGCCGCCACGGGCTCCCCCGCCGCCTTCAGGGCCACCAAAACCTCCGCCTGCTTCGGCGCCTTTTTCGTCAGGACCGCCGATTCCTCCGCCGACGGCTCGCGCAGCAGCCGCGCAAACAACCGCCGTTTCTCGCTGTGTTTCTCCTCCCGCACCGCCTCCGGCAGCATGGCCCGCATCACACTCTCCAACGGCGCGCAATAATAGGCCGAGACCCATTTCCCGAACTCCATCAGGGCCGGGGGAATCATCACCCGTTCCGAGAGCAGTCCCAGCAGGGGTTTCAACTTCGTCACCTCCGCCTCCGCCGCCGGATACACGATCAGCACCGTCCCCGTCATCGTCCGGTTCCGCAGCGGCACACTCACCCGGCTCCCCGGCCCCACCCCATCCAGCGCCGGCGGGATCGCATAGTCAAACTCCAGGTCCGCCACCGCCCCATCCAGCAACACCCGCGCCGCCATCGGCAGCAGCGCCACCGCTTCCGGTCCCAAGGGCAATTCATCCTCCGGCATCATGGTTCAGATCAATCCAGATTCCCGCAGAGGGAAACCACGGATTTCAGGCATGAAATCAGAAACTAACTCAACACATAATCCGGCACCCACCCCTCCGCGCCTGCCGCATTCCGGCACCAGAACCACCCGCACACCTCCCGCAGCGCCGTCACCGCCTCACCTTTCTTCAGCGAGAGATCCACCGCCTGGAATTCCTCCACCACCGTCGCCTGTTCCTCCCCCACCCGCTCCAGGGAAGTCACCGGCACATACGTCCCCCGCCCTTCCTGATTGCTCGCCCACACCCATCCCGCCCACACCTTGTCCTCCATCCCCAGATCCACGGTCTCCCCCACCTTCAGGCAAACCGGAGACCGGTCCACCACTGTGTAATCCGCATTCGATGTCTTGCCCTGTTCTTTGAATTTCGATGTCCCGCTCATTCCCCCATCTCACCCCCGCTCCCCCGCCGCACAAGCCCGGATCGGACTGTAACCACCAGCTAAGTGACGACACGTGAACTGGATTTGAATCCGATCCGCCACCTCGATTCTATCGCATCCACCCGGCCAGAGCCTTCCTGCGTCCTCACTCGACCTCCCTCAGCCGGAAATACTGGCTAAGGCTGCTGTAGGGATGAGGATAATCTGTTCTCCAGCCGCCTTGAGAAATCGGGATTGTTCAGACCACGTCTCCAGATCGGGGGACACATCGATCGCGACCATGCCCTCGGCTCCGCCGGCGGCAAGCTCAAGGCTGGAGCCGTTAATCATGGTGATGCGGGTGATTTGCAGCACGGGCACCCGGTAGTAAGTGATCTTTGCCGCGTGGAATCCATACACAAAAAGAAGGCCCGATTCGATCCGGGCCTTCATCTCCAGAGGGAGGGTCAGACGGGCCAGCTGGTTGCCTCCGAGATCCAACAGCAACAGACTGGACAGCCCCGGCGGAAGCGTGATACCCCCCATGCACCACCACCAGACCACCGTGGGCGGTGGAACGCTGGGTGACCTCATAGGCCGGCTCCAGTTTAGCGAGGTCCATCCCGGCCAGGTCCCGCACCTCGGCGGCTGTTTTCGCCTCGCGCCAGCCCCCGGCACGATCTGGAGGGGGAAAATAGGAATCCGCTCCGCGGGAAGCCTTGGCGATCAGGGGCAGGAGCATAAGGAGCAGGAGTTTCATGGATGATGGCAAGCATGGGCCACGGGGCGTCCCTCGCAATCCCGGGATGGACCGGGCACCTTGCAAGGCTAGTTCCGCGCCACCGGGCCGATATAACGTTTCGCAATGACGACGCTGACGAAGGACACCACATTCTCGGCCTGCTTCGTCCAGCGGTCGGTGATGCAGGATTCCAGGGTTGGGGCGTTGGCCTTGAGGCCTTCGGTGGTGCGCCAGTTGATGCCTTTCCAGTGCCCTGGATCTGGCCGTCGATCCAGAAGGCCTCTTCCCCATCCGGCTGCCCGGGGGTGTTATGCTTCAGCACGAATTCAGCGCTGATCCATTGGCCATGCGGGATGAGGGCGGGCGGCAGGGCAAAGGAATTCCCCCGGAACTTGCCGTCCTTGGCGGGTTTCTTTTCGTGCCAAAAACCGTATAAATTCCAGCCGCCCGGCGGGGTCCAGGCACCCCAATGTCCCCACGGTTCGATGGCGGTGGAAAAGCGTCCCTGCCCTTCCGGCTTCAAACCCGATCCGCCAAAGCCGGCTCACTTATCCACGCCGCGCAGTCTATTGTTAGCCCTCAGGGTGACGAAATGATGCACCTGGTTCGCAAGCAGGAGGCGTTTCCAAGCCCGATTGTTCAGGCCCTGAGGACCGCCCCCCGCGAGGGCCGGACCGGCACTGCCGATCCAACATGCGGCCGCCGCTGCCCGCCAGGTGGTGCCAACGTTCAGGCGCAGCGCGCCGCAGCATTGTGAAGGAGGATGCATGAGGGAGGATGCATGAGGGAGGAGTCTGAGTCCCGGCGCTGGCAGTTTCAAACCTCCGTCCGGGGCAACAGGCGGCGGGGCTGCGCAATTTTATATAAAAGAGGCGGGATTTTCGGCTGGGCCTTCGTGTATAAAACATTTCTGATTGCTTACTCCCGATATTTTTCAGCCACCACATGAAACGTTCACTATCCCTCGCCTTCACTTTGGCCCTTCCTGCTTTTGCCGCCGCGGCACCGTCGCCTCTCCGCGTATTATTCCTCGGGGACAGTTCCCCGGCCAGCCGGGACCACTGTCACATTCTGATGCGGGAATTGGGACGCGACGCCGTTTGGTTCGATTACGCCTCCAACCCGGCACAAGTGACGGCGGAGAGTGTGGGGCAATTTGATGCCGTGCTGGTGGAGGGCGCCGCGGACCGCTTCCCGGCCCTCGCCAGCGCCGACAAAACGAAGCTGGTCATTGAGTCCTTTGCCGGAGACGGGGCCACCCTGGGCACGACGGAATTTCTTAAGCCACTGCAGGAAAAACTCCTCAGTGCGGCCGGGGCCACCCGCCGTGCGGAATGGCAGGCCCTCCTCTCCCAGCGCGAACCCGAGAAACGCGAGGCCAATCCCAACGTGGCCAACTACGAAAAGCGCCCGCAGCCCCTCACTTTCCAACATCCGCTCAGCGTCAAAGGCAGCATGGAGCGCACCCAGGTGGCTCCCGACCTGAAGCTGGAACTCTTCGCCAGCGAGCCGGATATCACCAAACCGATCGCCCTCGCGTGGGATGACCGGGGCCGCTGCTGGGTCGCTGAAACCAGCGACTATCCCCATGGAGTGGCCCCGGAGGGCAAAGGAAACGACCGCATCAAAATCTGTGAGGACACCAACGGCGACGGCAAGGCCGACAAGTTCACCGTCTTCGCGGAGAATCTGAACATTCCCACTAGTCTGGTCTTCGCCAATGGGGGACTGATCGTGTCGCAGCCCCCGCGCTTTCTTTTCCTCAAGGACACCAACGGGGACGACAAAGCCGATGCGAGGGAAGATCTGATCACGGGCTGGGGCATCGGCGACACCCACGCCCAGGCCAACAACCTGCACTACGGGATCGACAACTGGTTCTACGGGTGCGTCGGTTATTCCGCCTTTGATGGCGAAGTCGGCGGGCAACGCCAACGGTTCACCCAGGGCACCTACCGTTTCAAGGGGGACGGCTCCGCCCTCGAGTTTCTCCATCAGTTCACCAACAACTCCTGGGGTCACAGCGCCAATGCGGCGGGCGATCAATACGGCGGCACGGCCAATGGGGCGCCTCTGTTCTACGGCGGCATCCCGGCCACAGTAGTCCCGCCCGGCCAGCGTGTGATGACGGCGAAGAAGATCAATCTGGAGGAAAAAGTCCACACCATCACCCCCAATTTCCGTCAGGTGGATGTGATGGGCGGCTACACTGCCGCCGCCGGTTCGAGCTTCATCGAATCCGACAAACTCCCTCCGCGCCTGCAGGGCATGGCGATGGTCTGCGAGCCGACCATGAAGACGGTTTCCCTGATGGACGTGAAAGCCGCCGGGGCCGGAGCCGTCGCTGGCGATGGCTTCAACCTGCTGGCCAGCAGCGACGAGTGGATGTCGCCGGTCTTTGCCGAGGTGGGGCCGGACGGCGCCGTCTGGGTCGCTGACTGGCAAAACTTCATCATCCAGCACAATCCCACCCCGACCGAGGACCGGGGCGGCTACAAAGCGGAAACCGGCGTCGGCGGGGCGCACAAAAACGACCTGCGCGATCACTCCCGGGGCCGCATCTACCGCGTGACCTGGAACAAAGCCGCCCAGCCCAACCAGCCCGTCCAACTCAATGCCAAGGAACCGGCTTCCCTGGTGGCGGGTCTGTCTTCCTCCGTGCAGGAACGCCGCCTTACCGCCCAGCGTTTGCTGGTTGAAGGCAAACACGCCTCCGCAGCCGAAGCCTTGAAGCAGCTGGTTATCGCCAACGATGGATCAGTCGCAGCTTTGCATGCCTTGTGGTCGCTGCAGGGCCTCGGAGCCCTCGATGACGCCACCTTCACCGCGGCACTTTATGCCAAGGATGCCCGCCTGCGCCGCAATGCCGTCCGCGCCCTCGGCAATGATCCGGCTTCCATCGCCCGCTACTTCGGCTCCGGAGTGGTGAATGATCCTGACCTCACCACGCGTCTTGCGGCTTTTGTCAAACTGGCGGAATTCCCCACCACCCCCGAGATCAAAACCCTCGTGAAACAGCTCGCCCTGAATGCGGAGGTGAAATCCGATGAATGGCTGAAGGATGCCTCCCGCCTGCTTTTGAAAAAACACCAGGCGGAAGCCTCCACGGAAGGACCCAACCTGCTGCCAAATCCCAGCTTCGAAACCACCGGCAGCGATGGATTGCCCGAAGGCTGGAAACGCCGCGACTATCAGGATATTCCAGCCAACCAATCGGCCAAATGGTCCACTGTAAGCTTGGCTGGCTGGACCCACAGCGGCAGCAAATCCGTGCGCTGCATCACCAACAGCCCGGCGGACACCAGCCTGTATGCCGACGTGGAACTGAAGCCGAACACCGAATACCGCCTCAGCGCGTGGATTAAAACCAACAACCTGCGCGGCAAGGTGAGTCTGAATGACCATCTGAACCGTCATGAGACCGAGAAAGTCACCCGCAATGCTGATTGGACCCAGGTGGAAGTCACCTACAACAGCGGCAGCGCCACCAAAGCCAGCATCAATCTGCTCCACGTGGCCAAGGGCGACAGCCACTTTGATGATGTCAAATTCTGCGAACTCATCCCCGAAGCTGAAACCGACACCGCGGTCGCGGGAGACGCCAAACGTGGCGCGGACATCTTCTGGAAACACCCCGTCGCTGGTTGTGTGAACTGCCATATGCTTGGTGGTAAAGGCAGTGCGGTCGGCCCACCCCTCGATGGCCTCGCCACCCGCAAGGACGCGGCCTACATCACCGAAAGCCTCATTGAACCCAACGCCAAACTGTCCGAATCCTACACCGCCACCCCGGTTTCCCCGATGCCTCCGATGGGCCTGATCCTGAAGCCCCAGGAATTGGAAGACGTGAAGGCCTTTCTGATGACGCTCAAGTAAGCGCGGAACGTCCCGGCCCAGAAACGGCATTGGTGCCTTGCATTGGAGGGCGGAACGGAGACATTGCGCGCTTCTTTCCCCCTCCATGCTTCAACTCAATAACATCAGCAAAGCCTACGCCGGCCGCGTCCTCTTCGATCAGGCCTCCCTCCAACTCATGAGGGGCGACCGCCTTGGCCTCGTCGGTCCCAACGGCGCCGGCAAGTCCACCCTCTTCAGCATCATCCTCGGGGAGGAAGCGCCCGACTCCGGCAAGGTCCTGCTCGAACGTGGCGTCACTTTCGGTTATCTTCCGCAGGAAAGCGCCCCCGTGGGAGATGAAACGGTGCTGGAAATGGCCACCTCCCACATGGCCGATTCCCTCGGCTGGGAAGCCGAACCCAAAGCCAAACGCATCCTGCGCGGCCTCGCCTTCCGGGAATCCGACTTCAACCGCCCCGCCAAAGCCCTCAGTGGCGGCTGGGTGATGCGCGCCCACCTGGCCCGTCTCCTCGTCCAGGAACCGGATCTCCTCCTCCTCGACGAACCCACCAATCACCTCGACCTCGAATCCCTCGGCTGGTTCCAGGAGTATCTGAAAACCTATCCGGGCGGTATTCTGATGATTTCCCACGACCGGGAATTTCTCAACCAGCTCATCAAAAAAGTCGTCGAGATCGCCCACGAGCGGCTCAACTTCTACACTGGCAATTACGAATCCTATTGCCGCGAAAAAATTGCCCGGGAAGAGCAGCACCTCGCCGCTTACGAAAACCAGCAGCGCGAAATCAAAAAGCTCCAGGACTTCGCCGACCGCTTCCGCGCCAAAGCCAGCAAAGCCGCGCAGGCCCAGTCCAAGCTGAAGCAAATCGATGCCATGGAGAAAATCGCCGCGCCCATGGCCGCCGCGAAAACCGTCGCCTTCCGATTCCCCCAACCGCCCCGCAGCGGCATCCGGGCCATCAACCTGAAAGACGTGGAATTCTCCTATCCTGAGCTGAAAATCTATGAAGGCCTGAACTTCGAAGCTGAGCGCGGCCAACGCACCGTCCTTGTCGGTCCTAACGGTGCTGGAAAATCCACGCTGCTGAAGATCCTCGCCGGCGTCCTCGTTCCCCAGAGCGGCGAACGCATCCCCGGCCACAATGTCCGCGTCGGTTACTTCGCGCAGAATCGTCAGGAAACCCTCCAGATGAACCGCACCGTCCTCGCCGAAGCCATGGACCTGGAAAACCACGTCCCCGAGCAGATGGTGCGCAATCTCCTCGGTAGTTTCCTCTTCAGCGGCGAAGATGTCTTCAAACCCGTCGGGGTCCTCAGCGGGGGGGAGAAAAGCCGCCTTTCCCTGTGCAAACTGCTGCTCGACCCGCCGAATCTGCTCCTGATGGATGAACCGACCACGCACCTGGACATGGCCAGTATCGACGCCCTCATCGGTGCCATGGAAGCCTTCACCGGCACCCTCATCTTCATCAGTCACGATGTCCACTTCATCCGCAAACTCGCCACCACCGTCCTCCACATCAGTGCCGGCAAGCTCACCTCCTACGCCGGGGACTATCAATATTATCTCGAAAAATCCAACCAGACCTCCGGGCGCGCCTCCCTCGTCTCCGGCGAAGCCCTGACCGATTCCCGCGCCGGAGAAGTCATCCCGGCCGCTGCCGCCGAACCCGTCAAACTCTTCAAAACCCGCGAGGAAAAAAAGGCCGAAAACCAACGCCGCGAAGCCGCCCTCGCCACCAAACGGAACCTTAAAAAATCCGTCTCCGAGATGGAGAAACTCATCACCGACCTCGAGAAAAAACAAGCCGACCTCGCCCTCGAACTCGAACTCCCCGCCACCTATGACAAACCCCACGAAGCGATGCGCCTGAACCGCAGCCTCATGGACGTCCAGGACCTCCTCACCAAAACTACCGAACGCTGGGAAAAAGCCCTCGAAGACCTCGCTGCCATGGAACAGGCTCCGGCCGAGACCTGAGGCGGGCGGGCAATCTGTCCGCTCAATATTTTCCTTCAAAAGCAAATCCAAAACGGTCCGGAACGCTGTGTTTTTGATAAACATGATCGTCATTTACCGCCAGCCAATACGGGACCGATTCGCACACTTGCATCGATCAAGCCTGCGTCATACTGTAGCGTTATCGATATGGATACCGTCACTCTTTCCCCGAAATTCCAGGTTGTCATTCCTCTGGCCATCCGGGAGGCGCTGCATTTGACGGCGGGTGAGAAGCTCCGGGTGTTGCGATACGGCGACCGGGTGGAATTCATTCCGGTCCGACCCATTCAACAGATGAGGGGTTTCCTCCGGG
This sequence comes from uncultured bacterium, assembly GCA_903936775.1. Taxonomy (GTDB): domain Bacteria; phylum Verrucomicrobiota; class Verrucomicrobiia; order Verrucomicrobiales; family V1-33; genus CAIZWU01. The sequence continues at coordinate 11,100 of CAIZWU010000198.1, read as the reverse complement.
GCATGGACACCACCCTCCCCCGGGAGGAGGACCGCCGGTGAGCGCGGCCAATGTCGTGGACTCCTCCGGCTGGCTGGAATATTTTGCGGATAGCGACCGCGCTCCCTTGTTCGCGGCAGCCATTGAGGATGCGGAAAACCTGATCATTCCGGTCATCACGCTTTATGAGGTCTTCAAAAAAGTTCTCCGGGAGCGCGGTGAAGATGACGCGCTCCAAGCCGCCTGCCTGATGCAAAGCGGCCGGCTGATCGACTTGGATGGCCCGCTGGCGCTGGAAGCGGCGCGCTATCCGCTGCCGCTGGCGGACAGCCTCATCTATGCCACCGCGATGCGCCATAAAGCGACGCTCTGGACCCAGGACGAGCATTTTAAAAGCCTGCCCATGGTGCGTTATTTCGCCAAACCACCAACGCCCCTATAACGTTCCTGCCCAGGATCCTCCCCCCTATTTTTCCACGCCCATGTTCCTCGCTATTGTCATCCCCGCCTGGAATGAGGAGAAATTGCTGCCGGATACCTTGGCAGCAATTCGTGCGGCCGCCGTGGCCTCCCTGGAACCGGCCGGGATCACATGGGAATTGATCGTCTGTGACAACAACTCCACCGACCGCACCGGCAGAGTGGCAGTCGCCCATGGAGCCCAGGTGGTTTTTGAATTGGTGAACCAAATCGGCCGGGCGCGGAATACCGGAGCCGCCGCAGCCACCGGGGAATGGCTGCTCTTCGTGGACGCCGACTCCACGCCTTCCGGGGAACTCTTCGCTGATCTGGCCCGGGCGTTGCAGAATCCCCACATCCTCGGCGGCGGCAGCCTCCTGGACATGCCGCTGGAAGACCGGGGTGCCCGCAACGCCCTGGCCATCTGGCATTGGATCTCCACACGTTGCCGCTACGCAGCGGGATCGTTTCTGTTTGTCAGGACCGCCGCCTTCCGGGAGGCGGGTGGGTTCGACACAGCCTTTTTTGCCGGTGAGGAAATTTTCCTGTCCAAGAAGCTCAAAAAACTGGCCCGGCGCGACCGGCAGGAATTCGTAATCCTGACGGAGCACCCCATGCCCACCTCCCCGCGGAAACTCCAGATGCACCACCCCTGGCATCATCTGGCCTGGCTGCTGAAGACTATCCTCAGCGGCGGCCGGACCCTGAAGCGCCGCGAATCCTGCGACATCTGGTATGACGGACAAAGATAGGAGCACTGGCGTCCCGCCTGTGGGCAGCAACCCCCTGCCTTCCGACGAACTCAGAGGGAGCTTCGTCCATCCAACTGATCCGGACCGCAGGTCCGGGGTGGACGAAGCTCCTGCTGAGTTACTCAAAACCAAAGCCCTCACCAAAGCCCTCGCCAAAGCCAAGGCTGCCCTCAAAAAGCACTTTGGCCACAAAAACTTCCGACCCGGCCAGGAAGCGGTCATGGCCCGCCTCCTCGCCCGGCAATCCACCCTCGCCCTGCTCCCCACCGGCGGAGGTAAATCGCTTTGCTACCAAGTCCCTGCCCTCATCCTTCCCGGCACCACCCTCGTGATCTCCCCACTGCTCGCCCTGATGCGCGATCAGGTGGAAGCCCTGCAGAAACGGGGTATCGCGGCGGCACGGCTCGATTCCACCCTTTCCCTGACCGAGCAGGATGCCGTCCTTGCTGAGTTGGCGGCAGGGCGCCTGAAGTTGCTCTACCTTTCCCCTGAACGCTTCCTCCGGCCAGCCTGCCTGGAGGTCCTGCGCACCTTGTCCTGCCCGCTCATTGCGGTCGATGAGGCCCATTGCCTCGTGGAATGGGGCCACAACTTCCGCCCCGACTACCTGCGGCTCGCCCGCCTCCCGGAGCTTTTCCCCGGAGTTCCGCTGCTCGCGCTGACCGCCACCGCGACGCCTCCCGCTGTAACCTCGATCTGCCGGGCCTTCCAGCTGGCTGAAGACGCGGTGGTGCGCACACCCATGGACCGGCCCAATCTCCGGCTCCACGTCAATCCCACCCTGGCAGCCCGCCGCCCCGCCGTGCTCGCGAAACGCCTGGCCGCCGCGGGACGCCTGCCGGCGATCGTTTATGTGACCCGCCAGGAAACCGCCGAATCCGTGGCCACTGCCCTGCAACGCAGCGGGTTCGCGGCCAGGGCCTACCATGCCGGACTGCCCGATGACCAGCGCAGCGAAGCGCAAGATGCTTTTTTGTCTGGGCACTGTGCCGTCATGGTCGCCACCACCGCCTTTGGCATGGGCATCGATCTCCCGGGGGTCCGGGCCGTATTTCACTACGACCTGCCCCGCTCCCTCGAAAATTATCTCCAGGAGACCGGCCGCGCCGGACGCGACGGCAAGTCCGCCCATGGCGAAGTCCTCGCCTCGGCGGAGGACCTGACCGTGCTGGAAAACTACATCCTCGGGGACACTCCCACCCTTGAAGGCCTCCGCCTGTGCCTCGATTCATTCCTGCGCCAAGGCCAGAATCCTTCCTTCTCCCGCTGGCAATTGAGCCGCCGTGCTGATGTCAGGCCCGCCGTGCTGGACACCATACTCGCCCGCTTGGAAATGGCCGGCATCATGACCGCCGGCCCTAGCACGTGGCTGACCTGCCGCGTCAAATTGATCCGGCGCGAGGAACAACTGGCCGCTGGGCATCCCCGGCGGGAACAGGCGTGGATCAGGCACCTGCTGGAAAAGAAGGAACGGGTTTGGGGCCGCATTCCGGTAGACTTGCGCACCGCCGCGGAGGCCCTTGAAACGGAACCGGAAATCCTCGCTGAATTTCTCCGCGAACTGGAAGCCTGTGGCGATCTTCAGGTCCGGCCCCAGGAGCGGCAGGAAACCTGGCAACTAACTAATCATGATTCCACCCGCCCGCCGTCCGCCTGGATCACGGAGTTTGCCTCAACCATAGCCAGTCAGGAGACCGCGGCCCGCCGGCGCCTGCAGGAGGTGCTGGATTTCCTGACCGCACCGGATTGCCTCAGCCGCCGCCTGTTGGCGTATTTCGGCGAGGACGGCGCGCCAGGTTGCGGTCACTGCACCCGCTGCCGGGCGCCTGACAAATCCCCTGCCCCACTGCCTGCGGCCGCGCCGCGGCCCATCCGGTTGGAGGAAGCCGGACAGATCCGCCACCTCGTCAGGGAGCGGCTCCCTGCCCTGCGGCACCCCCGGCAACTCGCCCGCTTTCTCTGCGGCATCAGCAGTCCTGCCACCCAGCGCGACCGCCTGACCAAACACGCCTGCTTTGGGCTGCTCTCGGAGGTACCCTTCGACACCGTGCTGGCACAGGCGGAAGCCAGTGCCTAGCGCGACTCAGGTGGCCTTCACCACAGCACATCGACCCAGCCCCATACTGCCTGATCGGAGGTGGCCGCCGGGGCGAAACGCAATTTCAGCAGGACGCGGCGCAATTCCTCCACTTCTTCCTCATCGAGTCCGGTAGACGTTCCCAGAGACAAACAGGACGAGACCATCCCGGACGGCTCGACACTCAGCATGAAGGAGGCAGGACCCTCTTCCGGCCAATCCTTGGAGGTCACCACCGCCGGCCAGACCGGAGTGGATAACAAGGCCCGGTCCATCAGGCCGGATTGAATAGCGAGCACCGGCTCCGGACGCAGCACCGGTCCGGTGGCCCGGGGAGTTTTTACCGGAGGGCCATCAGGGGACACCGGCAAGGGCGGCAGCATTCCCGTGGCCCCGGCCATCAGGGAGGGGAGCGCCCCGGTCCCGTGCTGTCCCGGCAGCGGTTTGAGGGTGGGGCGGTGATCCTGCCAAGTCGGGACGTAACCTTTTACCAGCAGCGCGAGGGCCCCGGCGCCGGAATCCTCCAGCGGAGCAGGCGCACTCAAGGCCGGAAGCCGATCCTCCACCGCTTCCAGCAGGCGGCGGGAGGAATCCTCCATTCCGGATAAAATTGTCACCTCACGCACTGGAGGAGCCTGCCGCGAACTGGATTCCGTGACCACCTGAAACAGGTAAAAAACCAGCAAATGTCCCGCTGCGGCCACCGCCAGAGCCACCATCAGGCGGGTCTTCCGCCACCGCACCGGACGCCAGTCAAAAATCAACACCGGCCCTCCCGCCAGCACCTGCGGCGGTTGATTTTGAGGGGATGCGTCTCCGGACATTCGTTGATTCTAGGCGCCACGGGCGCGATTGCGAGGCAGGATTTTCTTCTGCACGAACCGCGTGACAGCCCCACAGTTTCTTTATAACTTACGGGATGGATCAACTTAGCGGCACGGTGGAACGGGTGACCTTCCACACGGAGGACACCGGCTACTCCGTGCTCAAGGTGAAGGTGAAGGGCCGGCACGAACCGGTGACGGTAACCGGCAAGGTTCCGCTGATCCACGAAGGCGAAGTCATCAAGGCCGAGGGGGAATGGGTCAATGTGGCGGAGTATGGCCGGCAATTCAAAGCGGAGCAGATCGAGACCACCGCCCCCAACTCCCGCGAAGGCATCGAAAAGTATCTCGCCAGCGGGTTGATCGAGGGCATTGGCCCGGTCTATGCCAAAAAACTGGTGGAGAAATTCGGGGAAGAAGTCTTCGAGGTGATCGAGCAGAACAGCGCCCGCCTCCAGGAAGTGCCCGGGGTGGGCAAGAAGCGGCGGATCGAAATCAAATCGAGCTGGGAGAAGCAGAAATCCGTGAGGGAAATCATGGTCTTCCTGCACCGTCACGGCATCAGCACCGGCAAGGCAGTCAAGATTTTCCAGCAGTATGGGGCGAACTCCATGGAAACGGTGGCACAGAACCCCTATCAACTGGCCCGGGACATTCACGGCATCGGCTTCAAGACCGCCGATGGAATTGCCCAGCGCACCGGCATCGCGCCGGACAGCGAGGCCCGGCTGCGGGCGGGATTGTTCCACCTGCTCCTTGCTGCCGGCAGCGAAGGCCATACCGCCCTGCCCCATGATATTCTCCTGACCAAAGCCACCGAGTTGCTGGGCGTTCCGGTGGAGTTGATCACCACGGTGCTGGCAGCGTCGGTGGCCAGCACGGAACTGCGTCAGGAAACCATTGAGGACAAGGTGCTGATCTTTCCGCCGCACCTTGCGCGGGCGGAGGAGGAAATCGCCCGCCGACTGCAGAAACTGGCCGCCCTGCCCGCAGCCTATCCGGCCATGGATGCGGAAAAAGCCCTCACCTGGGTGCAGCGGAACACCGGCAAGGAACTCGCCCCGGGCCAAGCCGAAGCAGTGCGTCAGGCCCTGACCCGGCGCGTCCTCATCATCACGGGCGGCCCCGGTGTAGGAAAGACCACCATTCTGCAAAGCATCCTGCGCATCCTGTCGGCGAAGGGGGTGCAGCCGGTGCTCGCGGCCCCCACCGGCCGGGCCGCCCGGCGCATGTCGGACAGCACCGGATTGGAGGCGAAGACCATCCACCGCCTGCTGGAATTCGCTCCCGGTGGCGAGGGATTCAAAAAGAATGCCTCCACCCCCCTGACAGGCGATCTTTTTGTGTTGGATGAAACCAGCATGGTGGACGTGGCCCTCATGGCGTCCTTTCTGCGAGCCGTCCCGGAAACCGGGCACCTACTGCTGGTGGGCGATGTCGACCAGCTTCCCAGCGTGGGACCAGGCACCGTGTTGAAGGATCTGATTGATAGCGGCACCCTGCCGGTGGCCCGTCTCACCGAAGTCTTCCGTCAGGCGGCGGAAAGCGCCATCATCAAAGCCGCCCACTCCATCAATGAAGGGAAAATTCCGTGGGTGGCCAAACCGGCTCCTCCAGGCTGTGACTTCCATTTCATCGAACGCGACACCCCGGAGGCCATCGCGGAAACGATCGTGCATCTGGCCAGGGAGCGCATTCCCCAAGCCTTCCGGATGGATCCCATTCAGGACATCCAGGTGCTCTGCCCGATGAACCGTGGCCTGCTGGGCACGGGCAACATCAACCAATTGTTGCAGGAAGCGCTCAATCCTCCGGGCGACTGGACCAAGCCTGAATGCGAACGTTACGGCCTGACTTTCCGTCAGGGCGACAAAGTCATCCAGACGCGCAACAATTACGACAAGGACGTCTTCAACGGCGATATCGGCCGCATCACCGGCATCCAGGCCGATCCCCTGGAAGTGCTGGTGGAATTCGAAGATGGCCGCCAGGCCGTTTACGAAAGTGGTGACGTGGACGAACTGCGCCCCGCCTACGCCATCACCATCCACAAGAGTCAGGGCAGCGAATTCCCCGCCGTCATCATCCCGGTCAGCACCCAGCATTTTGTGATGCTGCAAAGGAACCTGCTCTACACGGGCGTCACCCGCGGCCGGCGTCTGGTCATCCTGGTGGGCGATCCGAAGGCGCTGGGCATGGCTGTCAGAACAGTCGGCGCGGCCAAGCGCTGGGGCGGCCTGCGGCACCGGTTGGAAGGCGGCTTGAGGTGAGCTGTAGGGTGGTCCGGTCCATCGAGCCCCCGGACTACTGTTAAAAGGCAGCCTTTCCCGTCGATTTCGACAGCGTCAATTCCCACTTTCCGCCGCGACAACAAACCCTGACGGGTGCTCCGAAGATTTTGCTGATGATCGGATTGGTGATGACCTCCCGGATCGGCCCCGCTGCGGCCACGGCGCCGCGATGCAGGGCCAGCACGTGGGTACAGGCCGGGGGGATTTCCTCCAGGTGGTGGGTCACCAGCACCACGGCGGGGCCCCGCTTTTGCGTGGCGAGGCGTTGCATGAAGTGGACAAAGCGATCGCGGGCCACGGGGTCGAGACCGGCGCAGGGCTCATCGAGGATCAGCAGTTCCGGTTTGGCCATAAGGGCGCGGCCGGTGAGGACGCGTTGGCGTTCGCCCTGGGAAAGCACCGCCCAATCCCGCTCCAACAGCGGCGTGCAACGGACCTGGCGGGCGATGATGGCAATCTGCCGCTGGTCATCCGCCGTGAGGCGGCCCCAGAAATTGATTTGTCCATAACGTCCCCCGCCGATGATTTCGCGGGGACGTTCGGTGTCCTCCACCATCTGGCGCACGCTGCTGCTGACCAGACCGATACGCTTCTTCAACTGGGTCCAATCGCTCGAGCCGTAGGTCTCGCCCAATACGGTGACGGTGCCACCGGCCGGAGTGAGGAATCCCGTAAGACAGCTCAGCAGGGATGTCTTGCCGGAACCATTGGCACCCAGGATGGTCCACATCTCGCCCTCATTCACCGTCCAGTCCACCCCACGCAAAATCCGGGTGTCGCGACGGGTGACGGTGAGTTGGGAAACAGAGAGGACAGGCATTCGATTTTCCTATGAGTGATGAAGCAGGCGCTCAACGGCGAAGCTTTGGCAGGCCCGCCACGTTTCAAAAGAAATTCACTGGCAGTGGAGTGGAGTCTGCCTAGGCTGCCGCCTATGGAAGTCACCGTTGTCGATCACCCCGTGGTGCAGGACCGTCTTGCCAGGCTGCGGCATCGGGACACCCCCCCGGAAAGCTTCCGCCGGGCGGTTCATGAGTTGGGCATGCTGATGGCTTTTGAAGCGACCCGTTCCCTCGAAGTCCGCACCGAAATGGTCCCCACTCCGGTTGCCTTGGCGACCTCGCAGGTGCTGGCAAGGCCGGTGGTGGTGGTGCCTATCCTGCGCGCCGGTCTGGGCATGCTGCAGGGAATTCTCTCCCTGCTCCCGGAGGCCCTGATTGGCCACATCGGGATGGCAAGGAATGAGAAGACCAAGCGCCCGGAGAGCTACTTTCTGAAATTGCCCCCGGGCATCGCCGATGCCGACGTGCTGCTGGTGGATCCCATGCTGGCCACCGGCCACAGTGGCGCCGCCGCGGCCACCAAACTCAAGGAAGCCGGAGCCACCCGCATCGCGTTTGTCAGCATCCTCGCCACCCCGGAAGGGATTGCGGTATTCCAAGCCGCCCACCCTGACATTCCTGTTTTTACGGCATCGATCGACGATGGCCTGACCACCAACGCCTTCATCACTCCTGGTCTGGGCGATGCCGGCGACCGGTATTTTGGCACCCTGTGATCCCGCCGGACGACGCTTTCATCCACAGACCGTTGAATATTCCCCAGCTTTTACCCGTCCACGCCTCCATGAATATCTCCCCTTACGCTCTCCTTCGTGTTATTCTCGCTACCAGCGGGCTGGCAGCCCTGCCCTCCTGTGAAGGCGTTCCGGGAGAATACGGACCGAACTACGGCGGGTATGACGATGGCCCGGGCTACAGTTCTTATCAGAGCAGCCCCACCTATTACGGCAGCGGCACCGGGTATTACGGAGGAGGCTACTCCCGACCTTATTATGGATCATCCTACTATGGCGGGCGTTATTATGATAACCGGAATCACGATCATGAGGATCATGAGCGCCACTCTTCCGACAACGACAGGAACAAGAGCAGCAACTCCAGCCACAAGAGTTCCAGCGACGACGACATCCGTCTCGTGAAAGTCCGGGATGGCACGAGAGGAGATGTGCCGGAGGGATACCACAGCAAGGAGTGGTATCAGAAACGTGGCATCAGCCTCAGCAAAAACGTTTACGAAACCCGGGAAGGTGACCGTCGTGGGTATTCCGGCAGCCCTTCCAAGAGTTCGTCCAGTTCCAACAAGTCGAGTTCGAATAAATCCAACTCCGAAAAATCCAGTTCAAATAAATCCGATTCCAGCAACAGCAGCGGCAGAAATAAAGGCTGAGGGTTCCTTTCCCCGCCAAGCCCTCCAGCATTTAACAATCCATAGGACCGGGGGGATCATTTCGCGGGGGTGATGGTCTTGAGCGCCTCCGGCGAGAAGTCGGCGTCGGTAAAGGAAACGTCATGACGGCTGTTGGACCCTTCCAACTCGGTCACGGAAGCCTGCCCCCCCCGGACCACACTGAAGGTCGATGGGACGGAGCGGCCGGCATCGTCCTTGGAGACCCGGGTGGTATCGATCCTCCTGGCCACCTGACCGGAAGCCGCGTATTTTTCAATCCGCAGCGGCACCATTTTTTTCGGATCAATCCAACTGCGCACTCTGGCGTAACTGGAGCGTTCTCCTTTTCCTGGTTTGGATTCCAGAATCTGGCAAAGCACCCGGTCCACGGTTTCGGTTCCCGCCAGAGTCTGACTTTCCCACCCGTAAAAGTTGTCCACGAGGTCCTCATAAGCCAGATCACTGCCGAAGATTCCCTCCTGCATTTGCGAAGCGGACAGGCTCTGCGTGTTGGCAGGGGGCACAAAGACCGTGCCACTGGCAGCCTGATGGCCTGACTTCCGCAGGAGGAAGGATTCCCCTTTGCGTTCCTTGGGCCAGAGCACCTGATACAACACTTCGGTGGAGGCCGGGGTACGCCGAGACTTGATCTGCAATTGAAGCACGGATTTCGGAGCCCCGGCGGCGGCCTTCATTTCCAGCTTCAGACGTACCGCGGAAGATCCGTCCTGGAGGGCGGTGCTGAGCCGCCGGGCCAGTTCCGGCGCGGTGGGAACAGCCTCCTGCGCCTGACCAGGCAGAATCAACAACGCCAAGGCCAGCAAGGCACTTTGACAGACGGTCAGGGGATTCGGATGAAGGATGGTTTTCATGGGGATGGTGATTTCAGGATTCCGGCTAACCGTGGAGGGCCAGGCTGGGGGAGAGCCGTGAACTGCGCCACCCCGGATACAGGCCGCTAACCACACCCACAAGGACGGCGATGGCGATGGATGTCAGGAGAAGTTTGGGGCTGAGATCGGGCTCCAACAATCCATGCACAGCAGGAGTAGTTTCGAGGAGTTTCAAGCCGAGAGCCCCCAATGAAACACCGAGCAGGCCACCGAGCAGGCCCAGCAGAGCCGACTCCCAAAGCACCATGGCCACGATGCGGCGGCGTTTCCAGCCGACGGCGAGAAGAATACCGATCTCGTGGGTACGTTCGAAGACGGTCATGAGCATGGTATTCATGACCCCCAGCACGCCCACCACAATGGCCAGCAGGGAGGTGCTCCAACTCATGGCCCGCGCCACCCGGAAACCCTGGCTGGTGCCTACCACTTCGCTGGCGACCATGGCGCGGCCTTCTGGAAAAATCCCCTTAATCTGCGCGCAGAGCGCGGCCACCTGATCCTTGGTGGTCCCGGGTGTGATCCGGATATCGATGAAATTCACTTTGCCCTCATTACCGGTGACGGCCTGGAGCACGGGCAAGGACAAGAGGATAGCCCCATTTTCCACCACCGCCTGGCCATCGACGATTCCCACCACCGGCAGTTCCGTGGCTTCGATCTGCACCGTATCCCCGACTTTCTTTTTCAGCACTTCGGCCGCCAGACGGCCCAGGACCACGACCTCTTCGGTGCCGTCCTTCGGCATCCGGCCTTCCAGAACTTTGAGTTTGTCCCAAGTAAAGCCGCCCCATTCCCGGCCGGACACCATCATCATCGGCGCATCCTCGATACTCAACATCTGCATCAGCACGGAAGTGGTATCTGCGACCTGCGGCAGCGGCTTGATATTGGCTTGGAGAGAGTCATCAAAAACCTTGGGCATCAGCCCGCCGCTCATGTTGCTGACCACCACGTCGATACCAATAACATCCAGCTGTTTGCCGATGCTTTTTTCATACCCCCAGGCCATGCCGACCAAGGCCACGACGGCGGCGATGCCGATGGAAATACCCACCAGAGTCAAGCCGGTGCGGACGGGGCGACGGATCAGGCCGCGCACGATGACAGTGAAAAAGGTCATATGACAGCGGCAGGATCAGGGGTGGCAGGCAGGACGATGCGTCCATCCTTCATCCGGATGGTACGGGACGCCTGTTCGGCAATGGTGGAGTCGTGAGTGACGAGAACGAGGGTCATGCCCAGTTTCTGGTGCAGTTGGAGCAGCAGTTCCAGCACGGAGGCCGCGTTTTCGCTATCCAGATTCCCGGTCGGCTCGTCGGCAAGGAGCACAGAGGGCCGGTTGGCCAGACTGCGGGCAATGGCGACACGCTGCCTCTCCCCCCCGGAAAGCTGGGAGGGAAAATGCCCCAACCGGTGTCCGAGCCCTACCGAATTCAACAGTTCAACGGCCCGTTCCTTCCGTTGGCTCCGCGACAGATTTCCTTCAAACATTGGAATCTGCACATTTTCCTCCACGGTAAAAGTGGGGAGCAAGTGGAAGGCCTGGAAAATGAATCCGATGTCGCGGGACCGGTATTCCGCCGGGTCCAGCAAGCC
>CAIZWU010000197.1 GCA_903936775.1 uncultured bacterium | reverse complement strand
CGAATGAATGCCCCGGGATCGCCGTATTAAATTCAGGCTGGGCTTCCATCCGTTGCCGCTCTACCGTGGCGCGCCGGTCCTGAAGGGCTGGCGGCTCCTTTCACCTCCCTCCATTCCCATCTCATGACTCCCCATTCTACCCGACGCGACTTCATCGCCCTCTCCGCCACCGCCGCGCTGGCCGCCGCCGTGTCCGCCCAGGCCCAGCCGGCTCCGGCAGCTCCCACCGGTCCCTTTACCCTGGCTCCCCTGCCCTATGCCAAGGACGCCCTGCTGCCCCACATCGATGCCCTGACGATGGACATCCACCACAGCAAACACCACCAGGCTTACGTGAATGGCCTGAACACCGCCCTGAAGTCCGAGACCGCCCTGCAAAAGAAGTCCCTCGAAGAATTGATCGGCGGCATCCTTTTCCTGCCGGAAGGCATCCAGACCCCGGTGCGCAATCACGGCGGCGGGCACTGGAACCACACCATTTTCTGGGAATCCATGGGCGTGACGGACACCCCCGGGATCGGTGGGGCTCCCGCCGATGAAAAACTGACCGCCGCCCTCACCAAGGCCTTCGCCAGCGTGGATGAGTTCAAGAAAAAGTTCAACGAAGCCGCCACCAAGCGCTTCGGTTCCGGCTGGGCCTGGCTGATTTTGAAGGAGGACGGCACCCTCGCGGTGGTCTCCACCCCCAACCAGGACAACCCGCTGATGCAGGGCATCGTGCCCAATACCGACCGCGGCACCCCGCTGCTCGGCCTCGATGTCTGGGAGCACGCCTACTATCTGAACTACCAGAACCGTCGCCCCGACTACATCACGGCTTGGTGGAATGTGGTGAACTGGAACACCGTGGCCAAGCGTTTTGCCGCAGCCACCGCGGCCCTCAAGAAAAAATAAGCCCGTCCCATGCTCCGTTTCCTGCCTTCCCTCCTCCTGATCTCCGCCCTGCCTCTGTCCGCCCAGGACTGGCCGCAATTCCGCGGGCCGTCCTCCAACGCGGTGGTCCAGGCCGCCGACATTCCCGTAACATGGAGCGGGACGGACAACGTGGCCTGGAAGGTGGACCTGCCTGGCAAGGGCTGGTCGTCCCCGGTCCTGAGCGGAGACAAACTCTACCTCACCACGGCGGTGGCCCGGGGGACGGATCAGGATGCGGCGGGGCCCCGCTCGCTGCGGGCTCTCTGCCTCGACCCGGAGACCGGCAAGGAACTGTGGAATACTGAAGTTTTTGCGGAATCCACGAATTCCCCGGCAATTCATAGCAAGAACAGCCACGCCAGCCCCACCCCGATTGTCTCGGACGGGATGCTCTACGTCCATTATGGGCATGAAGGCACCGCCTGCCTGGATTTGTCAGGGAAAAAGCTCTGGGAACAGCGCAGCCTCGCCTACCCGCCGGTGCATGGCGGCGGGGCTTCGCCGGTGCTGGTGGACGGGCTGCTGGTCTTTCCCTGCGATGGCGCGGACGGCCCCTTTCTCGCTGCCCTGAAATCCAGTGACGGCAGCGTGGCCTGGCGCACCCCGCGCGGCGGCGGCGCGACCAAGAAGTTCTCCTTCTGCACGCCCACCGTCCTGGAGTGGGAGGTGAAAAAGCAGATCATCAGCCCCTTCAGCGACGCCATCGCCGCCTATCAACCGGCCGACGGCAAGGAACTCTGGCGCATCCGCTACACCGGGTATTCCGTGATCGCCCAGCCCGCCCTGGGAAATGGCTTGATCTACTTCACCACCAGTTATGACTCCCCGGTCACCTACGCGGTGCGCCCCGGTGGCAGCGGCGATGTCACCTCCTCCCACGTGGCGTGGACCCAGGACAAACGTTCGCCCAACACCCCTTCCCAGGTCCTCCACGGCAAGGAACTCTATCAAGTGGCGGACAACGGCATCGCCTCCTGCCTCGACGCCCTCACCGGCAAAATCCACTGGCAGGAACGCACCGCCCGCACCACCTCCGCCTCCCCGCTGCTGGTCGGCGATACGCTCTATCTCCTCGACGAATACGGCACCACCACCCTGCTGCAAACCGGCACCACTTTCAAAAAACTGGGCGAAAACAAACTGGACGGCGAACGCACCCTCGCCACCCCGGTCCCGGCTAACGGCGCCCTCTTTATCCGCACGGAGAAGGGCCTCTACCGGATCGGGAAACGCTAGCCGACTCCGCCCGCCCTCCCGATCCTGCCTTTCACCAAATAGCTCCTCACGCGGAGCGGTGAGGGCTACTTTGGCCATGGCTGCCGGGATGGCTTGTGGCGGGCGCAGAGTGTGATATGAAGCCGCTCCGCCATGTCTTCCCTGCACCCTGCCGATACCATCGCTGCCCTGTCCACGCCTTCCGGGACGGGGGCGGTGGCGGTGTTGCGGGTCAGTGGGCCGGACGCGACACAGGTGGCGGCACGGGTCTTCAAGGGGCCGCGCCTGACGCCCCGCCGGGCGCTGTTCGGATCGGTGATGGCGGCGGATGGTTCCGCGCTGGATGAAGTGCTCCTGACGTATTTCGCCGGGCCCGCCAGCTACACGGGGGAGGACACCATCGAGATTTCCTGTCACGGCGGCGTGCTGGTGACGCGGCGGGTGCTGGAACGCCTGCTCCAGGCGGGAGCGCGGGCCGCCGGACCGGGCGAGTTCACCCAGCGGGCCTTCCTCAATGGCAAGCTGGATCTCACCCAGGCCGAAGCGGTGATGGACGTGATCTCCGCCCAGACGGACCGCGCGCTCCAGGCCGCCAACCGCCAGCTCGACGGAGCGCTGGGGCGCACCATCCTGACACTGCGCGATGAATTGCTCGGCATCCTGGCTCATGTGGAAGCCTACATCGACTTTCCGGAAGAGGACATCGACCCCGATACCGGCACCGCCTTGCGCGACCGCATGGCCGCGCTGCTGACCCGGCTGGAAACCCTCCTCGCCACTGCGGACCAGG
>CAIZWU010000196.1 GCA_903936775.1 uncultured bacterium | reverse complement strand
CCCCTCCTCACCAGCGGCGGCGGACACGACATGGCCGCCGGCGTCAGCCTGCGGGAGGAAAACCTCGAGTCGTTCCGCGCCGCCTTTGCCGCTCAAGTCAGGGAGCAAACCGGCGGCGCGGCCCTCGAACCCGTGCTCCAGCTCGATGCCGAAGTCTGCCTTGATGAGCTGACCATGGAATTCCTCGACGACTACGATCAGCTCCAACCCTTCGGCAGCGGCAATCCCCAGCCGCTCTTCATGGTGCGCGGTGTCTATCCTTCGGCCGAGCCCCGCCTCCTGCGCGAACGCCACTGGCGCCTCGAACTGATGCAGAACGGCACCACCCGCACCGCCATGTGGTTCAATGCGGGCGACCAAAAGCTCCCTCCTGCCCCCTGGGACCTCGCCTTCCATGTCGACCGCAACACCTTCCGCGGGAATACCAGCATCCAGCTCCTCGTCCAGGCCCTGCGGCCCGGATGATGTGCCGGGGTTGATGTTCCGGGCCGCTGAAGAACTCGGAGGGAGCCTCGTCCACCCCACTGCCTTGCGGGCCTTTGGCCAGCAAGGGGTGGACGAGGCTCCTGCCGAGTTCCCAGAGCATTGGTCCCCAGCACCCCAGCACCCCAAGTCCCGGCATCCATCCAGACAGTCCTGAAAACCCGCAACGCTCCCGGACGTATCCCTCCCCCTCTCTTCCTATGCGCCTTCTCCCCTGCCTTTCCCTCAGCCTGTGGGCCATCACCGCGTTGACCGCTGCCGCTGAGACGTCAGGATGGCCCCTCTGGCGCGGCGATGCGGCCATGACCGGGGTCTCGGCAGAAATTCTCTCCCTCCCCCTCAAACCCGCATGGAAATTCACCGCCGCCAAGCCTATCAAGGCGACCGCGGTGGCCGATGCCGAACGGGCTTACGTGGGCGATGGCAAAGGCGTGTTTTTCGCCATCAAGCTGGCAGACGGCACCAAGGCCTGGGAATTCGCCACCAAGGACGCCATCGAAGGCTCGGCTCTTTTGTCAGGAAAAGACGTGATCTTCGGCAGTGCGGATGGCTTTGTCTACTGCCTCGAAGCCGCCACCGGTACCCTGCGCTGGAAGTTTGAAACCGAAGCCGAGATCCGTGGCGGGGCCAACCTGTTTGTCAGGGAAGGCGAGGAACCGCTGGTGTTGATCGGTTCCTACGACAACCGCCTCTACGCCCTCAAGGCCAGCGACGGCACCAAGGCCTGGATGGTGGAAACCGGCAACTACGTCAACGGCACCGCCTCCCTCGTGGATGGCATGACGGCTTTCGGCGGCTGCGATGGATTCCTCTATTTTGTGAACGCCACCGACGGCACCGAGAAAGGTAAAGTGGAGGTGAACAATCCCATCGCCAGCACCGTGGCGGCACGCAACGGGATCGCAGTGGTCGGCCATTACGGCAATGAAATCATCGCGGTGGACACCGCCACCCTGAAACCCAAGTGGACTTATCAGGACCGCGATTTCCCCTTCTTCTCCTCCCCCGCCATCACCGCCGGGGGCCAGGTCTTCGCGGGCGACCGCGGCAAGCGGATGCACTGCCTCGACCTCGCTACCGGCGAAGCCAAATGGACCTTCCGTGCCCAGGGCCGCATTGACAGCTCACCCGTCGTCAGCGGACCACATGTGGTTTTCGGCAGCGATGACGGCAAAATCTACGCCCTCACCACCGCCGACGGCAAAGAGGCATGGACCTATGAGATCGGCCAGCCCGTGCAGACCAGTCCCTGCCTCGCGGCTGGGCGCTTGATCATGGGCGCAGACGACGGGATCATTTACGCCTTCACCTCCGGGACCCAACCCTGACTTTTTCATTCCATCATGAGCACCGAACTCCCCGCCGCCCCGCCCCCTGCTGCGGAAGAAGCCACCGAAGCGGGAAACTACTTTGTTTCCAACTACCCGCCCTTCTCCTTCTGGCAGCCGGAGCAGATCCCTGCGATCGCCCGCGTGCTCGACCAGCCGCCGCCCGAGGATGTGCCGGTGGGGGTTTATTTCCACATCCCCTTCTGCCGGAAGCGCTGCCACTTCTGTTATTTCCGGGTCTATACCGACAAGGGACCTGATGAAATCCGCCGCTACGTCCGCGCCGGGATGAAGGAATTCGAAATGTATGCCCGGCGGAACTATCTCCAGGGCCGGAAACCCAAATTCGTTTATTTCGGCGGCGGCACCCCCAGTTATCTGTCCGTGCCGCAGTTGGAGGAACTGACCCAGCACCTCAAGGACGGAATGCCGTGGGATGAGGTGGAAGAGGTCACCTTCGAGGCCGAACCCGGCACCCTGACCGAAAAGAAACTGGACGCCATCCGCGCCATGGGCGTGACCCGGCTCAGCCTCGGGATTGAAAACTTCGACGACCACATCCTCGATATCAACGGGCGCGCCCACCGCTCCGCCGAAGTCTTCCGCGCCTACGGTTATGCCCGGAACATCGGTTTCCCGCAGATCAATATCGACCTCATCGCCGGCATGATCGAGGAGACCGAGGACAATTGGAAACGCTGCGTGGAAAAGGCCCTCGAACTCCAGCCCGACTGCCTCACCGTCTATCAGATGGAAGTGCCCTATAACACCGGCATCTACAAAACCATGCAGGCCGAGGGCAAACTCACCGCCCCCGTCGCCAACTGGCCCACCAAACGCCGCTGGGTTGATTACGCCTTCTCCCAGTTCGAAGCCGCCGGTTACGAGGTCAGCAGCGCCTACACCATTGTCAAAAAGAAGGAGACCACCAAATTTGTCTATCGCGACGGCCTATTCGGCGGCGCGGATCTGCTCCCGCTCGGCGTGGCCAGCTTCGGCCACCTCGGCGGCGTCCACCTGCAAAACCACTCGGACATCGCCGCCTACTGCGATGCCATCGAGCGCGGCGAACACGCCGTCTTCCGCGCCTACGCCACCGACCCGGAGGAGCGCCTCATCCGCGAGTTCATCCTGCAACTCAAGCTCGGTTCCGCCTCCCCCGCGCACTACCAACAGAAATTTGGCGTCAACGTCCTTGAAAAATTCGCCCCCCAGCTGGCCTCCCTCCAGCAGGAAGGTTTCGCCAGCCTCTCCCCGGATCTCATCACCATCCACCGCGCCGGCCTCCTCCAGATCGACCGCCTGCTCCACGAGTTCTTCCTGCCGCATCACCGGCATGCGCGCTACACGTAAGTTTGTCCCCTGTTCTGTGAGGCGAAGCGTTGATCTTTGAACCGAACGGCCTCCGTCGAGGCCGTCTCCTCCCGGCCGCCCGGCCCCGCCACAAAAAACACCCGGATTTCCGAGGATCAAAAAAAAATCCAATCCTTCAAGCAACCTAAAGGATTTCATGCGTATGTGAATTTCCCCAATCTGCCATGATTTACGCCCGTGCCCTTTTCCTGTCCAGCATCGCCCTTGCCGGGCTGACGGGCTGCAACGTGACCTCCACGTCGCGGCTCAATGACATGAAGCTGCCGGCGGATTGGAAAAACGCGGGGAATTTTCCGACGGCCTCGCCGGACCTCGATCTGTCGCGCTGGTGGGGGAAATTCAACGACCCTGCGCTGAACCGGCTGATCGCCTCGGCCTTGGAGGAAAGCCCGGACGTCAAAACCGCCGTGTCGAGAGTCCGGGAATCCCGTGCCAATCGCGACGCGCAGAGGGCATCGCTTTTCCCCAGCCTGGATGGCCGGGGCTCGGGGAATGCGCGCCAAAGCCGCACCGACCTCGCGGGCACCAGCAGCAGCAGCGGCTACTCCGCCGGGCTGGATGCGTCCTGGGAAGTGGACCTGTTCGGCCGCAATCGCAGTTCGGTGGAGGCCGCGACCGCCAATCTTGAAGCCACCAGCGAAGATTTGAATTCCGTCTACGCCGCTCTCGCCGCAGAGATCGCCGCCACTTACACCACCCTCCGCGCCAACGAAGCCAAGCTCGCGGTGTTGGAGCAAAACATCACCACTCGCGAAGAAACCGCCCAACTTGCCGCTTGGCGCCTCAAGGCCGGCGAGGCGGACTCGCTCGAAGCCAGCCAGTCGCAAAGCAGTCTCGAATCAGCCCGCGCAGGGATGCCTTCGCTGAAGCAGGCGATTTCCCAAGGGAAAAACGACCTCTCGCTGCTCGCCGGGAAAACACCTGGAGGGCTGGACGGATTGCTCGCCCGCAGCCGAGGCATTCCCACCCCGCCGTCCAGCCTTGCCGTGGGCATTCCCGCCGATGTGCTGCGTCAGCGGCCAGACGTGCGCACTGCCGGCTATCAGGTGCTCGCCGCCGCCGCGTCCACCCGTGTCACGGAAGCCACCCAATACCCTTCGCTCAATCTCACCGGCTCGCTGGGCTTGGACACCATCTCCATCAGCAAACTGTTTGATCCGGAAAGCACCGCCGCCAGCATGGCCGCCAACCTCGCTTCGCCGATTTTCGACGCCGGTCGCATCAAAGCCAATATCGAGGCCGCCCGCGCCAGCGAGGAACAAGCGGTGCTGAACTACCAGAAGGTGGTGCTCACCGCACTATCAGAAACCGAAAACGCCCTGATCGCCTGCCGCCGCTCCGCTGAGCGCCTCTCCTCCTTGGGAAAAGCCACGCAGCTCGCCCGCGAGTCCGACGAAGTCGCACGACAGCGCTACCAGGCGGGTGAAATCGACTTCCTCGATGTGCTGGATTCCCAGCGCACGCTGCTGGCCTTGGAGGACAGCCTGCTCTCCACCCGCACCGACCGCACGACCGCATATATCCGTCTCTATCAAGCGCTGGGCGGCGGCTGGTCCGCCGGCTCCTGAGCCCGGATCCCAACCCCTTTCCATTTCATGAAGCCACACGATTCATCAGAAGATCTCGCCACCATCGTCGCCAGCGGCGCTTCGCGCCCTATGAGGAAATGGGTGTTCCTCGCCATCGGGACCGCCTTGGTCGGCGGGGGCGTCTTCTACTTTATGACGCCCGACAAGAAAGGGGCAAAGCAGGCTGACTACGTAACGGAAGAGGCCAAAACGGGCCGCATCTCGCTCATCGTCACCGCCGCCGGCAACCTCGCGCCCACCAACCAAATCATCGTCGGCAGCGAGCTCTCCGGCACTGCCAAGGAAGTGATGGTCGATACCAACGATCAAGTGAAAAAGGGCGACACGCTCGCCAAACTCGACACCTCCAAGCTCGACCAGCAGACCGAGCGCAGTCGCGCTGCCCTTCTCGCCGCGAAGGCCAGGGTGAGCCAGGCTGAGGCCACTCTGGCGGAGACCAGAGCCGCGCTCGCCCGCCAAGAGGAGCTGCTCAAAATCAGCGGCGGCAAGACTCCATCGCGCGCCACCATGGAGACCTCGCGAGCCACCGTTTCGCGAGCCCAAGCGGATTTGGAAAGCGCCCAGGCCACTGTCACCGGTGCGGAGGCGGAAGTCCGTTCGTTTGAAAGTGATCTGGCCAAAACCGTCATCCGCTCGCCGGTCGATGGAATCGTGCTCTCTCGTTCCATTGAAGTCGGCCAAACCGTCGCCGCCTCCTTCACCGCTCCGACGCTGTTTACCATCGCAGAGGATCTGAAGAAAATGGAACTCCTCGTGAACGTATCGGAAGCCGACATCGGACGCATCGAAGCCGGCCAGACCGCGACGTTCAGCGTCGACGCGTGGCCGGCTCGCAATTACACCGCCAAGGTTAAAAAAGTGGCCTTCGGCGCGGTCGGCACCGGCACTGCCGCTTCGTCCGGCAGCAGCAGCGGCAACGCTTCGGCCAGTTCGGTGGTCACCTACAGTACCGAGCTTGAGGTGGCCAATGAAGACCTTTCGCTCCGCCCCGGCATGACGGCCACGGTGGACATCGCCATCGTGGACAAGCCGGACATCCTCGTCGTTCCCAATGCCGCCCTCCGCTTCGATCCCGTCGCCGCCGCCGCCATCGGCAAGCCTGACGACACCAAGAGAACCCTCGTGCAAAGCCTCTCTCCCGGCGGCGGCCGGCGCTGGCGCGGCACCCCGCCTCCGAAGGCGGGCTCGGCGGATTCCGCTCCCAAGGTCTGGACGGTCAAGAATGGCGAACCTTCCGCGATCAACGTCACCCCTGGCATCACTGACGGACGCCTGACCGAGATCTCTGGGGGAAATCTGACGGCCGGCACCCCGCTCATCATCAGCATCAAGCCACCCAAGCCCGAATGAACTCGGAAAAGCTCATCGAACTCCAGGGGATCACCAAGCTCTATGGCACCGGCGATGCCGCCTTCCTCGCCCTCCGCGGAGTCGACCTGGTCATCCGTGGTGGCGAGTTCGTCGCCATCATGGGTCCCAGCGGTTCAGGGAAATCAACGCTGATGAATCTGTTGGGATGTCTCGACACCCCTACCGCCGGCTCCTATCGGTTTAAGGGCATCGAGGTCGAGCGACTCAACAAGGACCAGCGCTCGCTGCTCCGACGGCACGCGCTGGGATTCATTTTCCAGGGGTTCAACCTGCTCGCCCGCACGTCCGCACTCGAGAATGTCGAACTCCCCCTGCTCTATCGCGGCTACACCCGCAAACAACGCCATGAGATGGCCCGGGAGGCCCTGGCTCAGGTCAGCCTCTCGGATAAGGAACGCAACACCCCGGCCGAACTTTCCGGCGGCCAGCAGCAACGCGTCGCCATCGCCCGCGCCATCGTCACCAGGCCAGACACCCTGTTCGCCGACGAACCCACGGGAAACCTCGATTCCAAAACCACCGTCGAGATTATGGACCTCCTCCGCAAACTCAATTCGGAGCGCCATATCTCTATCATCATGGTCACCCACGAGGACGAGGTCGCCGGCTGCGCCCGCCGCATTATCAACGTCCGCGACGGCCTGATTTCGGACGACGTCGTCACCCGCTAGCATTTCCCGCCATGATCGCCATGACCTTCAACGCGCTGCTCCTCGCCATCCGCGAAATCCGGCGGAATCTGATGCGCTCGTTTCTCACCGTGATCGGAATCGTCATCGGCGTGGCCGCGGTGATCACCATGGTCACCCTCGGCCGGGGCGCCACCGAGATGGTCAAACAACAGATTTCCAAAATGGGCAACAACCTGCTCGTCCTCCGTCCGGGTCAGGGATGGGGTGGCGGCGGAGCCCCGATGTTCAGTATGGAGGACGTCGATGCCATCCGCGATCAGGTGCCAGGCATCGCTTCGGTCGCGCCTTTCGTTTCCAACAACGCCACGGTAGTTTATCAGCAGGAAAGCCGAACCTACGATGTGCAGGGCACCACCCAGAACTACTTCGACATCGGAAATTGGAAGATCGCCCTCGGCCGGTTTTTCACCGAGGCCGAGATCGCCGACTCCGCTCCCGTCTGCGTGATTGGCGAAACCATCCGAAAGGAACTCTTCGGCGAGGGCGTCGACCCGATCGGCAGCAAGATCCGGGTCAAAAACATGACCCTCGAAGTCATCGGCCTCACCGCAGTCAAGGGTCAGGGCGGCTTCGGCGATGACATGGACGACAGCTTGACGACGCCCTACACCACCATCATCCGGCGCCTTTCGGGCCGCCAAGGAGGGAAAAATTTTAACCAGGTGATGATCTCCGGCGAAGAAGGCTACCTCACCGCCTACATCGTGGCGGACGTCGCTGCCTTGATGCGGGAGCGCCGCAAAATCACCGCCAATGAGACGGATAACTTCAACGTCTTTGACTCCAAGCAGCTCGCGGAAACCATCAGCGCCAGCACCAAAGTGATGACGTCATTGTTGGGCGCAGTGGCCGGCGTCAGCCTGCTCGTCGGCGGCATCGGCATCATGAACATCATGCTCGTCTCCGTCACCGAACGGACCCGCGAGATCGGCATCCGCCTGGCCATCGGTGCCCGGGCGCGGGAAGTGCTGCTCCAGTTCCTCGTCGAGGCGGTGACTCTTTCCTGCGTCGGTGGCGTGGCTGGCATCGCCCTCGCCTACGGCCTGTGTGTCATGCTGGCAGAAGTAGTCGGCGCGCCCTTCCTCTTCGATCCCAAAATCAATATCATCTCATTCGTCTTCTCCGCCGCCATCGGCATCCTCTTCGGTTTCATGCCAGCCCGCCGAGCCGCCAGACTCGACCCCATCGACGCGCTCAGGCATGAATAATTCGGAAAGGCAGCCGCCAAACTGTCCGCCACGTCCGCTCGCCACGTGTTCAAGGGCGCCCGTATGATCTGTCGTTCCGCTCGAATCGACGGGATCCTCAGTTTCGATCCAATGGAATCAAATTCAATTTCCCACCGGGCTATTCTCTTAAATACCTGCTGCGCGTCCTTTTCTTTTTGATGGATCCCAAGCTGGAGTATCCCATGTCGTTTCACGCATCTATGACCGGAATTTTCTCCTGGATGATGAGGCCAAGGAGTTTTTCCTGAAGGTGGTGCGCGCTTATGAGGATTTGCTGGGGGTGGAGGTGCTGGTGGCGCGGATGGAACGGGCCTTGGGAGAGGACGCCATGGGCTTGCTGCGCAAGCAGTTGGAGTTCTGGCAGCGGGCGGGCTTGGTTTCCGATCCTGCTGATTACCGATGGAGCGGGTATGCGGAAGCGACGGCGGGCAAAGCCCGGGACCGGCGAGGCTTGGTGCGGATCATCGGGCAGATGGCCTGGCCACGGGAAACGGCGGCAGGTGCAGAGCCTTGGGGCGGTTCCGCTTTTCCGGCTTCCGTGGAGCGCCGGGCGCTGGTGTTTTACCGGGCGATTCTGGGCGGACAGGGGACCGCCCGGACCCGTGAGGATGGCTCGGTGGTGCGCCGCGGGGTATCTGAAAAAAACCGGGAACGCCTGACGACGCCCAATGAGCGGCGGCTGGCGGCAGAAGTCCTGACCTGCCGGGTGCAGCACTTCACCAAAGGGGTGATGCTGGGCAGCCGGGCCTTTATTGATGAATGGTTTTCCCAGCACCGCACCATCGTCACCGGGCGCAGCCGGACAGAACGGAGACGCGGCTCCAAACCACTCGGCAGACCCGCCCTGCGCGGACGATACGCGCTGCGGGATCCCAAAGTGAGGCGCAAGTGAGCTGTACAGCCTCCGGTGGGGAGCAGCTATGAACGCGTGAACGGTGTCCGGAAAAAGGTCATAGGGTTGCATAACCTTTCCTCAGGATGAGCAGGGGATCCTTGATGGGGTGGGTCTGCCAGAGAAAACATCGCCGCCATCCGATGAATTTGACGGTGTGCTGGGTGAACCGCTGGAAGCCGGAAACGATGAGGAGCGTTTGGCGCCTGGCCTTTTCAACCTTGGCGGCGCAGTCCGTCAGGACTTTTTTACGCCGCTTTTCCCCGGCGGTGTTGCGGAGGCCGACTCTGGCGAGGGTCGCTTGGTAGCACACCATGAGGTTGTGGACCAGGCACAGAAAGACGGCCTGGTCGGTTTTTGCGGTGGCGTTGCTGGCCAGGATTTTTTCTCATGTAATTTGTTTTTGAATTGATCGTGAACTTTTTCCAACCCGCTTGTCCCCGTGAAAGCGCAGCTGGAGCGGGTGATCAAAATCGAACCGACGTTTTCCTCGAATCCCCCGTGAAATGTCGGTTTCTTCGAGGAATCTGACCTGCACAGACAGGCATGGCACCCCCAAGTGCCGACATTAGCGTTAGAGCCCGATCACCCAGCATGGCCAGCATCCACCACAGGCAAGGCTTGCCCTTTTGGTGGGCTGCTTAGTTGGATTCTGAAAAAAACCGGCAGCTCAGTTCGACCAAAAAGCTCCTCAATTCCGAAGCCATCCCAGTTGGGACAGCTCTGGAAAAATGCGCCCGCGAAGGGTTGCCGGAAGATACCAAAACGCGGCAACGCATCTTCCGCCGGATCGAAGATGCCGCGGATCTTACGCTGAGCGGCACCCTGACCGAGTCCGCTACCCAAGGTATCCTCAGCCGGATAATGGACGCATGGACTGGAGCACCCCTGCGCCACTCCTTAAATTCCGCGATGGCCAACGCTGGAGTCTCCGAGGAACTCCGCCAAAGGCTCGCAGGCCACGCTGCCAAGGCCGTTACCAACAGCTGCAACCACACCGATCTGAAAACCCTGAGGAAGGCGGTGGAGTTGGTTCCATCCGTCGCTCCAGACCGGGTTCATTTTACAGGGGGCATCGGAACCCCCGGCGAATCCGGGCCACCGAGCGGAACGGAAGCAAAGGACTTGATCAAGTGACCGTCGGAGGCGTGATAAAACCGGACTTGGCCGTCGCTGCCAGCCGAGGCCAGGTAGTCCTCAATAGGGTGGAATGCCAAGGTAAAGACAGGACCGCCTGCGGGGGCGATGGTCGCTTCCCGCTTTCCAGACCCAGTCAGGAATAGGCGGATTTCACCATTCTGGCCGCCGCAGGCCAAACGGTTACCATCGGCACTGAAGGCGACCGCGTGAAGCGGCGTGGCCATGTGCTCAAACTCACGCACCGCGCTCTCTTCCTTGTCATCCCCTTCCTTAAGCCGGCCTCCTCGCGGCGCCATGCGGTGGAGGCGGACTTTTCCTTCGGTGCCCGTGAAGGCCACAAGGTCTTCCTGCGGATGCCGGGCCATCGCGAGGACCGGTTCGCGGGGGCGGGCGGCATCGTCGATCAAATGGCCGCTGGCTACATCAATCAGTTTCACGCCACGGTCGCGGCTGATGGAAATGAGTTTGGACCCATCGTGGGCAAAGGCCGTGCCGAAGACCCAGTCGAGGTGGTTGTCACATTGCATCAGGGGGTCACCGCTGTCGGCGGCGAAGGCCCGCACCAGCTTGTCGGCCCCGCCGACGGCTAGACGGCTACCGTCATCGGACCATGAGACTCCATAAAGAGTGTCGGAGCCCGCCCGGATGGAGCGGACGAGGGTGCCCGCGGCCACGTCCCAAATCTGGATTTCGCCAAACTCGGAGGGCGCTCCGCCGCAGGCGGCGAGGAACTTTCCGTCGCGGGAAAAGGCGAGGGATTCAATCCGCGGGGAATTTCCCAGCCAACGTCCGGTGATGGCGCTGCCGTCACCGCGGTGCAGGATAATCTCGTGATGCCCGGCCACGGCGAGGAGCGATCCGTCAGGCGAAAAAGCCAGCGCGGGCACTGCGGGCAGCGCGTGGTAGAGAGGCAGCTGGTCAGGACGGCGCGTGCCCAGCCCCTCCGCCGGGGTGTCATCCACCGCCCCTTCCGCCACCCAGCGCGAAAGAACGGCCACTTCAACTTCCGTGAGGGGCTCCCCCTCGGGGGGCATGGCGGGTTCATCGCCGCTAACTTCACTGACGAGTGGGCTGTCGGCAGGGGCGCCCTGTTTGACGACCGCGCCATGTTTGCCACCTTTGACCAAGGCCGCCATCGAGGTCAGGTCCAATTTACCTTTCATCTTGCCGGGACGGTGGCAGGAAACACAGTTTGCCCGCAGCACCGGCCAGACTTCACGGGAAAAACTGACGGCACTGGTTTGACTGGAGGATTCCGCCAATGCGACTTCCAGCCGGTAGGAATGCCATTCGCTGCCAAAATCCAAGGCATCCTGGAGAACCACAAAAAAGGGCCCATCCGCGGTCGGGGTCACCTCCATAGTGGCGTCGCGCGCCGTCAGGGCGGCATCGTCCATGGTGGCAAGTTGCTGGCCTGCCGCATCGTAGGCCGTCAGCAATGGGTCCAGCAGCGAGGCAGCAGCATGGGCCGTAACGGAAACCTTGAGCGGCTGCCCCGCTTTTCCAGCCAAGGCGAAAACATCGACATCGCGTTGACCATTGATCAGTCCGTTCACACTCTGTCCCGGCTCCAGTTTCATGGCGGAGGAAAATCCGTTATTCGGTTCCTTTTCCTCCTGCAGCCGGGCTGAAGGGACCACCTGCAGCAGGACGGGAGCGGTCGCAAGGCCACCGGCTAACACCGACAAGGACATCGGCCCGGCAGGGAAACCGGCAGCAAGCCTGAGATCGATGGTGACCTCGCTTTCACCCAGCGGGTCTTTCTCCATGCCGGCAGGAGTGGCGGCGTCCTTTTTTTCCTTGATCCCGATTTCGTCTGGTTGGGCGGGTCCGTCCGCGCGGACTCCGGTGGCCTCCTTCAATTTGATGCCGCGCAGCCGGACGGTGCCTGAAAAACCCTGCGGGACGGACAGAGGCACGATGGCTGTGACCTTTGGGACCGGTTCAGGTTTATCCTCAGCACGGCTGGATGGCGCAGCCATCGCGAGGCAACTGAGCGCCAGGCAACAGATTGAATAATGACGGATCACGGGAAAGGGGGAAGGGTCTCCGCAATTCAGGAAAAAAGCTCCTGGACCGAAGCTCCTTCGGCAAGAATAGAGACCGGCCGGCCCTCGGGCGTGACGATTTCACTGGCTGGGTCGATCCCGAGCGCTTCGTAAATCGTCCAGGCCACATCGGCGGGGCGGACAGGGCGGTCCGTCACAAAGGCGCCATTTTTGTCCGTGGATCCGATGACCATGCCGCGGCGCACCCCGGCCCCGGCGAAGATCAGACTGCCAGCGCGGCCCCAGTGGTCACGGCCGCCTTTGTCATTGACCTTCGGGGTACGGCCAAATTCTCCCATGCAGACCACCAGGGTATCGGTCAGAAGACCGCGCTGGTCCATGTCGCGGATGAGGGCCGAGAAACCTTGGTCGAACTCTGGCAACTTTTGGTCGAGCCCTTTAAAGATGTCGGCATGGTGATCCCAACCGGAATAATTCACGGTGACAAAACGCACGCCGTTTTCCACGAGGCGGCGCGCCATCAGGCAGCTTTGCCCGAATTCACTATGGCCATAATTGTCCCGTGTCGCCGCTGCTTCCTTGTCGATGGCGAAAGCCTCCTGGGCTTGGGGCGCCAGGACCATGGCGGCGGCCTTTTGTCCGAACTCGTCATAGGTGGCAACCTGGTCGCTGCCTTTGACGCGGGCTCCCAGTTGGTCAATGGCCTCAAGCAGGGAACGGCGGCGTTCGAGGGAAGTGGGAGACTGTGAGGTACCGGCGGAAAGATCGCGCACTTTGAAATCCGCTTCATTGGGATTGCCGCATTTGAAGGATTCGCAGCGTCCTCCCAGCCAGGCACTTTTACCCAACTCCCAGGTGAAGGAGGGATTCTTCGGCACGGCAACATAGGGGGGCACGAGGCCGGAAAATCCGGTCTGGTGCGCGACGATGGCGCCCATGGATGGATGGTCGCCAAAGGGGCTGCCGAAGCGGCCGCTGAGCACCCAGTTGGAGGCGGTTTCATGGTGGTCGTTTTCGTGAGTGCCTGACCTCACCAAGGTGACGCGATCCATCACCTGAGCGATTTTAGGGAGCAGTTCGCCGATGTGCAGACCGGGCACATTGGTGGGGATACCTTTGTATTTGCCACGGATTTGCTCCACGGCATCAGGCTTCAAATCGAAAGTATCGTGATGCGAAATCCCGCCGCCCAGGTAAACCAGCAGCACCGATTTCGCCCGTGCCGCCGGGGCGCCGGCGATGGCCCGTGCCTGATCCGAAGCGAGCAAGGACGGCAGGGAGAGGCCCAGCGGAGCAAGGGCGCCGAGGCGCAGGAAGTCCCGCCGGGATGGTCCGGAACAGAGGCGGGAGCGGGTGGGAGCGAGATTGACCGAAAGCATGATGTTTAGTGATTGAAGGTGAATTCCTTGGAATTCAACAGAGCCCAGAACAGGTCACGATAGACGACATCGCGGGGATCGGATCCCAGCTGTGATTGGAATAGGTTGCGTTCGGCTTCGCCCGGGGAACGGGCAAGGCACGTCAGGTAGAGGGTATTCAGCACAGCGTTGTCGTCAGGGTTTTTCAGCAGGGAGGCGAGTCGTCCATGGTCATGCTTCAATTGGCGCTGCAATTCATCGCCATTCCGGAGATTGAGCAGTTGAGGAAGGGTGACCTCGCCCTTGCGATCGCAAGCGCAGGCGGTGACCCGGTCGGACCGGCCGAAAAGGGTGAGGAAATACGAGGCCACCCCAGTGTCAGGCAATTGGACAGCGCGCAGGCCGGCAGGATAACCGGGGAATTCATCCGGGACTCCAGTGGCGGAGGCGAGGGCGTCCAGCATGACTTCGGCAGGGAGACGCCGGACGTAGTAGTGTGAGAAAAAGCGGTGGTCGGCTTCGTTTTCGGGGCGCGTGGTGGCGCTGAGTTGATAGGCACGGGAAGTGAGGATGAGCCGCATCACATGGCGCAGGTCATAGCCATGGCCACGGAACTCCGACCCCAGCAGTTGCCACAGCGCGGCATTCGAGGGCGGATTGCTGGCGCGGAGATCATCCACGGATTCCACCAGTCCGGTGGCAAAGAAATGACGCCACAGCCGGTTGACCATGGCTCCGGCAAATTCGGGACTGGCAATTGCCCAATCAGCGAAAGCGGTGCGGGGATCGCCCCCCCTGGCAAAATCCGGGGTAGTGCCATCCAGCGTCCGGGCCGCGACGGCGCGATTGGTGCGCGGCTGGTTCACCTGCGGGGGGCGGCTTTGCAATTCGGCGAGCCGCTTTTCCTGCTCCTCCACCTGCCGCTGCAGGTCGTCGCGTTCGGTCTGAGGTTTATTGGCGTCGCCGGCTTCGCGAAGTTTTTTTACAGCCTCGGTGAGCCGCTTGGCCTGTTCAGTTTCCTCGCGCGACTGAACCACCAGGCGGGTGCCACCTTGCTGCGGATTTTCCCGTTCCAGCCCGGTCCTGGCGAAAAAAGCGGCAAAGTGATAAAAATCGTCCTGGGTATAGCGTTCCAGCGGATGGTTATGACATCGGGCGCAGCCGATCCGGGTGCCCAAAAACGATTGAGCCACGGAGTCGGGAAGCTCCGATTTTTCAACCTCGCGGTTTTCCCCGATCACGGTGATGAAATAACCTACTTCCGGATGTTCGCGGACATCACCGGAAGCAGTCAGGATTTCCCGCGAAATGCGGTCCCAGCCTACGCCGGCGGCGAGCCGTCCCCGCAGCCAGGAATGGAAGGATCTCACCCCTTTGACGCCCCTGACGTCATGGTCCCGTTCCCGGCGGTTTTGCAGCACATCGGCGAGTTGCAGTGTCCAGTAATCCAGCCATTCCGGCCGTGCCAGCAGGCGGTCGGCCAAAGCAGCGCGCTTACCCGGCGACCGATCAGCGGTGAAGGCGGTGACCTCATCCGGCGTCGGGAGCATACCGATCGTATCAAGGAACGCCCGGCGCACGAATTCCGCGTCACTGCAGTCCTCTGCCGGCGGCAGGCGCAGCTGCTGCAGCTTGGAAAAGACCGGCCCATCCACCACACTGCGACGCTCGGCGTAGACTTCCGGCGCCACCTCGTGGGGGTAAGGCATGGTGCAACTCACCACCTGCACCAGATTCAAAAAATGCACTCTGACCGAAGCCTCGCCGTAGCCGCGGGCGGTTACTTCTCCTTCGGGAGTTACCCGCAACAAAGCTTCATCATTCGAGAAAAACTGCGCCAGCCATGTCACGTCGGCGGCGCGACCGTCGGCCTCGCGCGCCAACACTTTGAGGGTGAGTTTGCCGCCCGGCTGCAGCGTGCTCCCGCCGGGCGTTACTTCCAAAGCGACCGGCATGGGCTCATCGGCCACAGGTCCGGGCGCGCGTGCTGCGATCCAATCCACCAAGGTCTGCCATGCACGGGACCCCTTGCGGAAGCGGGTGCCGCCCTCGTGCATCACCCCGCCCGATGCCTTTTCAACAAGCAGACTCTGGCCCGGAAAAGCGAAGTCGATGCGGCGGCCATTTACTTCCCGGGTGATCCACTCATGATCCCATTCGGGGGCATACCCGCGAAGACTGAGCCGGAACCCATTTTGCCCCGCCATCTTGCCGTGGCAGCCACCCAGATTGCAGCCGGACTTGGTCAACACCGGTAGCACGTCGCGCTGAAAAGAAGGGATCGGCTTTGTTTCATCAGCCCTGACCATGGAGGTTCCGCCAGTCATGATTCCCGCTATTACAAGCAGAATCCGAAAACAGACGTGCGACAGGAAGCAATTCATCGACAACAATAGGGAGGGTCCAAAATCGGGGCAGATGCGGATTTTACAGGCAATGCTGGAAGCGGGCACATGCAGGCACGAAGGAAGTTGAGGGCCTTGACGTCAATTCTGTCTAAACGGTCTTCGCACGGCCACATTACACCAAATATCTGATAAGTGACCCGGCCGATTTCGCCAAGCTGATCGCGGCGGCCGACGAAGAATGGAAGGGCCGGATTCCGGCCGGATCCTACACCGGAGCCCGTCGCGGGATGTCCAACCTGAAACGAAAAGACTATGATTCCGGGCGCCTGAGTCTCCAATTCGGTCAAGCCAAGAAACCAGGCAGTTCATCGGGATCCCCGTCCAGCCCGATTCCAAAAATGGCTCACCCGGCGTCTCCCAGGCACTCCGCCAACTCCTCAAGGGCCACGCCTCCAAGGCCATCAATGACAGCTAAACCCATACGGACCTTGATACCCCGCGAAAGGCTGTCGGCTTGGTTCCGGCAGCCAGCAGTTCCACGGCTTGGACTCTGAACCCGCCAGGATATCGTTTGCGCTGTTTCATGGTCTCTTTTGGTGGTATTTGATCCTGCAAT
>CAIZWU010000195.1 GCA_903936775.1 uncultured bacterium | reverse complement strand
GTGGCCACCCTGGTGCCGCCCGACATCCGGGAGCACCGCGCCTACCAAACCTTCGTCCGGGACCGGCTGGAGCCTACCTCCGCCTTCCTGCACGCGGTGGAGCAACGGATGACCTGGGAAGCAACCAGGGAGGCAGGCATGCAGGTGCAAATCGGGCGCACTTTGGAGAAAAGCGGAACGTCCTGCCTGAAGTGGGATTCATCACGGATCCGCGAAACGGTGGCGCTCCTGAGGCAACGTCTGCCCCAGATTGACCCGCTGATGGTGAAACTGAAAGACGAAGCCCTGAGCCTGTGGATCTACGGGATGCTGCAGCGTCAGCGGGAACGGGGTGGCTTGTCCCATGAATACATGAGCATGTTTGCCCGCACCAAGTTGTGGGGAAAACATGGCTGGAGAGGGGAATCTCCCCCGGACCGGGAGACGCACCCCCACGCCGGCCACCGGCGGCCCCGGCTCTTCACAACGGAAACGGACCGCACCCACGATTTTGTTCTCTCTCCCGGCAATACGTGGCAGATGAAGTGGACCCGCCGGGTACTGGAATTGCCGGGTTCCGAAGATGCGGCGCTGATCGACCTGACGAAAGCATTTCTGGAAGTGGGGATCATTGCCAAGCTCCTGATCGAACTGCACCGGGATGGACCGAAACGATTGATCGCCATCAACAGTGCGGCCGCCACGCTGGTTTCCGGCGGGGAAAAGTTGGTATGCTCGGAAACGGGGCAAACCATGGTCCGCCCATTGGAAGAAGCCGTCTGGTGGGAAGGAGCACCCACCATTGCCTACCAGGCGGAGCAAGGAATCTTCCATGCCCAGCCTTTTGACGACCGGGAGAAATACTATCAGAACCGCTACCGCAAAGGAGCCCTCCGCCGGGTTTACGCGACCGAACACACCGGCTTGCTCACCAATGCCGAAAGGCAGGACGTGGAGCGCCGGTTCGGGGACCGGAAAGGGGCCGATGATCCGAATGTGCTCACCTGCACCAGCACGCTGGAGATGGGGATCGATATCGGGGACCTTTCGACCACGATGCTATGCTCGATTCCGCCGAGCACGGCAAACTACCTTCAGCGCATCGGCCGTGCGGGGCGGACGACGGGCACGGCCCTGATTCTTTCAATCATCAACCAGCGGCCCCACGACCTATATTTCTTCGCCCGCCCGGATCAAATGCTGAAGGGCGAAGTGGAACCGCCGGGGTGTTGGTTGGATGCAGCCGCCGTGCTGACCAGACAATATTTTGCCTACTGCTTTGACTGTGGGGTCAAAACCGGGGTGCTGAAAAATCTGCCCGGCACCGCCCGGCAATTCGGTGAGGACCTGTTCAGTCCCATGGGGCAAATTCCCCGGTTTCTCGACTGGATCTCTCTCAATGAAACGAGCTTGCAGGCGGCATTTCTGTTGCGTTTCCACGCCAACATTCAGGCGGATACCCGCCTGCGCCTTTTGGAGGACTCTAAAATGCAGGTGTTGCGGCAGCAGACTGAAATTGCCCTCCGCGAATTTGAGACCAAGCGGAAAGACCTGATCAATGCCCGTCGCAGATTACAGGAACAGCGCAGCACTCTTAATCATGAGGATGACCGCCTCGCGGCGCGGGAAATTGACCAGGAACTGCGCATCCTGAAGGGCCGGCTTGATGGGCTGAACCGGATGACGTCCCTCGAGCTGCTGACGGACCATGGACTGCTGCCGAACTATGCCTTCCCGGAGCGCGGGGTGACTTTTTACGGAGCCGTCTACAACAAACATCAGGCGGCCAACGGGGACGACAGCCTCCTGGAATATGAAGTCGTCCGCGGGGCCGGTAGCGCCATCCGCGAGTTAGCTCCGAAAAACCACTTTTACACCCACTCCCGGGTCTTTGAGATCCAGCAGATTGAACTCGGCACCTCGGCCGAACCTCTCACCGAGGAATGGGCCGTTTGCGGAAGTTGTGGGCACATGCGTCCCACCCTTCAACTGACGCCTGATGTGGATCCGGCCTGTCCCCAATGCGGGCATGCGGAAGGAGCCGGGGCGCAGACCGATATCGGACAGCAGAAAAAGTTTGTGAACTTCGCCAGGAGCCAGGCGCTGTCCTACATGGAAGCCTACGAGAGTCTCTCTGGGGATAAATCGGAGGAGCGTGAAAATCGGATTTACCGGCTGGTGAACAGCTTTGATCTCACGGTGCCCAGTGACGTCAGCGCCGTGGCTGATGAAGGCCTCCCGTTTGGCGTGGAATACCGCTCCAGTCTGGTCATGCGGCAGGTGAATGGGGGCTTTTACGAGGAGGCTGCCGATATGCCTTTTGGACGGGAGAAGAAGCTCCCCGCAGGAGGCTTCAAGATCTGTGCGGATTGCGGAGTCTCCGCTGCGCCGCACGAACGTCCTGAAGACATTTCGCACCGGCGCAGTTGCCGGGGACGGAGGGAATCGGAACGCCGCCAGCAACAGGGTCAAGCTGCGGATGCCTATCGCTGGGAACACGTCTTTCTCTACCGCCAACTCAAGTCGGAGGCGGTGCGCCTGCTGCTGCCGCCGTGTGACGCCGTGGATCTGGCCACCCTCACAGCGTGTATCCACCTGGGTATGCGTCTCATGTTCCAAGGCAATCCGGCGCATTTGCTGGTGCTGCCAGAATCCATGCCCGACACGGCGCAGGGCGTGGTGAAGGACTACCTCGTGCTGATGGACGCAGTGCCGGGAGGAACCGGCTTCCTCAAAACGCTCTACCAAAAATCCAATGAGAAGGGACTGGAGGGCGAAGGGTTGGTCCAGGTTTTCCGGCTTGCCCTGTCCGCCCTGGAAACCTGCCGGTGCCGAAAATTGGAGGGGAACGAGGATACGGATGGCTGTTACCGTTGCATCAGAAGTTACCATCTCCAGCACAGGTCCACCGACATCAGCCGGGAACGGGGCATTCATCTCCTGGGCAAGCTGGTGGCGGCGGGAGAGCGGAGGCAAAGCCGGAAGTCATTGGACCAAGTCAGCGTGCAGTCCCTGTTCGGCAGCATGCTGGAGAAGCGATTTATCGAGGCCCTGCGTATTTGGATAGTGGAAAATGGAGGTAAATGGGAGGAGACCATCATCCGGGGAAGCAAGGGCTTCCGCTTCAGCCTGGCCAAGGATGTGCGGTATTGGGACGTGCAACTCCAGCCGGAACTGGGTCCACGCGATGGCGTGGCCATCCAGTGCCAACCGGACTTCCTGATGACCTGCGATGATGATGCCATCAAGCCTCTGGCTGTTTTCACCGACGGCTTTGATCCCCATGTCCATCCTGCGGAGCCGGAAAGCCGGCTGCCGGATGACTTACAGAAACGTCGCGCCATCCGTAAGAGTGGCAATTATCACGTCTGGAGCATCACCTGGGATGATCTGGGTGAGCCACAGACGCCCAGTTTTACCGTGAAGGAACCCTTGAGGATATTCATGGGCAACCACGTAAACTTGGCTCGCGGGAATGGGAAGTTACTTCCTGATGCGCAATGGGCCACGGGGAATGGTTTTTTCCAGTTGTTGGCCTTCCTTAAACATCCTCTCGCCGGGGGGTGGACGGAACTTCTGGAAAGCTCCCTGTTCACGCTGGCTATCAGTAATGGGCTCAACTTTGTAAGTGAAGCTGACAAGCATTCCGCATTGGTTGGCTGGTGCCAGACCGGGGGGTGGACCGCCCCTCCGGTATCAACCCATGGCAGTTGGGCTCTCAATGCCACGTTTTGCCTGAATGCGGATCATATTCTGGCCCTGCATCAGTCCGACCTTGTGGACCAAAGGAAGGCCGGCGTGGTATTGTTGTCGCGCCTCGGAGATAGCGAGGCAGAGCGTTCCGCTACCGACTACCGGGAGCGGTGGAGGCGGTTCCTCGCTACTTTGAATCTTTTCCAGTTCCTCCCCCAGTTCGATTTCTTTGCTTCGAGTGAACAGCCGGAAGCTGATACTTGGACGCTTCCGACTCGTTCCAGCGGCATCTCGGCTGAATGGGAGCAGGTGTTGGAGGATGCCGTAAATTCACTCATCGCTGTCCTGCGCCAAGTCGCGGAGCGCGATGTCCCGGTGCCGGAAGTCGAATTTTATCCGGAAGGCCTCAAGGACGATGCCTGCGCTGAGATCGCCTGGACCAGCCAGAAGATTGCGATCCTGGTGGGCGATCAACTGTCCTTCTCAACGCATTGGCAGGATGCCGGATGGAAAGTGGTGACCGCCGATGATCTCGCTGCCAAGGGAGTGTCCTGGTTGGCTGGCATGTTCAAACTTCAACCCACTACCTAAAAAGCTATGGCCCGACTGATGATTCACCGAAATCTGCTCCAGGAATTGGGCAGGCTGCCTGCCGCGACCCGGAAAAAAGTCACTGAGATGGTGGACAAGTTCCACCGGGACAGCAAGGCCCCGGCGCTGCACCTCGAGCCCTATAATGCCGCCGTGGATTCCAAGGTCCGCAGCGTAAGGGTGGATCAATCTTTCCGGGCCATCGTGATCGCCCCGGAACAGGGCGACACCTATTTGCTCATGCACGTGGCCAATCATGATGACGCCTACCGCTGGTGCAAAAACAAACATTT
>CAIZWU010000194.1 GCA_903936775.1 uncultured bacterium | reverse complement strand
GATGCGTTGAAGCAGCACGGCGACCGCCTTCAGGAAATCCTGGTCACACCCCACACCGGCCTCGGCAGCGAAAAATTCGCCGCCCTGCACCAGGCGCAGCTCCGGGATGCCGTGGTCATCTTCGTGCCTGCCGGGATCGAGGTGGCCGAGCCCGTGGAGATCATCCACTGGCTGGGGGGCGAAAACAGCGCCTCCTTCCCGCGTACCATCGTCCTGACGGAACACCACGCCAAGGTCACCGTGCTGGAGCACCACCTCAGTCTGGATGAATCTGCCGGATTCAGTGTGGGCGCGGCCCAGTTGATCGCGGCCGATGCCTCCTCCATCAACTACGTCCTGCTGAAACGCCGCAATGCCGCCAGCAAGGCGCTGCATCTTTCCACCGTCAGCACCGGCCGCGATGCCCAGGTGCGTCACAGCCTCTTCAACTTCGCAGCTGGCTGGACCCGGACGGAGTGCCGCAGCCTGCTGGCCGGGCAGGGGAGCCGGAGCGAGATGTTCAGCGTTTCCCTCGCGGCGGGAAATCAGGAAATCGACCAGCGCACCCTCCAGGATCACCTCAGCCCTGACAGCTACAGCGACCTGCTTTACAAAAATGTCCTGTTCGATACCTCGAAGACTATTTTCGCCGGGCTGATCAAGGTGGACGAAGGCGCGCACGGCACCGATGCCTATCAAAAATGCCGCAACCTCCTGCTCAGCGACAACTGCGAGGCCAACTCCATGCCCGGCCTCGAAATCAATGCCGAC
The DNA here is from genome assembly GCA_903936775.1 of uncultured bacterium. GTDB lineage: Bacteria > Verrucomicrobiota > Verrucomicrobiia > Verrucomicrobiales > V1-33 > CAIZWU01. Next base: position 11,788 of record CAIZWU010000194.1, on the reverse strand, counting down.
CAAGTGAAGTGCAGCCACGGCAGCACCACTGGCCGCATCGCGGAGGATGAATTGTTTTATTTCGAGTCCCGCGGCATTTCCCGCCCGGATGCCGCCCGCCTTATCGCGGTGGGTTTTGCCAATGAGGTGGTTGGCAAGGTCGGCCATCAAGCCATCGAGGACCTGCTCGGTCACGCCATCGAACACAGATTCGCCGAGTTGGCGGTCTGAGTTTCAGCGGACCGATCACAGAGCGGAGGATATCATCGATACAAACTTCGGAACAAGTCCGGGGCAGGGTCGGCGCATGGGCGGGCCGCGTCTCAAGGAATGGTGTCACCAGTCTTCGGCGTTCCTTCGCAGGCCGTCAGCCGGAAGACTGAAGGCCCCCATGCCTAGGACTCTTTAAAATTCATACTGGCCATATTTATTTATTGCCTGAATGTCATTTTGATTTAGAATGCTTTAAGCTTAAGTATTCCAAATCAATGGTCCGGCACCGCTCCTTCAGTCTCCGACAGTGGTTTTGTGGAGCCGTTCTGGTTTGCGGCCTGCTAGGCCCGCCGTTGCAGGCTCGCCCGGTGGTGGTGTTGGATCCGGGTCATGGGGGAAGTGATAGTGGTGCCTATTGGGGAGGGGTGCGGGAGAAAAAACTGACATTGATGATTGCCCAGCGGGTGGAATCGGTGCTGCAACGCCGGGGCATCAGGACCGCCATGACGCGACGGAGTGATCGATTTGTCTCCCTGCAATCGCGCGCCGCAGTGGCCAATGGCTACCGGTCGGCCGTGCTGGTGAGCATTCATTGCAATGCCGATCCGAAACATCAGGCCCGGGGGATCGAGACCTTTTACACGGGAACCGCCGGTTACCGGCTGGCGTGCCAAATTCATAAACGGATCGACCGGTGCACTTTGTGCCCGAACCGGGGTGTCAAGCGCCGGGGGCTGACCGTATTGTCCAACACCCGGGGGGCGGCCGCGCTGGTGGAGTGCGGCTTCATGACTTCGCCCTCCGAGCGGCGGCTGCTCTCCTCGGCTTCATATCAACAAAAACTAGCGCAGGCGATTGCCGATGGGATTACCGCTTCATTGCGGTGAAACGCTTGCGGCGGATGAATCGTTTGAGGAAGGTGAAAGATGGGCTGGCATGGTGCCGGCTCCTTATCCCGATAGAATATGGACCTGACCCGCACTGTTTATGGCACCTGGAGTGGTGGACGTTTTATGCACTTTGGCGAAGTTCTGGAGGAAGCGCGCTACATCCAGGCAATTCAACTGGCCTACACCTCCGGCATCAGGACCTTCGTCTCAGCGGATGTCTATGGCACGGGCAAGGCCGATGAAATTCTCGGCGTGGCACTCCGCGGGATTGACCGGAGCACCTATTGCCTCGTCGGCACCATCGGTCACGATTTCTACACTGGCCAACGCGATGGCTCCAAGGGTTATCCCCGCTTCACCGATGCCACCCTGCGCGGACCGGAGGGATATGCCGACTTCCTGGCCATGGCGGCAGAGAAGTCGCTGGAGCGCTGTGGCTCGGACCACTTCGACCTCGTCATGTTGCATAATCCTGATGAAACGGGCTACACCAGTGATGCCGTCTGGGAAGGAATGCGGGGTTTGAAGGAGAAAGGCCTGACCCGGCAGCTTGGCGTCGCTCCCGGCCCGGCCAATGGGTTCACCTACGATATGGTGCAGTGTTTTGAGAAATACTGCGAACTGATCGACTGGGCCATGATCATTCTCAATCCCTTGGAACCCTGGCCGGGTTCACTGGTGCTGCCGGCAGCGGATGAATTCGGGGTCAAAATCCTGACGCGGGTGGCCGATTACGGTGGGCTTTTCCATGGCGATATCAAGCCGGGCCATACGTTCCGCCCGGGGGACCACCGCGCCTACCGTCCCGCCGGCTGGGTCGAGGCGGGTCTGGAGAAAATCGAACGGATGCGGCCGATCGCGGAGAAGCATGGTCTGAGCCTGCTGCATTTCGCCAGTCTGTGGAATCTGGCGCATCCCGCGGTCGAGAGTGTGGTACCCACCTTCATTGAGGAAGCAGGCGAGGGAATCCGCCCCATCGAGGACCAGATCCGGGAATTCGCGGCCCTGCCGGAGGTGAATCCGTTGACCGCCGAAGACGTGGCCCAGGTAGCCCGGTTCGGCGATAATACCGGCTGTATGGCCCTCAAAGGGGCGTCCCGCCGTTTCGACGGCGGCTATTGCCCCGACGCCTGGGGACTGCGCGAAGACCTCGCTGCACTGGCGGAACGGTGGGGCTTGGAGTCTATCCAGTAGTCAGCGCGTGGCTTGGGGAACCCCCGGCCAATTCCACTTGAAGATCAGCGGAGCGCCGGTAGTTTGACCTTCTGCAGGCAGGCCATCCCGGTCTGACTGCAGAATATTTGGGGGGTTTAGCTCAGTTGGTAGAGCGCTTCGTTCGCAATGAAGAGGTCAGGAGTTCGAATCTCCTAACCTCCACCAAATACACCACCCGCCACAGCGCTGGCGGCATTTCAATTCAGGCATGGCGCAGAATATTCCCCGAGGCACTCCGGCCCGCGTGCTGGTTCTGCTCACCATGCTGGTGGGCTTGGTGGTGGTCAGTGCCTGGCGCGATGCCCTGCAAAGAGATGCCGGGACTTGGGTGCGCTACCCCACTGCTTTGGGCGACACCGGTCTGCTGTTGCAGGGCCAGTTCCCGGTGCGGTTGGACGCTGGAGGTAAAATTGTCACGTTGACCGCCGGGGGGGCCGCTTTTCACAGGCGGGATGACCGCATGTTCCGGGTAGTCACCGGTGCCGGGGTGGGCTTGGACTTTACTCTGTTCAGTTCGAAGGAGATCCTTTCGGCGGACGCGGAGCCTAAACTCTATGGCAGAACCGGTCCCCATCAATATGTCCGGCTCCGAGCAAAAATGGGGGGATCGGCCACATCGCTGGTGGCTCCCGGTCCCTTGCGGGTCACTCCGGAACCGCCCGTGCTGAAGGCGATTCCGGTAGAGCCCGGGGAGGACGTTTTCGCGGAAGGAACCCGCGGAAAAGGGACTTTGTGAAATATTTCACAAATTACTCTTGCGCCCTCCAACGCCATCGCATAAGACCGGGTTCTCCCGCTCCGGCCACCTTCTGAGGTTGGTCGGAATGCCCTATTTTCCCTAAGCGCTGCATCGTCATGACCCGCCTGATTGTTTCTTTTTTCACGTTCCTCCCCCTCTTGGCCGCAGCTTCCGAAGCTGGCCACGGCGGGGGGCATGGTGCTCCGGAAGCGAAGCACGAAGTCAGCGCCAAAGCGCTGCCGTTGCTCGGTGATCATGGCTGGACTTCCTTTCTGACAAACTCCATTTTTGTCTCGGGCCTCGTCACGGTGATCCTGCTCTGGTTTTTCCGCAGTGCCATGAAACCAAAGGCCTTGTTGCCTGGCAAAAAGCAAAATTTCGTCGAACTCATCGTGGAATTCCTTTACGGGCAGGTGGAAAACATCGTGGGTCCCAAGGTGGCTCCGAGCGCTTTCCCGCTGCTGGCCACCATCTTCATTTACGTCACCATTTCGAACTGGACCGGCCTGCTTCCCGGCGTCGGCACGATCGGCTTGTCCAGCCACATTGGCCCGCTTCACTCCACCACCCACGTGGAAACTCCTTTGCTGCGTCCCGGCTCGGCTGACATGAATATGACTTTCGGCATCGCCCTGTGCGCCATGATCGTCTGGTTCTTCCTGACCATCCGTGAATTGGGCTTCATGGGTTTCATCTCCCACACGTTCGGACCCAAGGGAGGGCTTCAAGGCATGTTGAAATACGCGTTGATGCCTATTTTCTTCATTGTTGGGGTTATCGAGATCATTTCCATCCTCTTCCGGCCCATGACGCTTTCCCTGCGGCTCTACGGCAACGTTTTTGCCGGTGAAAACCTCCTGCATACCATGGGAACGCTCGTGAAGTCAGGCAATGCCACCATCGACTTCCTCAGCAGTGTGCTGATCCCGCTGCCCTTCTATTTCCTCGAACTTCTGGTCGGGGTTCTGCAAGGGATGGTCTTCGCCCTCCTTGTGGCCGTTTTCATCAAGCTCTCCACCACCCATGATGAAGAGCACGGCGAAGAGCACGCCCACTAAAAACCTTTGCCTCCCGTGACCATGGCCAGACTGTGGGCGGTGGCATGTAACACCAAAACTGAAAAGAAAGAAATAACACTATGATGATGGAAATCGCCTCCATGCTCCAAGCTGCCGCCGCCGACCCTGCCGTCGCCGAAGCCGCCAACAAACTCGCCCAATCCGGCGCCATCAACGGTTCCTTCACCCTCGGCGTCGCCGGTGCCGGTGCCGGTCTCGGCATTGGTCTGACTGGCTTCGCCGCCGCTCAAGCCGTCGGCCGTAACCCCGGCGCTTTCGGTAACATCCTCACCATCGCCATCATTGGCATGGCGCTGGCCGAAGCTATCGCCATTTACGCCTTCATTCTGGCTCTCGGAGGCCGTTAAGCCTTACTGGACTCCGGCGGACGCCCTATGCGTCCGCCGGCGTTCGACCCTTCCGGTTCCACCGGAAATTTTCTCTTCCGTTTTCCGTTTCGTTTCCCTTTAACTTTCACGCGCTTCCTGCTATGGCCATCCTCGACCAGCTCGGTATCGATTTTCCCAAGATCATTGCCCAGATTATCATCTTCGGCATCGTTTATGGCATTCTCAGCAAATATGCCTTCGGTCCTGTGACCGCCCTCCTGGAAGAGCGCCGCTCCCGCATCGCCGCCGGCGAGGCCAACCTCGACAAGATCAAGGAAAACCTCTCATCCTCCGAGGCTCAGGCGGCCGCTGCCCTCGCCAAAGCCAACGCTGAAGCCACCCGTCTCATCAAGGAAGCCTCGGACGCTGCCGCCGCCATCGGGGAACAAAAGAAGCAGGACGCGGTTGCCGAAGCCCAATCCATCATCGCCAAGGCCAAAGAAGCCACCGAATTGGAACGCGCCCGCGTCATGGCCGAACTCAAGCGCGACTTCGGCCGCCTTGTCATCGACACCACTTCCAAAGTCACCGGCAAGACGCTCGGGAGCGACGACCATGCCCGCCTCAATCAGGAAGCCCTGGCCCAGATTTCCATGTAAGTTCGGGGTTCACTTCAAGTCCCCGCCCAGCGGCGGCCTCCTGAAAACTGAAAACTGAAAACTGAAAACTTCTCTCCATGAAAGTCAGCAAAGACGCCCTCCGCACCGCCCGGCAGTTCCTGCGCCTTACCCTACGTAATGGCAATCTGGATCTCCCTGCTGCCAAGACCATTGTGGAAAAGGTCATCGCTGACAAGCCCCGGAATTACCTCGGTATCCTAACCTCCTTCCAGCGGCTGCTCCGCCTGGAGATGGAGAAACGCCACGCCATCGTCGAAAGCGCCACTCCACTTCACGAGACGGAACAGGTCACCGTCACGGCCGACCTCCAATTGCGACACGGATCCGATATCACCACCGAATTCCGCACCAACCCCGACCTGCTTGGCGGCATCCGGATCAAACTCGGTTCTACCGTCTGGGATGGTTCCGTCAAATCCCGCCTCGAAGCCCTCCGCGATAAAGTACTCGCCTAAGCCTTTTTCAATCCTTCCCTCCCCACTCTCCACCCACTTCCACTCATGAGCACGATCCTCCAGGAACTCGAATCCCAAATCGCCGGCCTCAAAACCGCCGTCACCCGCTCCAATGTCGGTATTGTCCGTGAAATCGGCGACGGCGTCGCCAAGATCGAAGGCCTAAGCGACGTGATGCTCAACGAGATGATCGAGTTCCCCGGCGGGGTCTTCGGTCTCGCGCTGAACCTCGAAGAAACCGAAGTGGGCTGCGTGCTCCTCAGTTCCGGTGAAAGCATCAAGGCTGGAGACGAAGTTCGCACCACCGGACGCCTCCTCTCCGTCCCGGTTGGTAAAGGCCTCCTCGGCCGCGTCGTCAATACCCTGGGCGAACCACTCGACGGTAAAGGCCCCATTGTCGCCGATGCCCAGTATCCGGTCGAAAAACTCGCTCCCGGTATCATCACCCGTAAATCCGTGTCCGTCCCCGTGCAGACCGGCATCATGTCCATCGACGCCATGATCCCGATTGGCCGTGGTCAGCGCGAACTCATCATCGGTGACCGTTCCACCGGCAAGACCACCATCGCGGTGGACACCATCATTTCCCAGGCGCAGCAAAATAAAGCCGCGGAGCAGGGTAAACTCCAAGGTCACAAGCCGCTTTATTGCATCTACGTCGCCATCGGCCAGAAGCAATCCAACGTCGCCCGGGTCGTCAAGACCCTCGAAGATGCCGGAGCCATGGAATATACCGTGATCGTCAGCGCTTCCGCTTCCGATCCAGCGGTGAACCAATACCTCGCCCCTTACGCCGGCTGCTCTATCGGAGAGTGGTTCATGGACCAGGGCCAGGACGCCCTGATCGTCTTTGATGATCTTTCCAAACAAGCCGTCGCCTACCGTCAGGTTTCCCTCCTGCTCAAGCGCCCGTCCGGCCGCGAAGCCTATCCTGGGGACGTGTTCTATCTCCACTCCCGGTTGCTGGAGCGTTCCGCCCGCGTCAACGAAAACTACGGCGGTGGTTCCATGACGGCGCTGCCGATCATCGAGACCCAGGCCGGCGACGTGTCCGCCTACATTCCGACCAACGTGATTTCCATCACGGACGGTCAGATCTTCCTCGAAACCGATCTTTTCTACCAAGGCATCCGCCCCGCCATTTCCGTCGGACTCTCCGTGTCCCGCGTCGGTTCCGCCGCGCAGACCAAGGCCATCAAGAAGGTTGCCGGCACTACCAAACTTGATCTCGCCCAGTTCCGTGAATTGGCCGCCTTCGCCCAGTTTGGTTCCGACCTCGATTCCGCTACCAAGGCCAAACTCGACCGCGGTGCCCGCATCGTGGAACTCTTCAAACAACAGCAATATCAGCCGAAGAGCCTCCCGATCATGGTCATCAGCCTCTACGCCATGCAGAACGGCTACTTCGACGACGTCGCGGTGGACCGCATCCGCGACTGCCAGGCCGCCATGGAAGACTTCTTCAAAACCCGGAAAGACGCCCTCCTTGTGCAGATCGGCAACGAAAAGGCCATCGACAAGACCGTCGAGGAAATCAAGACGTCCCTCTCCGACTTCAAGTCCTCCTGGAAATAAAACCGAAGCGGTCAGAAGTCAGTTGTCAGTCCCATCGCCGACAATCGATTTCATCCTCTGACCGCTGACTACTGATCCCTGACCACTTTTCTTTCCTATGGCTTCTACCCGCGACATCCGCCGCCGCATCAAATCCGTCAAAAACACGGCCCAGATCACCAAGGCCATGCAGATGGTGGCGGCTGCCAAGATGAAAAAGGCGCAGGACGCCGCCACTTCTGGCCGCGCTTACGCCGACCTTCTGAACAAGGTCCTCGTCAGTCTCAAAGGACGCGTGGAAGAGACTGTCCACCCCTACTTCTCGGAAGGGAAGGGCAGCAAAACCTTGGTGATCCTCATCACCAGTGACAAAGGCCTCTGCGGCGCCTTCAACACCAACTTGTTGAAAAAAGTTATCACTGCCGATCTTGGACCGGAAGCTGAATTCGTCACCATCGGACGCAAAGGTGCCCAATCCCTCGCCCGCTTGAAGAAGAATCTCAGCGCTGACTTCCCCATCAAGGATCCTGCCCGCTTCCCGGAACTCCGGCCCGTCGCGAAGCTCCTCCAGGATAAGTTTCTCACCGGCGAATATCAAAAAGTGCTGGTCGCCTTCAATAACTTCGTCAACACCGCCACCATCATCCCGAGCGTCGAGCAGATCCTCCCGATCAATCCGGTCACCCTCGGTGGCAAACGTTCCTACGAAGGAGTCGGTCAGGGCGAAGTGAATGATGCCTCCAAAGGCCCGGTTCTTGAATACGCCTTCGAGCCAAGCACCGCCGAAGTCTTCGCCCAGGTCCTTCCGCAATACGTGAGCAACACGCTTTTCCAGATGCTGCTGGAATCCCGCGCGTCCGAACACTCCAGCCGGATGGTCGCCATGAAGAACGCCACAGACAACGCCAAGCAGATGCTGAAGGACCTCAGCCTCGAATACAACAAGCTCCGCCAGGCCGCCATCACCAACGAGCTCCTCGAAATCACTACTGCCAAAATGGCCCTCGAATAGTCCCTCCCGCCCGGCGTTTGCCAGGCCCTTCCAATCTCAAATTTCCAATCTCCAATCTCAAATCTTCCCATGAGCAACACCGGCAAAATCGTTCAAGTCATCGGCCCCGTCGTGGACGTGGATTTCTCTTCCGCCACCAAGCTGCCGGAAATCTACAATGCCCTTGAGATCAACTTCGATCTGAACGGCAAACCTGTCCGTATCGTCTGCGAAGTGCAGCAGCACCTTGGCGATGGCTGGGTCCGCTCCCTCGCCATGACCAACACCGAAGGTCTCCGCCGCGGTTACTCCGTCACCGACACCGGCGCCTCGATTACGGTCCCAGTCGGCGAAGGCATCCTCGGACGTATCTTCAACGTCACCGGAGACCCGGTTGATGACCAGGACCCACCCAAAGCCGACAAGCGTTATCCGATTCACCGTAAAGCTCCGTCCCTCGCTGACCAGGACCCTTCCGCGCAGATCCTCGAAACCGGCATCAAGGTCATCGACCTGATCTGCCCCTTCACCAAGGGTGGTAAAGTCGGAGCCTTCGGGGGTGCGGGCGTCGGCAAGACGGTCGTCATCATGGAACTCATTAACAACATCGCCAAAGGCCACGGCGGTTACTCCGTCTTCGCCGGGGTGGGTGAGCGTACCCGGGAAGGGAACGATCTTTATTGGGAAATGATCGAGTCCGGCGTTATCGCCACCGAGAAGGACGACAAAGGACATGTCAAGATCGATGACAAAGGCCGCCCCGTCCTCGCTCCCGGCTCCAAGGTGGCCTTGGTTTACGGCCAAATGAACGAGCCCCCCGGTGCCCGTCTCCGCGTTGCCCTCTCCGCCCTCTCCATGGCCGAGTATTTCCGCGATGAGAAAAACCAGGACGTGCTCCTCTTTGTGGACAACGTCTTCCGTTTCTCCCAGGCCGGTTCCGAAGTGTCCGCCCTCCTCGGCCGGACGCCATCCGCCGTGGGTTACCAGCCGACCCTCGCCGCTGAAATGGGCGCCATGCAGGAACGCATTACTTCCACCAAGTCCGGTTCCATCACTTCCTTCCAGGCCGTTTACGTTCCCGCGGATGACTTGACCGACCCCGCCCCCGCCAACACCTTCGCCCACTTGGACTCCACCGTGGTGCTCGAGCGTTCCCTCGCGGAACTCGGCATTTACCCGGCGGTCGATCCTCTGTCCTCCGTTTCCAAGGCACTCGCCCCGGAAATCGTCGGCGAGGAACACTACCGGGTCGCCCGCGGCGTTCAGAACGTGCTTCAGCGCTACAAGGATCTTCAGGACATCATCGCCATTCTCGGGATGGATGAGCTGTCTGATGACCAAAAGCTGACCGTGTTCCGTGCCCGTAAAATCCAGCGCTTCCTCAGTCAGCCTTTCGCCGTGGCGGAGGTCTTCACCGGGGTGGAAGGCGTTTACGTATCCGTCAAGGACACCGTCAAAGGTTTCGCAGAAATCCTCGACGGCAAACACGACAACGTCCCCGAAGCCAACTTTTACATGAAGGCTGGCATCGATACCGTTAAGAAAGACTAGTTTCGAAGCGGTCAGGATTCAGAGGTCAGCGGTCAGTCGTCAAAAGCTGAAACCAACGACAGAATCCAATGACTGAATTCTGCCAGTTTACCGCTGATTTCTGCCCTCTGACCACCCACACTTCTCCCAATGCTCCTCGAAATCGTTACCCCCGAAGGCAAAGCGTTCTCCGATGACGTCTCCGGCGTCGTGCTGCCGGGAGCGCTCGGTGAGATGGGGATCCTGCCGAACCACGCCGCCCTCGTCTCCACCCTGACCGCCGGCGAACTGCGCTACACCAAGGATTCCAAGACCCACGAGCTCGCAATCGGTGCCGGCTTCGCGGAAATCACCGGAGACCGCGTCAACGTCCTTACCGAAATGGCGGTGCGCGATTCCGACATCGACGAGTCCGCTGTCCAAGCTGCTCTCGATCGTGCCCAGGCCCGCCTGAAAGAAGACGTCATCCCTGAAGAAACGGCCGCCATCGAAGCCGCTATCGCCAACAGCATGGCCCAGCTCCACCTCAAGCGGAAACGCCGGGCCATCTAACGCCTGTCGCGGCATCCGGGTCGGTCCCTGCGCAGCTGACATAAAAGCCCTGCACGACTTCCCCTGAAGGAGCGTCCGGGTTCTATTGCCGGCTGAAGAGTTTTGGGAAGACTGTTTTGCCTAAGACGAAATGTCCAATTTGACCTGATGAGGTAAGCTGCGGCTGGGAATCCAATCCAGCCATGAAAAAGCAAGCTCAAAACCAAGACCCCGCCGCCCGGATCCGCCGTCAATATTCCGCTGAGGAGAAAGTGCGGTTGCTGCGCCTGCACCTTGTCGAGGAACTTCTCCCGCTGCTCCTAAAAAAGGCCCTTGGTCCCGACGCTGCACTTGCACCTCCGCCCCGGCGCTCTTAATTCATAGTCATCATGTTGCAAGACTATTTGCCCGTCCTGATGCAGATCCTGATCGCCTCGGGTTTCGCTGCCTCCACTCTCCTTGTTTCCGTTTTGGTCGGGAAAAGCGGAAAGCGAAACGCGATGAAGGACTCCGCCTACGAGTGTGGCATGTTGCCCATCGGCGAAACTCAGCCGCGATTCAGCGTCAAGTTCTACCTCGTCGCGATGCTCTTCGTCCTCTTCGATATCGAGGTCGTTTTTATGTTTCCCTGGGCGGTGGTTTTTAAGGACATGGTCGCTCAGAGCACCGCCATTTTCTGGAGCATGACCGGCTTCGCTTTCATCCTGCTGGTCGCCTATTTGTATGCCTTGAAAAAAGGAGCCTTGAAGTGGAATGACTAGCTGACCGAAAGTCCCTTCTCGCCTGCGCATGGTCCATCAGGTTGCCCTTTTTAAACTTCATCCTGGGGTCACGGATGAAATCCTTGATGACATGATCCGCCGCACCCGGAGCACCCTGCTCAAGGTCCCTGAGGTGATGGCGGTCCGCTCCGGCAGGAAGATCGAGCCCCAGTGCGAATGGCCTTTTTTCGTCGGCCTCGATTTTGAGTCCCGGGCTAAGCAGCGCATCTTCATGGATGATGGAGCTTGGCACAAATACCAGAACGACATCATCAAGCCTTACACCACGGAAAAGCTGGTAATGGACTATGAACTCGATCCCGGAAAAAATGTGAAATACTCCTGACTTGGGTCGTATTTCAAGTTCCTTCATATCTGCCACTTCCCGTCATGATCCGCTCTCTTTTTACCTCCGTTGTAATTATCGCCGCCGCCTGCAACTCCGGCGCGCAGGATGCCAAACCGACCGAACTCAAGGTCGGTTCCTTCATCTTCAAAGTCGCGCCGCCTTGGGCCGCCAAAGCAGAGCCCCGCATGATGAGTGCGGGCGGGTTCACTTTGGCAGGGAAGGGTGGTGCCGCCCCCGTGGAAGCTGATTTCTATCACTTCGGAGCCGGCGGCGGCGGTGGCATCGAGCCGAATATCAAACGCTGGCAGTCCCAGTTCACTGCCGGTGCGGACGGCAAAGCGCCCACCATGGAACGCGAGGAACTCACCTTCGGTGACAGCAAGGCCCTCATCGTCACCATCAAAGGCACTTTTCTGAGCGGTCCGGCAATGTCTCCCAATAAAACCCCGATGCCGGGTTATGCCATGCTCGGCGCCATCCTTGAAAGCAAGGAAGGGGATGTCTTCGTCAAAAT
>CAIZWU010000193.1 GCA_903936775.1 uncultured bacterium | reverse complement strand
TTCGTAGGCGGCGTCTTTTTGGTTGAGGTAGCTGGAGTAGTTGCCCGTCCAGCGGAGGAGTTTCGATTGGTCGATTTCGTAAACGGTCTGGACGATCTCGTCCATGAAATCGCGGTCGTGGGAAATGATCAGGATGGCGCCCGGATAGTTTTTGAGATACTGGCGGAACCAGAGGAGCGACATCAGGTCGAGGTGGTTCGTCGGCTCATCGAGCAGGAGAAGGTCAGGCTCCAGCACCAGCAGGTGGGCGAGGTGGGCGCGCATCACCCAGCCGCCGGAGAGCTCGGAGGCGGGACGGCACCAGTCTTCCTCTTTGTAGCCGAGGCCCCGCAGCATTTTTTTGCCTTTGGCCTCAACTTCGGGGTGGTTCAGGGCGTCGAATTTCGACTGGGCTTCATAATACTCCGGTTCGGTGACGGTGCCCGCTTCCTCGTGGGAACGGAGCAGTTTTTCGAGCTGGGCGAGCTGATGTCCGCGGCCGCAGGCGATATCGAGGGCGGTTTCATCGCCATGGGCCTCGCCTTCCTGGGGAAGGTAACCGAGGGTGGTCCATTCATCGCGTTCCACCGTGCCGACATCCGGGGTGTCGGTTTTGAGGATGAGTGAAAAAAGGGTGGATTTGCCGGCTCCGTTCGGTCCGACCAGGGCGACCCGTTCGCCATAGTTGATGGTCATGTCCGCTCCTTGAAAGAGGGTGCGGGCACTAAAAGTCTTGGTGAGATTGCGGAGAATAAGCATGGAACTGCCCTCTGTAGCGGCAGAAAACGTGCCGTGCAAGGGAGGGCACCGAAAGGCGGCTCCGTCTGATTCCAGCCCTCGGCTCCTCCCCCCCTTACAAGCCGTTCCTGTCTCCGGGGATTCCCCGGCGGTCCAGCCAGGTCTGCACGGTTTTCATGGCCCGTTCGCGCTCCGTGTCGTGCAGGATCAGGTGGTAGCTTTTCGGGAAGAAGACTTTGGTTTTCTGGGGCGAGGCGATGCGGTCGTAGAAGCGCTCCACCGCTTCCGCGGAGATCAACGGGTCGTGCGGGGTGTAGAGGACCAGCACCGGGACCTGCAGTTTGGCGGCGGCTTCCGGGACGGTTTTGATGAGTTGTTCAATCTCGGCAAAGAGACGCAGGGAGAAGGCCGGGACGTAGTGGGCGGTGTGCTGCATCTGGCTGCGGTGGGTAGTGTTGCTGGTGACCTGCACTTCCGCATTGCCGAGGGCTTCGAGGGAAACTTTCTGGCCGGGCAGGAAATTCAACATGGCCCGGAGGCAGAAATTTTTCAGGAAGCTGAGCTGGAGATTGGGGCGCAATTCCACCACGGGCGAACTCAGGATGACGCCTTGCGGGAGGCTGGCTGGCAGGGCCCCGGCGGCGGCGTGGATGCTGATCAGGGCCCCGAGACTTTCGCCAAACCAATAGACCGGCACCCCGCCGTGGCGGCGTTTCACGAGGGCGGTGAAGTCCTGCAGATCATCCACCCATTGATTGCGGGAGCGGATGTCCCCCCGTCGCTTGATGTCTGGATCATTGCCTTGGCCGCGCAGTTGCAGCCCATACACGGCATAACCGGCGGCAGGGAAACGATCGCCAATGGGCCAGAAATCGCTGGCCGCTCCGCTGAGGCCATGGATGCAGATGACCACCCCCCGGGGTTTGGCCGGTTCGCCGGGCCATTTGGTGAAGGGCAGCACCTTGCCGTCCCGGGCGGACCAGCGGGAGCTGGCCACATCCATGCTCTGCCGGGCGGGGCGGGGCAGGGAGCGCGTGCCGGCGCATTGCAGGACCCCTGACAAGGTAAGGATCAGGACGAGGAGCTGGCACAGGCGGGGATTCATGGGGAAAGGAGCCTCCAGAGCAGGCCTGAGGAAGATTCCGTCAGCGTTTGGTTTTGTGGATTTCCACGCGGCGGTTTTGTGCCTGCTCAGCCGCGGTGCCGCCGGGGTTGATGTCCGGCAGGGTTTCGCCTTCGCCGCGGCCTTCGGTCAGGATGTTGGCGCCATCCAGCCGCAGGGTTTCCACCAGCCAGGTTTTCACGGCCGCGGCCCGGGCTTCACTGAGGGCTTGGTTGGCGGCATCATTGCCGATAGTGTCAGTGTGGCCGATCAGGCGGAAAAGCGCGCCGGCATTGGTTTGAATAATCGCCGCCAGTTTGAGCAAGCTGAGACGGGCTTCCGGCTTCAATTCCGCCGACCCAAAATCAAACAGCAGATCGGTGCGCAGCATGGTTTTGAAGTCGCCTGTGATCGGTCCTTTGAAATTCACGAGATCATCCAGACTGGCGAAGCCGTCCACTCCGCCATTGCCTCCGGTGCCCTTTTTTACCGCGTTCAGCACGTCAGACGTCAGGTCGGCTCCGGCGAGGGAACCTTCAGAAATGTTCACCGAAATCTGGTCGTCAGCCGCGCGCATGGGTGTATCGAGGGCGGACGGTTTGCCCATCAGGCCGGACTTCAGGTCCACCGGAGCAGAGCGGAGGGCGGCGGTGTCGTCGATCAAGTCGCCCGCTGTCCCCGGGGCGGGGGTGCTGAGGGTCAGATTGGCCGCGGGGGCGGTCATGGCCGAACTCAGGATGACATCCTGGTCCTTCAGCGCTTCGGCGATTTGCGTGATGTCCGGCACCTGGGTCACGCTGGATTCCGGGACTTTCTGGGAGAGGTCGGTCACTTCCGGGGTCAGGTCCTTCAGAATATCCTGCGGCACTGTCATGCGTTCGGTTTCGGCGTGGAACAGGCCGGTCCGCTTTTCCTGCACCGTGGCCACCACTTCCGGAAGGATGATTTTGGTGCGTTTCATCCAGACGAGGAGCCCGGCGTGGACCGTCACGGAGGCGAGGACGGCGGTGAGGATCCACCAGCGCAGATCCCACGCGGTGGTGGTGGAGCGGAATCCGGAGCCACTGCCGAGCGAATCCCAGCGTGGAGTGGAGGGGGAGGCCATAGAGGATGGGAGAGGGGACGAAAGGCTGATACTACGCGCCACCGCTGGCAAAAAAAGCGTTGTTTTAAGGCTTCAGGCCGGCTTGGCGGGAGGGTCGTCTGCCGTGAGCCAGGCCTTGCTCTGGAGGAGGGCCGCCACGGCAGGGTGGCCGGTGCGGCGCTCCGCCGTGTAAGCATGGAAGCGGACGCGGCAGTCCCCGGCGACTCCAAATGCCTGCAGGCCGTAACGTTTCAGGGCGGAGGTGGCGGCGGTGGCTGGCAGCACCAGGAAACCCCGGCCTTCCGCCGCCATGACCTTCATCAGGGCCGGATCGTCAAATTCCGCCACCACCCGGGGGCGGATGGCGTGGACTTTAAACCAGGTCTCCACCACCCGCCGCATCGGCGAGGACTCGGTGGGCAGCAGCGCCGGGGCACCGTGCAGGGAACTGGGGAACCCCGCCCGCAGTTGCCGGGCAATTTTATCCGCCGCGCCGAACAGGCAGCCCGCGCTGCCCAGCGGGTGGTCGAAAACGCGGAGGCTGGTCTTTCCCGGCGGCGGTTCCTCCGCCAGCACCACGTCCAGCCGGTGTGCCGCCAATTGGGTGAGCAATTCTTCCGCCTTGCCATCCCGGCACACCAGATGCACCGGGCGCTCCGGCAGGAAGAGGGGGCGCAGGATTTCGTTAGCGACGAGGCGCGGGAAGGAATCCGTCATCCCCACCCTCACCCGCAGCGCCCGCGCCGCCGGTCCGGCCTGGAGTTCATTCAGCAGCTCGCCTCCCAGGAGGAAAATGTCGTCCGCGTAACGTTGCACCAACTGGCCGGTTTCTGTGAGGATGTTGTTCCGTCCCTGCCGCCGGAAGAGCGGCTGTCCCACCGCCGCCTCCAGCTCCCGGATTTGACCGGAAATCGACGGCTGCGAGACATGCAGCACCGCCGCCGCCCGCGCCAGGCTGCCTTCCCGTGCCACCGTCCAGAAGTATCGCAGGTGATGATAGTTCAGCCAATCCATGGGCGGGTTTTAGTTCGGGAAATCCGAACTGTCCATTCGGATTTGCGTCATTTTCCGAATCGGGAAATGCGGCGACGTACCCTTGTGCCCAATCTGCGGCATTCCCCACTTAACCCACGTCCGTCATGAAAATCACCCTCTCCACTTCCCCGCTCAATCTGAATGAGGCCTCCGAAACCTGGGTCGGGGAACGCCTCGCCGGCATTGGGGAACGCCGCCGGATTGATCAGGCGATCGTCAAGGTCACCCGTCATGCCGAAGCCAGTCCACCGTGGGAGGTCTTCATCCACCTCGTCACCCCGGGACCTGACCTGATGGCCACCACGAAGGACCACACCCTGGCTGCCGCCTTTGCCAAGAACCTCGCGGAACTGGAGGACATCCTGGATGCCCGCGAGGCCAAACGCGCCGGGCGGCACCGGGGCCATGGGCCTTCCAATCCGCCGGCGGCTTTTATCGGGTGATTGTTATAAATTACCCGGCGGGAGCTTCTGCCATCTGACCCGGCAGGAGCTTCGTCCACCCCTTCTCTTTTCCCCAACCCACCTGAAATAACTAAAATTGATGATTGATCAAACCTGGCTCTGGATCGGATTCAACGTCTTCGTGCTGGCGATGCTGGCGCTCGACCTTGGCGTTTTTCACAGGAAGTGCCACATCGTCACCTTCAAGGAATCCATGGCCTGGACGGTGGTCTGGGTCAGTCTGGCGTTGCTCTTTAATCTGTGGATCGCTCATTACTTCGGCCCGGAAAAGGGTCTCGAATTCTTCACTGGTTATGTGATCGAGAAATCGCTCAGTGTGGACAACGTCTTCGTTTTCGCCCTGCTGTTCTCCTACTTCGCGGTCCCGCCGATTTACCAGCACAAGGTGCTTTTCTGGGGAGTGCTCGGGGCGCTGGTGATGCGGGCCGGCATGATCGTGCTGGGAGCCGCTCTGATCACGAAATTCGCCTGGATCATCTACATCTTCGGAGCATTCCTCATCCTCACCGGACTGAAGATGATCTTCAAAAAGGAGGAGGAAATCCATCCGGAAAACAACCCCGTGGTCCGATGGTTCAAGAAGCTGATGCCCGTCACTCCCGAGTACCGGGGAGACCGGTTCTTTGTCAGGGAGAATGGCGTCCTGATGGCCACGCCGCTCTTTGTGGTGCTTATCCTGGTGGAAATCTCCGATCTGATCTTCGCGGTGGACAGTATTCCTGCGATCTTCGCGGTGACCACGGATCCCTTCATCGTCTATACATCCAACGTGTTTGCCATCCTCGGCCTGCGCTCGCTGTATTTTGCCCTCGCCGGGGTGATGGATAAGTTCCACTACCTGAAGCTCGGCCTCGGGGTGATCCTGACTTTTGTGGGGATCAAGATGCTTCTGGTGCACACCCCTTGGAAGATCGATACCCTGATATCCCTCGGCGTCATTATTGTCATACTGACGGCCAGCGTGGTTTGTTCGCTGCTCAAACCCAAGGCCATTGCGATTGCGACGCTCGACCCCGCCCCGGAGCCCCCCCCGGCTGGCACCTGATCCCCTGCCTTCGAATACCAACACCAATATCACCCTCATGAACTGCCCAAAATGCAACGTCACCCTCTCCATGACTGATCGTCAGGGAGTCGAAATAGACTTCTGTCCGCAATGCCGCGGTATCTGGCTTGACCGCGGCGAGCTGGATAAAATCATCGAACGCGCAGGCCCCGCCGTCACGTTTCCGTCCGCCTCCGCTCACCATAACTCCTCCGGCGCTCCGCCGCTCATGCCGTCTCCGGAACGCGACCACCGCCGCCGTGATGACGACGATGACGACGACTATCAGCACCGCAGATCCGACGGCAGCTACGATCCCCGGCGGAAGAAAAAGAAGGGCTTCCTTGGCGACCTCTTTGACTTCTGACAGGCTCTGCTCCGCGGGTGAGGGGATCTCCTCCCCGCGGAAACAGCCGGCCTTCAGCGGAAGCATCCTGACCTGCGGAACCTGCTTGCCGGCCCCGCCGGGCGGCTGATCCGGGGTTCCGGCGCTTGATCAGCGGGTGGCGATCAAGGGGCAACTTTCCGAACTCCGCACCGCGCTGGGCGTGGCTCGCCCGGGCCGCACTCTGCACGGCCGGAAACCCCGCTGAAAACACCCTTTGCCGAATCCCACATCCCATCCTCCAACTCATGAAAATCCAATCCCTTCTCCTCATCCCCGCCGCCTTCGGCACTTCCGCCTGCAACACCCTGTCTCCGGATTGCAGGACCATGACCAGGCCGTCGCAGTCGGCCGCCACGCCCGCTGGTGGCTCAGA
The DNA here is from genome assembly GCA_903936775.1 of uncultured bacterium. GTDB lineage: Bacteria > Verrucomicrobiota > Verrucomicrobiia > Verrucomicrobiales > V1-33 > CAIZWU01. Next base: position 25,967 of record CAIZWU010000193.1, on the reverse strand, counting down.
TCGTTCATCCAAAAACGCAGCATTTGTGGAGAAAGTCGCCGGGCAGAATGTCCGGCGGATGATCGCCACGATCCCCAAACAGAGCCCCATCCTGCGCGGGATGGAAAGTGCTGGGGAGACCAGGATCGTTGGTGCGATGCATGACATCAGGACCGGCAAGGCAACTTTCCTCAACTAAGTGATGAAAACCAAACACTGGCTGCTGGCACTTTGGGTGCTTATCGTCTTCATCCTGCATCAGGACTTCTGGAACTGGAGCGACGCCGGTCCGTTGCTCTTTGGCCTGCTGCCGCCGGGGCTGACCTATCACCTCGGCTACTCCGTGCTCGCCGCAATCACCATGGCGTTGCTGGTGCACTTCGCCTGGCCCGCCGATCTCGAAGAGGAAGCACCCGCTGACCAACCGCCACCCCCTTGAGAATCCATGATTCCCGCCATCGTCGTCTTCATTTACCTCGCGATTATCCTCTACGTGGGGATGTTTGCCTTCCGCAGGAGCACTGGCTCGAAGGAAGATTTCTTCCTCGCCAGCCGCTCGCTCGGGCCATGGGTTTTTCTGCTCACCGTCTTCGGCACCAACATGACGGCCTTTGCCATCCTCGGCAGTTCCGGCCTGGCTTATCAGCGTGGCATCGGCGTTTACGGATTAATGGCTTCGTCGTCGGGACTTATCATTCCGCTCACCATCTTCCTCATCGGCACGCGGCTGTGGTCGCTTGGAAAAAAGCATGGCTACATGACCCAGGTGCAATACTTCCGCGACCGCTGGGAGTGCGATGGCATCGGCACCGTCATCTTCGCCGTCACGGCGCTGATGATGATTCCATATGTTGTCATCGGCATGATGGGTGGCGGCCACACGCTCGATAGCCTGAGTGGTGGATGGGTGCCTTACTGGCTTGGTGGCGCGATCGTGGCGGTCGTCGTCATGCTCTATGTTTTCTTCGGCGGCATGCGCGGCGTGGCTTGGGTGAACGCGCTGCAAACCGTGCTCTTCCTTTGCTTCGGCGCGATCGCCTTTTACCTCATCTCCCGCAACCTCGGCGGCTACGACCGTATCATGGCGGAGATCGCTGCGGACCCGAAAGACTCCGCGCTGCTGACGCGCGCACGCATCTCGCCCCAGGAGTTTTTCAGTTACACCTTTATTCCGCTCTCGGCGATGATGTTTCCGCACATGGCCATCATGTGCATGACCGCGGAGAAGGTGACTTCTTTCAAGCGCACCGTCGTCTGGTATCCCATCTGCATCCTGCTCATCTGGCTGCCCAGTGTCTATCTGGGCATCGTCGCCGCGCATCAGTTTCCCGGGCTGAAGCTCGGTGAGTCAGACGACGTGATCCTGCGCCTGCTGAGCGGGAACACGGATGTCGTGGTGGCGGGCATCCTCGGCGCGGCGATCATGGCCTGCGTCATGGCCACCGACTCCCAGATCATGGCGCTGAGCACCATGTTCAGCCAGGATGTGTTCGCGCACTATGGCGGTGCGAAAAAGTATGGCGGGAACGTGCAGGTGTGGATGGGGCGTGCGTTTGTCATCGTTATCGCCATCGTGAGTTACCTCCTCGCGTTGGCGCTTGAAGGACAGAAATCCATCTTCGATCTCGCGATCCGCTTCGGTTTTTCGGGTTTTGCCGCGCTCGCACCCATCATGCTCGCCGCGCTCTTCTGGCGGCGGAGTAACAAGTGGGGCGCGCTCGCCGCAGTGCTCTGGGTGGTCTTCTCGATGGTGCTGCTCTGGTGGCTGCAACTCCACTCAAACGGGATCGCTCCCAACCCCGGCCAGCCACCCGTGCCCATTTTCGCCGGACTGGGCGGGCTCTTCCTCCGCACCCCGATGAATGTCACCATTTTTGGCTACATGCCCGTGATGTTCATGTGCCTCGGCTCCGCCTTCTGGATGGCGCTGGTAAGCCTGCTCACCCCAGCACCAACACGGGCCACCCTTGAGAAATTCTTTCCTCCATCCGGTAGATCTTGAGATTTTCCGCCGTCAAAATGCTTTCGGGTCATCCCTCCCCTGCAAAATTGATATCCTGACAATTGCGGGGGGCCGGGGGCATTGTCATAATCCCCACCGGCAGCCTGATTCGCGCCCTTCCGAAGCCGAACCCACTGTCCCCCGCCTTCTGCGCAGCGACTTCTCCATTGCGGAATCCACCTGCCAGGGCATCTCCAGCTACCTCCTGCTGGCGATTGGGTTGAAAGGCGGCGCGGTGCTCGCAGTGACTCCTGCCTCAGAGCTTCTGCTGCCGTGAGCCGTCACCTTGGCCATTGGCGTCACCTTCCCTTGCCACCTCGCTTTCCGCATCCCGCTCTTCCTTTATTTGGCAAAAATGGCCTCTGGGTGATTCCGCCGGCCCATGGGAGGGAACTTCCTCATATCCCGGAGTGAAGAAAAAGCTCCGGACCTGCGTATCAGGGGAAATCCTTCTGACTCCGCCCCACTCTTGGCATGTCCCGTTCCCTCCTTGCTCTCCTATTGTTGGCCTTCCCGGCCTTGGTGTCCGCCCAGGAAAAAATCACCTGGCAGGATCACATCCGTCCGATTTTCGAAAACCGCTGCACCAACTGTCACAATCCGGACAAGAAAAAAGGGGACTTGGATCTTTCCACCTTCGCCGGGGTGATGGCCGGTGGATCCGGTGGCGCCTCGGTGGAAGCGGGGGACTCGTCGGCCAGCACCCTCTGGAAGGTCGTTTCGCACACCGAGGAGCCCGTCATGCCGCCGAAGGGCGACAAGATCCCGCAGGCGGAAATCGACCTCATTGCGAAGTGGATTGCCGGCGGTCTGCTCGACTCCCCGGACAGCACCGCCAAAGTGAAAAAAAAGGCGGGCTTCGCCATGTCCGCGACGGCCTCCACCGCAAAGCCTGAGGGCCCGCCGCCGATGCCCGAGCATGTCCTGCTGGAACCCGTGGTCACTCCGGCCCGGGCCAATGCCGTGGTGGCGTTGGCGCATAGCCCCTGGGCTCCGCTGGCTGCCTTGGCCGCGCCACGGCAGGTCCTGCTCTATCATTCCACGACCGGCGAACTGCTGGGGGTGCTGCCCTTTCCCGAGGGAGGCACTCCGGAGACCCTGTCGTTCAGCCGCAATGGGGCGCTGCTCCTTGCCGGCGGTGGCATTCCCGGCAAGCAGGGCCATGTGGTGGTCTGGGATATCAAAACCGCGCAGCCGGTGATCCAGTTGGCTATGACGGAAGATTTTGATACCGTGCTGGCCGCGGACATCACCGCCGACTTGTCGAAGATCGCCATGGGCGGGCCCGGACGCCGGGTCAGGATCTACGATACCCGCACTTCACAGGTCCTGGCCAATATAAAGAAGCACACCGATTGGGTGACCTCCCTTGCTTTCAGTCCGGATGGCGTGCTGCTGGCGACCGGCGACCGGAATGGTGGCATTTACGTCTGGGAAGCCGCGACCGGGAATGAGTTTCTCAATCTGCGGGGTCACGAAAAAATGATTGGCAGCCTCGCCTGGCGGGCGGACTCCAACCTGCTCGCGGCGGGGTGTGAGGATGGCAACATGACCTGGTGGGAAATGATCAATGGCACCCAGGTCAAGAAAATCGGCAGCCATGGCGGGGTATTGGCCCTGGGTTTTGCGCCGGATGGACGACTCGTCTCCGGAGGGCGCGATGGTCATGCCAGGATTTGGGATGCCAATGGGGCCCAACAACGGGACTGGGTGCCGTCCGGCGGGGCGGCCGTGTTGAAAACCCTCTTCAGTGATGACGGAAAACGGGTTCTCACCGGGGCGTGGAATGGGGAAGTGAAAAGCTGGGACGCCGCGGAGAAGGATGCCCCGCCCATGCCGATGGAGGGCAATCCGCCGTCTATTGAAACCCGGTTGGTCACGCTGAACGCCGCCGCCGAATCGCAACGAGCCGCCGCAGAGCAGGCCGCGGCCGCTTTGGCCGAAAAGGAAAATGCCGCCGCCGCGGTCGATACCGAACTGGCCGCGGGCCGGGCCGCCATGGCCACCCTGCCGGAACGCCAGAAAACCGCCGCCACGCAGTTGGAAATGATCCAGGCCAACGTGGTTAAGCTGGAGGGCAGTATCACTGGATTCAAAAAAAATCTCGAAACAGCGGCAGCAGCCATGGCGGCCGCCCCAGCCGTCCCAGCCGTCCCTGCCCCGGCGGCGGACGGTGCCCCGGCGGCGGACGGTGCCGCGGCGGCAGAAGTCAAAGCGGCCCTCGCTCAGGCGGCGGAGGCCGAGGCGGCGGCGGGTTCTTTGGCCCGCACGTTGTTGGAAGCAAAAATCACTGCTTTGACGCAGGCCGTGGCCGATGGTGAAAAGAAACTCAACGAACAGCGCGGCGCCTTGGCGCAGGCCACCCAGGAAGCGGAAAAACTCAAAGCCGAATTGGCCAGCCTGACCCTGCAGATGCCGGAAAAGGAAAAGGCGGCGGCCGCGATGAAACAACAGGCGGAGGCCGCCAAGGCCGCCCTGGACGTCACCCGGGCGCAGATCGCCGCCGGGCTCAAGGCGGTGGCCCGCTGGCAGGCTGCCCGCCAGCTCAAACCTGCCCTGGCGCTTCGTGCGGAATCGCGTGCGTTGAACGAAAAGCTGGAAGGATTCCGTGAGGAACTCAAAGGCCTGGAAGCCACCGTGACCACCGCTCCGGCCGGTCCGCCAGCCCAGCGTGTGGCTGAAATCCAGCAGCAACTCACCACCCTGCCGGCGGAGGCGGAAGCCAAACAAAAAGCCGCCGGGGCCGCATGGCAGGAATATCTGAACCTGCTTCCCAAATAAGGGAATCCGCGCTTCCGGCCCGCCCCGCGCCCGGCCTCAGACCGCTGCCGTTTCCGGTGAGGCCACCCCAGCATGCAGGTGCCGGGCCAGCGTCTGCAGCGATGCCGCCAGTTGACCCGTTTCCTCGGTCAAGGGGGTCAGCGCCTGCTGCTTTTGTCGGATCGCGGCTTCGAGGGGGGCGGTGAAATGATCAAAACGGGCCATCTGCTGGTCGCCGTATTCCGTGGTCAGACGGCGGACGCTGGTGCTCAGTTGATCTCCTGCCGCCGTGAGGAGCGGGGCGGCGAGCGCGGCCGTTTCCATGGCTTCACGCCGCAGAACCTGCCGGCCAGTCCAGGCCCCGGCAAGGCCCAGCACGACCAGCCACCAGCCCGCCACCGGTGGCAGGGATTCGTTTACCAACCCGGCGGTCAGCACCGCGGCGGGCACCAGTCCCAGCAAGACAAGGCCGCGCATCATCCCCTGGCGGCGGCGGAGCCTATCCTGCCAAAATGTGGCCAAACCGCTTTGAGTGACCGTATCGCAGGCCGCGTTTTCGAGCAGGGTCAGGAAAACACCGTTCCGGGACGGTCCGGGGGGTTCCTCCGGATGGAATCCGCTGTCTTCCAGGGGGCGGCGGATCTCCTTGCCCGTCTGGTCCTGAAGGGTGGCGAGAGTGTGTCCGAGCTGAGTTTCATAACAATTTGCTGTTTCGCGCACGGCGGACATCAGAGAGGGCAGCAGCCGGCTTTCGATCGTTTCCCCGGTGGGGTCGCGCCCCAGCAGCAGGCCGGGAAAAGCGCGGCGTTCCGGGAGGCTTCCGGTCAGCAAGGCGCTGCTGGCGTCGTCCCACGCGCGGCGCAGCGCCGCAGTTGCGTCTGCGGCCTGCTGGCGGGTTTCTCCGCAGGCGGTGGCCACGCTGGTCCTGACCCTCTGCTGCAGGTGGCTCAATTCTGTCAGGGAAGCGGAGGCGGCCGAAAGGGAGGCCTGCACTTCCGCCAGGATGGCCTGCCCTGCGGAGCAGGCGGTGACGAGTTTGGCAAGGCGCGGAGCCGCCCCTGCGATGAGTTGGGTAAGCTGCCGTTCAAAAGCGGGGAAAGCGCTGGCGGCGAGGAGCCGGACTTTGTCCACACCGGACGTGCGGGCCAGCAGCGCCAGCCGGGCCGAGACGGGATAGACAGGCAATTCCACGCCCAGCCGCTGCCGGGTGATGGCCTGCATGTGTTCGGTGATGGCCGTGATCTCCTCCGGCGTCCGCAAATCCGCCTGCTGCAGCACCAGCACAATTTTCTTCAGCCAATCGCGGTGAATGTGTTCCAGAAACTCCCAGGACGCCCCACTCCATGGGTTCGTCGCCGGAAAACAATACAAGACCGCATCGGCCCGCGGGATGAATTCCCCGGTGATCAGTTCATGGCCTTCCGCGACGGAATTGACCCCCGGGGTGTCCACCACATGAAAGTCCCGCAGAAAGGAGTGCGGCAGTTCGATCTCCTCGAGCACCGCGCTGACGGCGGTGCGGCGTGGGCTCCGGCCATAACGGAAATAGTGGATGCACTGCGTCTCCGGCAGCACGCTGGAGGGGCAGAATTCCTCCCCGAACAGGGCATTCAGCAGGGTGGACTTGCCGGTATTCACTTCCCCCGCCACCACAAAGACAAAAGGATCGCGCAAGCCCTCGACCAGCGACTTGACGATGGGCGTGCGGGACGGTTTCAAGCCCGCCAGCTCGGCCACCCGGCCCAGCGAAAACAAGGCTGCCCCCAAGTTTGAACGGAGATCGAAATATTCGGCGGCGACCATGCTGGAAAAAAGTTAGCCGAGATCGGTGATGGACCGGAATTCCGCATCGAACAGCCGCCGGTGAAGCCTTGTGGCCGCGCCGTCGGTCATACGGGCCACCGCATCGCAGACCAACCGCGCCCGGCCGGCTTCGGCGGGTTCCTTTTCCAGCGCGGCTTCCTCGGATTCCCGCAGGAGGCGGAACCGCGAGGCGGACCGTCCGGTGACGTAGCGGTCCATCAGGGCCGTCATCAGTTGGGTCAGCATCACGTCGCTCTTGTGCTCCAACTGCTGGAGTTGGCGGCTGCGGAAGACCAGATGCAGCGCCAGCTTTTTGTAAAGTTTGGCCTCGGCCACTGCTTCCGGGGCGACCTGGAGTCTCCACGCATAACGCCGGGTCCAGCCGGTCATGAAATTCACGTCGGGCTCCAGGGTGCAGGCATTGATGAAGTCTCCGATCCGCGCCCGCAGCATCACCTCCAGCCGGCGCCCCCGGATGCTCCTCAACAATTTTTCCATGACGCGCGCCTGACCGGCATCAAGCTCCTGCGTGCCCGCCCAGCGCTCGATCGCTTCCAGCGTCAGGAAATTGGCATTGTAGCCATCCGCAATGTCGTTCAGCGAATAGGCCGTATCGTCCGCCCAGTCCATGATTTGGCATTCGATCGACTTGCAGCCATCCCGATCCCCGCCCGGAGGCAGTTCCGGCGGAAATTCCTGGTGGCCCAGCGCCCAGTCCAGAAACGACTGTTGAGGGTCGTAGAGAAAGTGATGCTCCGGCTCCGCCAGTTCGCTGTAGAGCGTTTTGTATTTCAGCGTCGCATCCAGAAAAGCCCGGCATGGATTCATCCCCCGGCCTGTGCCGGAAAAAATCGTCTCGGTCAGCATCCGCAGGGTCTGGGCATTTCCCTCGAATCCCCCCCACGGACGCATCAGCCGGTGCAGCGTCCGCTCCCCGGCGTGGCCGAAGGGCGGATGCCCGATATCATGCGCCAGACAGGCCGCCTCCACCAGATCACTATCAATATAGAAGTCCGGCCCCAGGTGGGGACTGCGCCGCCGCAGCGCTGTACAGATGCTCCGGCCGATCTGCGAGACCTCGATGCTGTGGGTCAGACGGGTCCGGTAGAAATCATATTCCCCTGACAGAAACACCTGGGTTTTGCTCTGCAGCCGCCGGAACGCCGAAGTGTGGATGATCCGGTCCCGGTTGGTCTCAAAAGGCGTCCGGTAATCCGGTTCCCGGGGCAGGGCATTCGGATCGCGGGCGGGTTCCGGTTCGAGCGGTTCCTGGTCGAAGGCGTTATAAAATTGGTTCTCCACGGGGTTGGCTGCAGCGCCCGACCCTGCCTGCAACCGCTCCCGATGGCAACGACGGAACGCTTCGCCCATCAGGATTTTGCCCTATAACGCGAAAACGCGAAAAAGCAGCCATTGGATTCTCTAAAATGCGAAATTCATCAGTGGCGGGATGAATTCTCTTGATTTTTCGATAATTATCATATATAAAAAGCAGATACAAGAAACCCGACCCCATTTTCTTATGAGCGCCATCCCCCAAGCCGATCCCCTTTCCGCCTCAAGACTCTCTTCGTTGCAACGATCGGTCAAAATGCTGGTGAGTGCACTTGCCGTCTTCCTGCTCACCGGGGGCGACCGGGTCTCCGCCAAATCGCCGGACCTGAATGAAACGCAACTCCAGGCCCGGCTGGCCGATCCGGCTTCCGGTCTGCGTGACTTCGTGGCCCTCATCGAAAAATCCATGATCACCGGAGAAATGTCCCCCGTGGAGGAATTGGTGGACCAGCAACTCATCCTCGACCGGGCTACGGATGGAATCCGGATTGCCGGAGCGGGCACGATGAAGGATCTGTTTTCGGACAGCACCCGCCAGTCCTGGCAGCAAACCGGCATCACCCGGGATTTCGCGGGGACGAATTTCCGTTTCCTCCGGGTCCGCACTTTTAAAAACCGGGCGGGACTTCTCTTCCGGTGCGCCGGAGAAAACCACGCCCTGAATTTCTTCAGCTTCACCCTCAGTGAGGTCGCCTCGCGGGATTACCGGATTACGGACATCTACACGATGGGACTCAATGAGTATACCAGCGAAACCCTGCGCCGCAGTTACCTGCACCTCGCCGCCAACCTGCTCGGTGAAGAAGGCCGGGCTCTCACCAAGGACCATGGAGCTGTTGCCGATTCCCTGGATAAAGTAGCCGCGGTGAGTCAGTTGCTCAAAGAGGGTCAATGGAGCGAAGTTTTGGATGCCTGCGCGGCCTTGCCTCCTGCCGTGCAAAACGACCGGTCGGTCATGCTGATCCGTCTCCAGGCGGCCGAAAACTATTCCATCACCAGCCGGGCCGAGGTCCTCGAGGACTGGCTGAAGGCCTATCCTGATGAAATGGATCTTCCCCTGAAACTGGCGGATCACTTTCTCACCCAGGAACGCTGGGATGACGCGGAACGGGTGGTCACCTCTCTGCTCGAACGCACCGGCGGCGACGCCCGCCTGCAACTCCAACTGGGCAATATCAATTACCGCCGCGATCGTGATAAACTCCTCATGCAGACCGCTGCGGCGCGGAATTGAGGCCCATTCCAGTTCACCAAAGAAAGGACCCATGAGCCGGAGATGGCTCATGGGTCCTTTTGATTGAGGGTACGCGGGAATACCGCAGGATCAGGCCGGTTTTACTTGGCTTCCTTCTCTTCTGCGGCAGGTTCCCCAGCGCCGGCGGCAGGGTCTTTTTTGGACTTTTCGACCTGCTTGCGCATTTCCACGATCCGTTCCTTGATCGCCTGGGCGCGTTCGGCCAATTCACTCTTGGCATCCACTTTAATCACCTCGTCGAGCAGGCTGTCAGCCTTGTCGAGATCCGCTGGCCCGAGCACCTGCAATTTTGTCATCATCAGGTCCTGCAGATTGACTCCGGTGACTTTTTCGGAGGCAATGAAGGTGTCGATCGCGGCCGCGAACTCCTTGGTCTTCTGGTTTTGCGCCAGTTCCTGCAATTCGGCATCAAGCTTGTTGCGTTTGTCGCCGTAGTCCTGCTTGGCTTTGAAGCCGAGGGTGTCGGCAGAGTCGAGGGCAATGATCTGGGTGACCTCGTCCGTGTAGTAGCCGGTCACCACTTCCGGATCGAGCGCTTGCAGGCCTTCTTGAATCGCTTTGGCCTTGTCCAGTCCGGTGGCGGCTTCCGCTTTCTTGAAACCGGCATCGCGGGTTTCGCGGACCTTGCGCAGTTCGGTGAGGTGTTCGTTGAAGGCTTCGGGCCCCCCGGGCAGGTATCCGGTTTTGGCGTAGGGCCGGCCTTTGGCGTCGGTCAGCAGGATGGTGGGGAATCCCTCGATGGCGTAGGTTTCCTGGAGTTTTTCATTCTGCTCCTTCAGCTCCTTGGGCAATTCGGTCTTCTGCGGAAAGTCCAGCTCCAGCAGGACGAAGTGCTTGGGGGCCTCCTGTTTGAATCCGTCCTTGGTGAAGACTTCTTTTTGCAGCTTGATGCACCAGCCGCACCAGTCGGAACCGGTGAAATCCATCAGAATATCTTTGTTGTCCTTGGCGGCGGCAGCCTTGGCTTCTTCAAAATTGGTGCCCCAGCCTTCCGCGGCGCGCACCGCAGGGGAAAAAGCGAGGATCAGGGCGGGCACGGCCGCCGCAAGGGCACGCCAGGTGGTGGTGGGAAAAGACATAATATTAAGGTGGATGGTAGGTGGAGGGGGAGCGGCCGTTCAGACGCTTTTGTCTGATTTATCAGCTGTCGCGGAAAATACTCATCGGGAACCAGACGAATTTCAATGGCCCTTGCGCCGGACTGGTCAAGTGGCGCCAGGTGTGCTACGAGTCCATTTGTGAAAACCGGGCTGACTTACCTCCTGTCCACCCTCCCGTGGGCGGCGCTGTGCTGCGCGGTGACCTTGGCCCGGGCCGCGCCAACCCCGGCCGACCCGCCGGTCCTCAGCAGGGTCCAACCAACCGCCGGGGGGCACTTCCAATCCAGCATCACCACCACCCCGGACCACTATTATCTACTCCAGCGCGCCGATACCCTCTCCGGTCCGTGGGAATCGGTGGCACTCCGCCCGGGCACTGGCCTGCCGCTCGACCTCGCCGACCCCGCCAGCATGGCGAGGCGCGCTTTCTACCGGGTGGCCGCGGTGCCCCTGGCCGCCCCGCTGGACTCCGACGGTGATGGCCAGGATGACTACGCCGAATGGCTGGCGGGCATCGGGGGCAACCCCTTCAATCCGGCTCCGGCTCCGGCCAGCACGGATGCCGCCGTCATCCTGACTGATCCGATCCGTTATGAAAAGCTGGCGCACCGCGATAATTTCCCCGGGGCTCCGGATGTGCGCGAGGTCAAGTTTCTGGTCACCGGCGCCGACACCGCCGTTCCCCGGCTCTACTTCCTGAATACCAACCTCCACCAATATCACTATTATTTTGCGCAGGACGTTCTTGGGTATGCTTCGGATCTCACGACGTTCAATAATCAGACCTACTTCACCGACGCCCGGAAACAGATCGCGGGCAGCCTGATTTTTTATCCCCACTACACCCGGGGTTCCGGCCCGGCGGGACTTTACGCCATCGAGTTCTGGCCCAGCGATGGCATTGCCTACCGTCATGTCCGCATGGCCTACGGCCTGGTTTCACGCGCGCTTCCCTGGATGGACCGCCGCCTCGCCTATCATCCCGCCGGCCTCACCCAGGAACAGCGCCTCGGGAGCGAGGCGTTCTTATGGCAACAGGCGCCTATCGACCGGATTTCCTCGGACGAACTTTTTGCCGCCACCACCTACAGTGTGCTGAATCCCGGCGTCTCCTTCGGCCGGTTGCTCCTGGGTGGCGGCACCACGGCCGTCACCTCGCGGGATATTGTGGTGCTTCCCACCGTGCCGGCCGATCTCTCCCGGGTCGCCGGGATCATCACCGCGGCCCCGCAGACCCCGCTGTCGCATATTAATCTCAAAGCCAAACAAAACAAAACTCCGAACTGCTACCTGAAGGATGCCCTGACGGATCCACGTATCACCGCGCTCGCCGGCAAAAACGTCCGCTTCGAAGTCGCGTCCGACGGACTCCTGCTCCGCGAAGCCACCGCGGCCGAAGTCGAAACCTACCTTGAGGCCCTGCGTCCGGTCACGCCGGTCTCGCCGGTCCGTGATCTTTCCATCACCACCATCCGTCCGCTGCGGGACGTCCTGTTTTCCGATAGCCGCAGCACCGGCGTGAAAGCGGCCAACGTCGCCGAATTGCGGCGCATTCTCCCGGCGGGCAAGTCGCCGGATGGTTACGCGGTGCCGTTTTCTTTCTATGATGCCTTCATGCTGGACAATGGCTTCTATGCCTATGCCGTGCTGATGATGAAGGACCCCGCCTTCCGCGCCGATCCCGCCGTCCGGGAGGCCCGCCTCGCGGAATTCCGCGCCCTGCTGCGCAATGGCACCGTCCGTCCGGAACACCGCAGCGCCATCGCCGCCATCCAAGCCGCAGTTCCGCCGGAGGTCCCCATCCGCTGCCGTTCCAGCACCAACAACGAAGACCTTCCGGGCTTCAACGGAGCCGGTCTCTACGACTCCTACACCCACCGTCCGGACGAGGGCTCCCTGCACAAAACCATCCGGAAAGTCTGGGCCAGTCTTTGGAATTTCCGCGCCTTCGAGGAACGCGAATTCTACCGGATCGACCACTTCACCGCTGCCATGGGCGTGCTTCTCCATCCCAATACCGACGACGAACTGGCCAATGGCGTCGCGGTCAGTAAAAACCTGATCGACCCCAATTGGCGCGGTTATTATGTGAACGTCCAGAAAGGCGAGGAACTCATCACCAATCCTGATCAAACGGTCATTCCCGAGGAGTTTCTCATTGCCTCCCTGATGGGTCTGACCCGTTACGAGATCCAGCATGTCACCTGGTCCAGCCTTCAGCCCACCCGCACCAGTCTCCTCACCACCGGGCAGGCGTGGGAGCTCGCCGACCGGCTCTCCACCATCCAATCTCATTTCCGCAACCTCTATAACGCCTGGTTCGACCCGGCCTTCGCCATGGAAATCGAGTTTAAAATCACCAAGGACAACCAACTCTTCATCAAACAGGCCCGGCCGTGGGTGGAATAAAATCCGCCCCGGGCCGGAAAGAACCATTCCCGGCGGGATGAGGAGGGTGATCCCGTCAGGGCCAATGCCACATGAGCGCTTCCAAACCATCCGTCCGCACCCTCCAGATCAGGGTAAAACCGAACGCCAAAACCAGCGGACTGGAGGAACTGCCAGACGGGTTGGGATGGCTGGCGAAGCTGAAGTCGCCGCCAGTGGATGGGAAGGCGAACGCCGAGTTGATGGCGCTGATCGCGGATCACTTTGGATGCCGCAAAGGCGACGTGACTATCAAAGTGGGGGCGGCCGGCCGGATGAAACTGGTGCAGATCCCGGCAGGGTGATGGCCGGAGCGTGCTCCGGAGCATCGGGCCAGCGGCATCGCACGCCTGTCCGGGGTCATGGCCGCATCAGATGCAGCAGGCCGATTTGGAAGAAGGCGGTGGATTCCGGATAGGCATCCCAAACGAGGTGGTCTTCGACACCGTCGCCATCGCGGTCGCTGATGCGGTTGTTGACGCTGCCGATTTCGCTGAGCAGACGGACATGGAGCGGGTTCGCCCCGCAATAGTAGGCGGCGAGGGCATGGGCGCGGGCGAGGTAGCGGGGCTCGCGGGCAGCGCGATGCAGGCAAGCCAGGGTGTGGAGCCACAATCCGTTCATGTAAAGGGAAGCATGGGCGGTTTTTTCCTCACCAAGAAAATAAGTCAGGCCGTTTTCCTTGCGGTGGCCGAAGAGTGGCGTGGGAGCGGTGCGTTCGGCAGGGAGCGGTGCCAGGCCCAGCCAGACATCTGCAGCCCGGCAGGCGGCGGCTTTCCATGAGGCGGCGGCAGCTTCGCCGGGAAAGACGCGCGATCCTTCCGCGAGGGCGGTGATGTTCACGGCATCCACATTCGCATAGCGGCTCCAGGTGCCGTCGGATTTTGTGTTGTCAAGGAGCGCATCAAGGGCATCGCGGGTGACTTCCTGCAAAGTCCGTGCCGCTGGTCCGGGGCCGGCAGGGATGGGCAGACCGGGCATGGCCTCTGCTGCGGCCAGCATGCCGAGCGTCAGGTAGCCGTGTTCGCCAGGAATGCCCCAGAGTGGCAGGCCCCGCCTTGTCAGACGGGTATAGCCATGGGCCAGGCCGTCCCGCAGGCAGAATTGCAGCGTCAGGGGAATCGCCTCACGGATCTCCGCCGCGAGGGGTCCTTGTGGATCGGCCTTGAGGGATTCCCCCAGTGCCCAGAGGCAGCGGCCATTAAGCACGCCACCCCGTTCAAAGTCGCGGAAGCGGGGATTGGCAAACCAGCCTTTCCCCTCGGTGAGCCACTCGCCGGTTTCGAACATTCCATAACGGAAGGCGCCGGCGGTGTAGTGCTGCTGTTCTCCCGAGGCCTCCGGCAGAGCAAAATTCTCCGACCCGCGATGCTGCATGGCCAGGAGGTTTTCCAGGACTTCCTGCACCAGGGCATGGCGGTTGTCAGGCACTGCCGGCTTGGTACCGCGCTGCAATTGATATAGCACCACGAGGTCCGCGGCGTCATTGGCGAAAGTGTAAGGCCGGTAGTTCCGGCGATCGCGATGCTCCGGATTGCCATCCCAGGGATGATTATTGGTGCCGTTGAACCACCGGTTCCACACCGCCTGCCAAAATCCCCGCGCCACCCGGTGCCCTGATGGCTGGGTCCAGTCGCGGTCGCGGTGGTCGAAATCGTAAAGGGTGGCGTAATCCGTAAACCAGGCGAAGTCCTCCTTCCGTGCCAGATCGAAGTCAGGGCGATGCAGCGACATCAGGCCGGCTGCCCGGCTTTGCATGAAGAGATTCACGAGGACCCGGTGCCGGGTGAATGGAGCCGCATCTGCATCTTTCCTGCCATTGCTATCGATGAAGTCATCTGTAAACACCTGCGGCAGGTCCGGCAGATCCCTGCCGCCCTCGCCCCGGACGACGATCAAGGCTTCCGCCTGATGGCGCAGGCTGTCCTCGCCGCCGAACTCTGCTGCCGTGGTGGCATCGATATACAGCACCAGTGGAGCCAGCGGAGGAGCGCCGGGGAAGTCCTGAGGGAAGCGGCAGGCAAAGCGCTGGGCCTGAACCGGCGTCGAAGTTCCGAAAGCGGTGCCGGCCGACGTGGTGATCCGCACCCGGACGGGGGCTCCGTCCGGGGCGGCCGCCTTGCCGGCAATCACCACCATTCCATCCGAAGCCGCCTTCACCGGGGAGGGGCTCAGACTTTCCCAAAGATTCACCGAAGGCGGCTCCGGTGCGGCGGCGTGGAGGGCGGTGGGCCGGCCAGGAAAAAGGAAGATCACCAGAGCGGTGGCCCGCAGGCCAGAGAGTGAGGGGGGGAGTTTCATAACAGCTTGATGCCCGCTCGGCAGCCTGCATCCGCCTGCGGCATCCGCTTACGCGGCTTCGGGCGGGGTCGGGTCGGATCGGCAATGGGAATCGCCGGAGAGGTCGGCAGGAAGGCTCCAGTCAGGGACGGTGCCAGCGGTGGATTTGTTTCAGGCATGGCGCTCACCGCCGGCAAGGTGGGCACTCCGCCGCGAAGGATTCCCGGCGGAACCGGGGGCTGGTTTTTGATTTGAAGAAACTAGACGACTGGTCTAGTAAAGGCATTCCATGAGCAACCGCCCCGTCACGACCAAGGAACGCATTCTGGATGCGGCGGAGGGTTTGATGCTGGTGAAAAGTTTTCATTCCGTAGGATTGAATGAGATTCTGACGGCGGTGCAGGTGCCGAAAGGATCGTTTTACCACTACTTCAAGTCCAAGGAACAGTTCGGGGTCGAGATGCTGAAGCATTATGTGGCGGATGCCACCGCCTGGAAAACAAGGATGCTGCTCTCGCCGGAGCCGGAGCCGGATGCCCTGCGGAGGCTCCTGACTTATTTTGAGGGGAATATTGCCAAATCCCATGAATGTGAGGGGCGTTTCCCTTGTCTGGTGGCCAAGCTGGCCGCGGAGGTAGCGGATTTCAGCGATGACATGCGCGTCGTGCTGGCCGCGGGGACCGTCGAGTGGCTGGATATTCTGCGGCAGTTGATCGATCAGGGCGTGGTCCAAAAAAGCATCCGTCCGCAGCCCGATGCGGCGGCCACGGCGGCAGTGATCCAGGATTTGTGGAATGGAGCCATGCAGCGGGCTGCGGTGGCCCGCAGCACGGATCCCCTCCGCGCGGTGGTGGATTTTATCCGCACCTGGCTGAGTCCGCGGACGTGACGCCCTCGTTTTCGAATTTCAAAAGCCCACGGGCCTAATCCAAGTTTTAACTCTCCTTCCCACTCCCTGAAAACCATCATGAGCTCCCCCATCCACGCCTTCGCCTCTACCGCCCCCAAACAGCCGCTTGAGGCTTATGAATACACGCCCGGCCCCCTTGGGGACGAGCAGGTTGAAATCGCCGTCGAGAGCTGTGGCATCTGTCACAGTGATCTCTCCATGCTCGATAACGATTGGGGCATTTCCACCTATCCGCTGGTCCCCGGTCATGAAGTGGTGGGCCGCGTGGTGGAGGCCGGGCCGCAGGTGAAACGGGTCAAAGTGGGCGACCGGGTAGGGCTGGGCTGGTATTCCAGCAGTTGCGGGTGCTGTGCGCCGTGTTTGTCAGGAAATCATAACCTCTGCGCCACCGCGGAAGGAACCATCGTAGGCCGTCATGGCGGATTTGCCAGCCGGGTCAGGTCACACTGGATGTGGGCGGCGCCGCTCCCTGACGCGTTGGATGCCGCCAGCGCCGGACCGCTCTTCTGCGGGGGCATCACGGTCTTCAATCCCATTGCGCAATTCGGCGTGCAGCCCACCGACCGGGTCGCCGTGATCGGCATCGGCGGGCTCGGGCACCTCGCCCTGAAATTCCTGCGGGCGTGGGGCTGCGACGTCACGGCGTTCACCAGCAGTGATTCTAAACGCCAGGAAGCCCTCGGACTGGGCGCCCACCAGACCCTCAATTCCCGTGATTCCGATGAACTCAAAAAAGCTGCCGGCAGCTTCGATTTCATCCTGAATACCACCAATGTGGCGCTCGACTGGAATACCTACATTGCCGCCCTCAAACCCAAGGGCCGGCTGCACACGGTGGGCGCGGTGCTGGAGCCATTGGATGTGGCTGCGTTCCCGCTCATCAGTGGACAAAAATCCATTTCCGGCTCACCCCTCGGCAGCCCGGCCTCGGTGGATACGATGCTGGAATTCTGCGCCCGGCATCAGATTGCTCCGGTGACGGAGACCTTCCCTCTCTCCCGCGTGAACGAGGCCCTCGACCACCTGCGCTCCGGGAAAGCCCGCTACCGCGTGGTGCTCACCAACGATCTGGCCTGCTGACCGGAAACACCCTGATTCCACCCTTTGTCCTCCCTCTTGAATAACATGTCCAATTCCATTCTCTTCACTCCTCTGAAAGCCGGTGCCTTCCACCTGCCCAACCGCATCGTCATGGCCCCGCTCACCCGCTGCCGCAGCAGTGCCGGACGCGTGCCCAACGACCTCATGGCCGCCTACTACCGCCAGCGTGCCAGCGCCGGGCTGATTCTCAGTGAGGCTACCTCGGTCGATCCCATGGGGGTGGGTTATCCTGACACCCCTGGCATCTGGTCGGCGGACCAGGTGGCCGGCTGGAAAAAAGTGACGGCCGCCGTGCATGCGGAAGGCGGACAGATCCTGCTCCAACTCTGGCACGTGGGGCGGATCTCGGATTCATCGTATCTGAATGGGGCGCAGCCGGTCGCTCCCAGCGCCATCGCCGCCAAGGGGCACGTCAGCCTGGTGCGCCCGGAGAAGGCGTTTGAAACGCCGCGTGCCCTGGAGGCCAGCGAGCTGCCCGGCGTGATCGCCGCTTACCGCCTCGGCGCGGAGCAGGCGCAGTTGGCCGGATTCGATGGCGTGGAGATTCACGGCGCCAACGGTTATTTGCTGGACCAGTTCCTCCAGGACTCCACCAACCACCGCACCGACGACTACGGCGGTTCCGTGGAAAATCGCGCGCGGCTCATGCTGGAAGCGGTGGATGCCGCCATCGGCGTCTGGGGCGCCGACCGGGTGGGCCTGCACCTCGCCCCGCGTTGCGATGCCCATGACATGGGGGACTCCGATCCTGCCGCGATTTTTGGTTATGTCGCCGGAGAAACGGGCCGCCGTGGCCTTGCCTTCCTCTGTGCCCGCGAGCACCACCAAGCCCCGGCGCTGGGTCCCCAGCTCAAAAAGCAATTCGGCGGGGTGTTCATCGCCAACGAACAGTTCACCCAGGCATCTGCTGAAGCTGCGGTCTCCGCCGGCGAAGCGGATGCCGTCGCCTGGGGGCAGCTGTTCATCGCCAATCCGGACCTTCCCCGCCGTTTCCGCGAAGGGGCACCCCTCAACCAGCCCCAACCCCAAACCTTTTACGGTCAAGGACCCGAAGGCTACATCGATTACCCGGGGCTTGAAACGGTGCCGGGCTAGTGGCCCATTCCAATGGATGAGGTGGGTTATTCCGGCCAAATCCTCCCGGATGAAAGCCCTGATCCTGCGGGCCTGGCGGTCCATCACTTGGTGGTGGGGTCTGCAGGCGTGGTTTCAGGGGGGGGCGATTATTTCCCTTAATTTATGGTTTATACTGCCGCGTGGCATATTTTGTGGAGAGCTTTGGGCATTTTCCACAAATTGGCATTCGCGGCAGCACATTTTGAACGGAGGAATAAGAATTCATTGACCATTGCTTGTGATATTAGGTAATTGTTGAAAAGAATTAGAGTGGCATTAGCCGCAGTATTCCGTAGGTGGCCCCTTGTCGCGCCGCCCCGGAAATTAGAATAAAATCCTCTGACCAAATTCAAGCCATGAACTCAATGAGCACGATCCGATCAATGAAGCCAATCGTTCTGCTGGTCTGCAGCAGTCTGTTGGGACTTTATGAAGCAGAAGCGGCCTTGACCCTGCGGTATAGCTTCGAAAATGTGACGGATGTCACCGTAGATACGGTCACCAACCTCGCTCCTGGCGCAGCAGACGTCGGCACGATTGGACATCCGGAAAAAGTCCAATTGATTCAAAATACGGTCATCACGGTCGGCAGCAGCCGGTATCTGCTTGGGAAAGGCCTGCGGTTTACCTCCGCAGATGGTGATAGCGGCGCCGATGCCGGCCACGTGGATACGGGGCTGACCTTGGATGCGTTTGGGATGGTGAATGGCTCGGTAACCAACCGCCCTTACACGGCCATGGCTTGGATCAATATCGGCAGTCAGACTGGAGACAACTTTGTGTTCGGACAGCCTAATGGGTTCGGGGACAATGCCCTGCACCTGGGCGCACGCGATGCCGGCTACCATAGCGGCCATTGGGGTGACGATGTCGGCCCCGCCGGCCTCACCAAACCCAATACGTGGCACCACGTGGCGTGGGTAAACCGGACCGACAATCAGCAGGAAATCTACGAAGACGGGGTGCTGGTGGCCGGGCCAGGGGCCGGGGGAACTCAAGACACGCTCAGTTCAGGCAATCTGCTGATTGGGACCTCCCGGAATCCCGGTTCCTATGTCGGAGCTCTGGACGAAGTAAAAGTCTTTGGGGATGAGGTGCTGACTCCAGCCCAGATCCAGGCAGAAATGATCAATGGGTTGCCCCTCTACGTTCTGGCTACCGTGACCGAGGCCAGGCTGGACAATACCGGTTATACATTCAAGATCGTGGACGATCCCGCCAGCGTGGTGCAGACCGCCTCCATCACCCTGGACATTGATGGGGCCACCGTCACGCCGACCACCGTCACCAAAGTGGCTGCCACCACCACCGTGTTTTATGCGGCCACAGGACTGCCTCCCGCCTCCAGCCACACCTATACTCTCGCGGCCAAGGACCAAACCGACGCCAACATCAGCGGTTCCGGCAGCGTCCGGTCGCCCTATTTTCCCACAGCCCCGCTCCCGGGTCCTGCCGGCTCCCCCGGAGTTTGGGGGGTGAGGGAACACCGCAATGGAACCGGCTGGGGATCGGGTCTGGATTTTGCCGTTACTGCAGCGGCGGACCTGCCTGCTGACGATCCCGATCCTGCGGACCCTGCCATTGTTGATGGCACGGCTCCCGTCGTTAATCATACCGATCCGGATCAAGCCGGGACGGGGGGTAATTTCAACAATGATCTTCCCTTTATCGGCGATCAGGCCGGTCCGGATGACAACGTGATG
The DNA here is from genome assembly GCA_903936775.1 of uncultured bacterium. Classification (GTDB taxonomy): domain Bacteria; phylum Verrucomicrobiota; class Verrucomicrobiia; order Verrucomicrobiales; family V1-33; genus CAIZWU01. The sequence continues at coordinate 6,196 of CAIZWU010000193.1, read as the reverse complement.
GTGATTGCTAAAACCCAGGTCGTGATCGCCGCAGCGGGTCCCGTCACCTATAGCATTCACAGTGATGACGGCATGGGACTTCGCATCAGCGGTGGCCCGCCTGCCGGGGCTGGCAGCAAGTTTGTCTCCTTTTCCGGTGGAGGCATCATTGACCTGGGTGACCCCCAAACCCTCGTGTTTCCGGGTTTCACCGGAGATTCCAATACCCGTGGGGTCTATAACTTCACCGCTCCCGGGACGTATGATGTGCAGTTCGTGGCCTTCGAAGGCACCGGCGGCTCCTCCTGGGAAGTGGCGTCAGCCCCGGGCTCTTTCAAAGCGGATCGTGACACCAACACCTGGACGCTGGTCGGCAATCCCAATGATCCCGCCGTCCTCGCAGTGCCCTTCAAACCCCGCTGGGTCACCAACCCTCCTGGGATTCCTGGAGCCGCGGGCAAGTTTGGGGTGCGTACCTGGTTCTCCGCCGATAGCGTGGATAATCTCCAGCAGGTCAGCGATTTCCTGAGGGATACCGTCCGCACCCCAGCCGATGGGGATAACCTGACGTTCGACTTCCTGCGCAGCTCCCTCAATGCCCGCGACCCTGGGTCCACCGGCGGCGCATCGGGCACGATTTTGGGAGATGATCTGCTCAATGACGATCCCAATGCCCCACAAGGTGCCAATGACCGGGTCGTTACCGTCGCCAAGGGCCGCATCTCCGTCCCCACCAGTAGCTCCTATACCTTCTGGGGCCGTGGCGATGATGGATTCCTGCTGCGCGTCAAAGCGGTGGCCGGGGCCAACCCCAGCTTCAAGCAGGCGACCAACGGCGATCCCAACCAGGCAAACGGCCGGTTTGAAATGTCGAATCCCAACGAGTTGTTTTTTGATGCCGGTACCGGCGACAGCAACACCCGTGGCATCATGTTCCTGGCTGCTGGCGAATATGATTTGGAATATATCCAATGGGAAGGCGGCGGCGGTTTCTGGTATGAACTCATTGCTGCAGCCGGGGAATATCCGCATGGCACCGAACCACCCCAGGGCTGGAGAACGGTGGGCTACCAGACTCCCGCCGCCACCATTGTCGTCCCTGGCATGGCCGCCCCGGGCTGGAATGTGGAAACCTCCCTGCCGGATACCGTGGCAGGCAATCTCGGCACGATTGCCGCGGCTGAGGCTTTGCTCGATGCTGATAAAACCACTACCGCCTGGCCCCTGCTGAATTTCACGGACCCCGAGGCGGGAGCCGATGGCAGCTTCACCCCAAACAATCCGTTTCCCCGGAATACCGCGGCGGATGATAATAACTACGCGATGCGGGCGACCGGCAGCCTGGTAATCACCCAGGCCGGAGTCTATAACCTTGGGTTCCAAGGCGATGATGGCGGCTACATGGACATTTCAGGTCCCGGCAATCCGGTCTGGAGTTCCATCCTGGAATCCAACCACCTTGCCCAGGCGATCCTCACTGAATCCGTGCCGGGCAGCGGGCTTAATGACCGGCTCCAAGTGGAAGTAGGTACCGGAAACAGCCGCACCATCGGTCAGGTCACCCTCGCTGTGGGCACCTATACGATCAAGACCCTCGTGTTCGAAGGCGGGGGTGGTTCGTGGTGGGAAGTCGTTGGCGCCAAGGCTCCGGTTTCCCCCGGATTTAATTACCCTCTTCTGATGGAGGGGGCAGGCACTACCCTGACTGACTTTGATCTGCTGGTGCTGGTCGCTCCAGCCGCCCCGGAAACCATTCCGGTGACCAACTTCACGGCCAATACGGTGACCGGAGCCTACTCCCTCACTTTTGTTTCCACTGCCGGGGCAACCTATCAACTGGAATACAGCACCAATATGGAGGCTGGCGCTCCGGGAACTCCACAAAAATGGAATGTGGCTCCCGGCCCCGTGATTGTTGGTGCTGCGGGGACAACCACCCTCAACTCAAATATCACCGCGCTCTATCCGGCGAATGGAGGGGTCCTTCCGGCAGGTTCTCCCCGCGCTTACCTGCGGGTGCGCCGCCTGTAAAGGCAACCAACCCCCGTGCGATACCGGCAGAAACCCCGGGGCCATCAGGCTCCGGGGTTTTTTTGTGCCACGGTGGGAACTTTCCGGAGTTCGCCAAGTCTGGAGTGTCGCTGGGCCAGGCGCGGATGGGCCGCCCCCGTCGGCGCAGGATTCAGGCGACGGGCAGTTCAGCGGACGATCCGGGATCCAGGTAAAGGACCGCATTGGGGTGACGCCGCAGGAGGGTCGCCGGGCAGGCGGTGGAGATGGCATCCAGCAGGGTGGACCGCACCGCGGCTGCTTTACGGGGGCCGGGCACCACACAGACGAGGGACCGGCCCGACATCAGGGCAGGGCAGGTCAGAGTGAGCGCCTCGGCAGGCACCGCCTCGAGACCGGGAAAACAACCGTCGTTGACCTGCTGTTGGCGGCAGGATTCATCGAGCGTCACCAATTTTACCGCCTGGGCATCCTCAAAATCGGCGACCGGCGGATCGTTGAAGGCGATATGCCCATTTTCGCCAATACCCAAGCAGACGAGATCAATGGGGGCTTCAGCCAGCAGGGCGGCATAGCGGGCCGCCTCCGCCGCAGAGTCCAGGCTCTCTCCCCGGATTCCGTGAAAGGCTGCCGGTCGGATCAGGGCCAGCAGATGCGTTTCCTGATAGGCACGGAAGGTGGCGGGATGTCCGGCGGGCAGTCCCACGTATTCATCCATGTGGAAGATCGTAATCCGGCTCCAGTCCAGGTCTGGTGCGCCCGCCAGGCCGGAGATCAATTCATCCTGGGACGGCGCACTGGCCACAATGATCCGGGCCTGCTTCTGGCGGGCCAGGGTTTCCCGCAGGAGCGCGGCGGCGCGCCTGGCGGCGGCGGCGCCCATCGCGGCCCGGTCCGGGTGGATTTCGACGTTCAGGGCATCAAAAGTCAGGGAAGTCATGGAGGTGGGGGATCAAGCAGGGGAAGAGTTAAGCCGAAAGCTTCAGCGATGGCAGTAGAGAACAAGCGGCGGGCATGGTCGGGATCCAGCCCGAGCCAGCGGCTCAGATTCGCCACTCCTTCCGGTGGCGTGAGGGCCGAGCCGGCAAAGAGCGGACTGCCCGGCAGACGCACCACCCGGTCGCGCCCGACTTCCAATTCATGGCCAGCCAGGCGGTAACGTCCGTCCGGGGCTCCCGCTGCCGCCATGGCGTCGGTAGTGAACAAGGCCCGGCCGGGCGGTTTGGCCCGGTAGAAGTTCTGCAGCACTCCGGGCGGTAGATGAATCCCATCCGGGATGAAGAAGGCGGTGAGTTCGTCGCGGGCCAGCAGGCGCTGGATCACGTTGTCGTGCCGGTGCAGCTGGGTGGGCACCCCATTGCCGAGATGCGTGCAGAAGCGGGCGCCGGCGGCGATGGCCTGATCAATGGCCTCGTCCTGGGCATTGCTATGACCCATCGAAACCTGCACGCCGCATGCCGTGACTGCGCGGATAAAACCGGCACTGCCGGGCCACTCCGGGGCGAGCGTGATCAGCTTGATATGCCCCCCCGCGGCGGCCTGGAGTTTTTCAAAATCGGCCCGGTCCGGCGGCCCCATGAACTGCGGTTGGTGCGCTCCGCAGAACCCCGGTTCCGGCGACAGCCATGGGCCTTCGAGATGATAACCGCAGACGGCCTCCGCGATCACGGGGTCAGCGGCCCGGAGCCGTTCCAAGTTTTCGAATTTGGCGGCCAGCGAGGACAGCGAATCTGTGATCAGCGTCGCAAAAAACCGCCGGGTCTGATGCCCCGCCAACCCGTCCACCGCGTGGCGCAGCGCGGCGGCGGAAAGATCCGGTTGTTGGAAATCCACGCCGGCAAAGCCGTTGACCTGGATATCGAAGAGGCTGGTCAGGGGCATAATAGAAGGGCCGCAGATTCCCGGGAATTCGCCGCAGGCACAACTTAAATCAGGCACCCCCGCGGAATTTCCCCTGCCGGGGCAGCCGCGGTGCGACCGGCCCAGATAACCGTTCAGAACCCGCCCCGGGGCCATCGCATGGCCTGGAATTGCTGTAACTTCACCCCCGGCGCATTCGTAGCTTGAGCGCTGCCTGAGTACCCTCCAAGCTCGTCCGAAATATGTCCGGCTCCGCATCCCTTACGTGGCCAACCCCTTGGCGGGTAGGGATCATCATCGCCGCCAGCTGCGGGGCCTTCACGCTTGCCTCCGCTGCCACCGATCCGGAGGGCGCACTGAAACAACTCCGCTCCGGCGACTATGACGCCGCCCTCACCGCCGCCCAGGGCGCCCTGACCGATTCCTTCAACGACCGCGAGGCTTGGGGTCTCATCCGCCTCGAAGCCCTCATGGCCACCGGCCAATACCCGGAAGCCCTTGCCGCCGCCCAGGAAGCTCTCGCCATCAGCCCCCGCAGCTTGACTCTGAAGTGGGCCGCCCGCGAGGTCTTCCTGGCCAATGGGGACACCGCGACCGCCCAGTCCATCCCGGTGGAAATCCAACAGCTCGTCACCAGCCGCGGCGGGCGGGCCTACCGGGATGTCAAAAGCATCGTCGTCTACGGACAGGCCCTCATGGAATTGGGCGAAGACCCCAAAGCCATCCTCGATAAAGTTTATGCGGTCGCCGCGAAGATCGACCCGGCCGCCCGTGAACCGCTCCTCGCCGCCGGCCAGCTGGCTCTGCAGAAAAACGACTTTGCCCTCGCGGCCAAAAAATTCCAGGCCGCGCTGAAGACGTTTCCGGACGACCCTGACCTTTTGTGCGGTCTGGCCCTCGCCTTTGCCTCCAGCGACCGTCTGAACATGGTGGCCAATCTGGAAGCCGCGCTTAAAATCAATCCCGCCCACGTGCCGGCATTGCTGCGGCTGGCCGATCATTTGATAGATGCCGAGAAGTATGACGAAGCCCGCGGGCTGCTGGACCGGGTGGAAAAGGTGAACCCCCACCGGCCGGAACTGGGAGCCTGCCGGGCGGTGCTGGCACATCTGAAAAACGATTCCGCCGCTGAAGCGGAATTCCGTGCCGCCGCCTTGAAATTCTGGCCCACCAATCCCCTGCCAGATCATCTGATCGGCCGGAAGCTGTCGCAAAAATACCGCTTCGCCGAAGGCGCGGCCCGGCAACGTCAGGCCCTGACCTTTGATTCCGGATACCTTCCCGCCCAGGCGCAACTCGCCAGCGACCTGCTCCGGCTTGGCGAGGAGGAGGAAGGCTGGCAACTGGCCGCCACCGTGCAGGCGAATAATGCCTATGACGTCGCCACCTTCAATCTGATGACCCTGCGGGATGCCATGACCGCAGACTTCACCACCTTGAAAAATGGCGACTTCACTGTCCGCATGAACGCCAGCGAGGCCGCCATCTACGGACCGCGCGTGCTCGAACTGCTCGGCGCCGCCCGGCAAAAACTCAGTGAAAAGTATGGGGTCGAGGTCACCCGCCCCACCATCGTCGAGATTTTTCCACAACAAAAGGACTTCGGCGTCCGCACCTTCGGCATGCCGGACAATCCCGGCTTTCTCGGGGTCTGTTTTGGCCGCGTCGTCACCGCGGTGAGCCCAGCTGCCAACCGCGGCCGCGCCATCAACTGGGAAGCCGTCCTCTGGCATGAGTTTTGTCACACCGTCACCCTTCAAGCCACCCATAACAAAATGCCCCGCTGGCTCAGCGAAGGGATCTCCGTTTATGAGGAACGCCAGGCCGACCCCTCCTGGGGCGAGCACATGGATGTGGATTACCGCGAAAAGATCCTCGGCGGCAAACTCACACCCATCGCCTCCATGAGCAGCGCCTTCCTCGCGCCGCCCACCCCGGCGGACCTTCAGTTTGCCTACTTTCAAGCTTCGCTGGTCGTGGAATTCATCATCGGCCGCTCCGGACCGGAGGCGATCAAAGCGGTGCTCAAGGACCTCGGCGAAGGGGTGCCCATCAATACCACCTTGGCTAATCGCGTCGCCCCACTCGAAACCGTGGAACGCGACTTCGCCCAGTATGCCCGCGATCTTGCCGAAAAACTCGGCCCCGGTCTGAACTGGGACCGCCCCGATCCGCTGCTGCTGCTGCCTGGGGCGGAAGCCGGCCTTGCCACTTGGGCCAAAGAGCGTCCCGCCAACTATTGGATGCTCCTGCGGGAAGCCGATCAGCTCATCGAATCCAAACAATGGGCCGCCGCCAAAGTCCCGCTGCAAACCCTGCTTGACCGCTGCCCGGCCCTGACCGGTCC
>CAIZWU010000192.1 GCA_903936775.1 uncultured bacterium | reverse complement strand
TCGAATCGAAGGACGCATGGAGTTTTCCGTTATCGAGTTTGGAGGACGTTTGCAAAATCCATGGGCGCCCCTCCTTGAGAACGCTATCGGCAAACGCAAACCACTCGGGCCGATCCGTTAGATTGCCGTGGCCCATGCCGGGAATCAGGCACAGTTCCGAAGCACCATGGCTCTTCTTTTTACTTGAGAGAGCGAATGCGTCCATGGGGAAAGGCGCATCCTCCGGCCAAGAGAGCCAGAGGACAGGCATGGCGGCCCGATCCAAACGAAGGTTGGCATCCCAAACCTTTTTATAAACTTCGTTATTTGCCAAGTTGGCGGCGTATTGGTTCGGAATGACGTCGAGTCCGCCACACCCGTAAACGGGAATGGCAAAGGCATAGCGGGTATCGATACCAATCACCGTTGAGGTGATGATTCCGCCCCACGAGCAACCGACGATGCCGATTTTGTTAGGGTCAACTTCAGGCAAGCTTCGCAATAAGGCAGCGGAACGTCCCGCGATAGCGACGCATTGATACATCCACTGGTCCTTGATCGGAACTACCGAATCGCCGAAGATGCCGGGGCGCGCCGGGCCGCCATCCGGGAGCCTTTGAGATTGGTCTGTCTGGCCTTCCAGCGACATGCTGATGGCGGCGTAGCCGTGGTTGTTCCAATTTTGAACCCAAGCCTTCGAAGCGGTTCCGCCCCCGCCGTGCACCAACACGACGGCAGGTATCTTGCCCGCGCGTTTTTCAGGAAGGCCGAGCCAGGCAAAAACCTTCGTCGGTTTGCCCTGATAATCCGGCCCGGCGTAGAGGATCGGCTTGAGGTTGGGAGTGGCATCGCCCCTCTCCACAACCTGATATTTGGGAGCATGGGTCAATTTTCCAAGCGCTTCGACTTCGGCCTTCATCGACTGGTAGTCGGGAGCCTTGTCTGCGGCAGTGGGCTCAACCGCTAACAGCGTGGGAGAGGTAAGGCATAGAGCTGCCAAGAGGTGGATTCGTTTTGTCTTCATGGTGACGCGTTTCATTTCGTTAGATAAACATCGGCTCAAATGGCATGGTCGACACCATTCGTATCGTGACCGGGTGGTTTGACGACTTTTTTCATGTGCTCGCGGTCGAAGTCTTCGGGGGTGGAGTAGTGGATGCCAACGAGGGTGGTGATGCGGTGCAAGGTTGGGGTGTCGGGTGTGATTAGGGTTCGGCGGTGACTTCTGCAGCCATTTTTTGGTAGAGGTCGAAGGAGGATTTATGATGGGTGGCGGGCTTGTTGGAAAGGCCGAAGGTGTGGAGGATGATAGGGCCTTGGTAGTGGTATTTCTTGAGAATACGAAGGAATGTTTTGGGGTCATAGTCGCCCTCGCCGAGGGGCTTGATCGCGTCGCTCCAGTCTTTCGCACCAGCGGTGGTTTTACGGTCTGAGCCGCTGAGGGTGACCATGTCTAAATGGGGGAGGACGGCTGCGACGACAGCATCGAGGCGGTCGATATTTCCGGCACGGAGTTCATGGCACAGATGGACGCTGAGGGTGACGTTGGGCCGGGCGGCTTTGGTTAAATAGCCGAGTGCCTGCTCCGCCGTGGCCATGACGTGGCCGTCGTGGGGGTAGAGTGAGAGGGTGACGTTTTCGGCAGCGGCGATGTCGGCGACGCTGCGAATGAGGTTGATGATTTGAGCCTCGTTGTTGATATCGCCGCTGATGATGAGCCAGAATTTCCCGTGTTCGGTGGCAAGTCTCTTGGCGACCTTGGCGAGGTGTTCGCGGTTGAGGTCGGCGGGCTTGTCAGCGTGGAGGTGAAGCAGGGCGGCGAGCAGGCGGGTGCTGGGCCTGGCGCGTTGGTAAGCGGCGAATTTTTCGAGATCCTCGGGCGAGTTCATCCACATGGCGATGCCGTCGAAGGC
>CAIZWU010000191.1 GCA_903936775.1 uncultured bacterium | reverse complement strand
TCCAGCCCGTTTACTCCCCATTCAGACCGCAGGCCGAAACGCCTGCGGTTTTTTTGTGCGGTGTTCCTCTTACCGGTTTTCGGAAAAGCCACTCTCAATCAGCGCGGCAATCTGCGCCATGGCCTGCTCCGCATCCTGCCCTTCCGCCGTCACCGTCAGCTTGGAGCCATAGCCCGCGGCCAACATCATCAGGCCCATGATGCTTTTCCCGTTCACCTGCTCATCATCCTTCTCCACCCAGATCTCCGCCTGGTGCGCACTACTCACCTTCACAAACATGGCCGCAGGCCGGGCGTGGAGTCCAAGCTTGTTGGTGATGGTGAATTCGCGGGTCAGCATAATGATAAAAATGGCTGCCGGAACCCAGGCGGCAAGGGCAGATGGCGTATTTCCGGAAAATTTAATCCCTAGCTGATTCGCTGCCCCTCCATCGTCCTCAGCAGGGTTTTGTTGAATTCCACCGCGCTGTGGTGGCCAAAGCTGCGGAGCTTCTGCTCCAGCGCCGCCACCTCCACCAGCCGTGCCGTGTCCCGCCCCGGCCCCACCGGCAGTTCGATCAGCGGCACCTCGATATCCATCACTTTGTAATACTGCTGCACCATCCCAAGCCGGTCCACGTCCGGGAATTCCTTCAGCGGCTTCAGGTTCACCACCAAATCCAGCCGTTTCCGCACCCGCATGGACGCCGCGCCAAACAGCAGCGGCACATTCACTACCCCGATGCCCCGCACTTCCATGTGGAAGCGCCCCAACTCGGAAGCCGTCCCCTCCAGTTCCCGTCCCTCCGGCGCCCGCAGCCGCACCATGTCATCCGCCACCAGCGCCGCCCCGCGCTCCAGCAACCCCAGCACCGCCTCGCTTTTCCCCGATCCGCTCTCCCCCTTGATCAGCACCCCGATTCCCTTCACATCCACCATGCAGCCGTGCTCCGTCGTGGTCGGGGCGAATTCCCAGTCCATCCACAGGGTACAGGCATTGATGAAACGCATCGTATCCATGGTGGTCCGGAACACCGAAACCCCCGACGCATTGGCCAACTGCAGCAGCGACTCCGGCATCCGCCGGTTCCGGCACACCACCACACACGGGATATCGCAGGCGCACATCTCTTCAAAACGCTTCGCCTGCTCGCGTTCCGGCAGACTGCCCAGGTAGGCAAATTCCGAATTCCCCAGGACCTGAATGCGCTTGTAGGCAAAATATAGATAAAATCCCGCCAGCGCCAGGCCCGGCCGGTTCACTGACGGCTCAAAAATCTTCCGGTTCAGCCCCGCATCCTCACTGATCAACTCCAGCTTCAGATGGGTGCCATGCTTGCGGAAAAAATCCCCCACCAGCAGATGACTGATTCGTTTGACCTTGGACATGAGCGCATTCTGGCGCGTCCTCCCCGCCACGGCAACCGGCGGAAGCTCCATTTCACAACACCAGCACCCCCGCACACGGCAGGGATGGATAGCCTATTGAGCCTATCGTACCGGTCCGGCAGGAGCCCAGGACCGGGCATCAGGTTTCCGGAGACCGGATTTCGACATTAGTTTTCTCTAATGTGAAACCACCCTCTTTCCAATCCTGGTACAGCAGACTGATGCAAAGATGAAACAACTTGATTACTCCTCCCCGCGGTTTGCTATGTTTGCCTTTGGCCCGCTGATGCCGGCCCCGGCCTTGGCGGCAGCTTCCGCTAAAACCTTGGCCAATCTGTAATACTGCCGTCCAGAGCGAATCCAATGCGGCCAAGGCGATGCGAAGTCCGCAAAAAAAGCAGTAACAGATGAATTTCCCCAGGTGGGCAAGCTGTTCCGGGCGGCTTCCGCGGCCGAAAGCATCCAGCGTGATACCCATAGGCAGACCATCATCGAACTGGGTGGAACCGTTGCTTCCTTCCAGTCGGAAGCGGTCACGCCGGGCTCCACGGCGGAGAATCTGCAGGCCGCCATCACCGGGGAGAGCCATGAACGCGATACCCTGTATCCGGAGTTCCCCGCCTTGGCCAAGCCAGAGGACTCCCGGCCGGCCATCCCCACCCTCAATTTCGCACTGCAGTCTGAAAAGCAACACGCCAGGCTCTATCAGAATGCGTCGGACAACTTCGGAAAAAACCTCCCAGCCGAATATTACGTCTGTCAGGAATGCGGCAAAACTCTGACCGATCTGCCCGAAAAAATCCCCGGTTCGCCGGACGGCACGGGATGAATTCACCCGGATCGACCAACAATCCTTGGAAGCTAAACCCCGCCCAATCACCTGTAAAATAATGACTGAAGAACCACCCGAACTGATGACCGTGAAGGAAACCGCAAAATATCTGCGCATCCCCCTCCCGACGGCCTATCATCTCGTGCAACGGGGACAACTTCCGGCCATCCAAATCGGTGGCCGCTGGCGCATCAAACGCAGTCTGCTCGACCGCGATGTGCTGAAGACCGAAGCATCCGATCAGCCAACGGTGCTGGTGGTGGATGACGACGAGGACCTTCAGACGACCTTCAAACAGTTTCTGAAAAAGGCTGGATTCGGCCGGATTGTGGTCGGCAGCGGCGCCAAAGCCATCTCCTATGCTGAAAAGCAGAAGTTCGACCTCGTATTTCTCGATTTGCAACTCCCCGACATGTCGGGCGACGAAGTTTACCTTCGCCTCAAAGAATTGCATCCGGACCTGCCGATCGTCATCATTACTGGCTACCCGAACAGCTCGATGCTGAGCAAAATTCTCCAGAATGGCCCCGTGACCGTGGTCAAAAAGCCCATCGAATTCGAACAATTAATCCGGATGGTGAAGGAACTGGGACACAAGGGCATGCAGATGGCCGTCTGACCCCAGCTCCCCGATCATTAGAGATCCTGTTAAAAGAGGGCTGCGCTTCGGGACCGGCTGAAAACCGGAGCCCGGCGGAAGTCCGCTCGCATCCCTCCCCATTCTGTTTCAACTTACGAGTGATGCGCATTCTGGTAGCTGAAGATGACAAAAAAATCCGTTCCCACGTGGTCGGCGCCCTGCGGGCGGCGGGACATGTCGTGGACGATACAGGGGATGGGGAAGAATCGCTCTGGCTGCTGCTGGAACATCCCTACGACGCGGCAGTGCTGGACATCACCATGCCCGGACGCGATGGGGTAAGCGTGACCCGGGCGTTGCGCGCGGCGGGAAAGGCGCTGCCGGTGCTGCTGGCCACGGCCCGCAGCGGGATCCGGGATAAAGTGAGTGGTTTGGATGCCGGGGCCGACGACTACATCGTAAAGCCCTTTTCCACGGAGGAATTGTTGGCCCGCCTGCGTGCCCTGCAACGGAGGGCAAAACCGGAGTTGGACCCGGTGTTGCGCGTGTCAGATCTGGAGATTGATCTGCGTGCCCGGGTCGCCCGCCGCGCCGGACAGGAAATTGCCCTCACCAACCGGGAATTCGCCCTGCTGGAAGTACTGGCCGAAGCCTCCCCCCGTCCCGTGTCCAAGGCCACCCTGGTGGAGCGCGTCTGGGATCAGCACTTCGATTCCGGCACCAATGTGCTGAACGTGTATGTGAATTATCTACGCAAGAAGGTCGACCTTCCGGACTGCCCTCCGTTGCTGCAGACCCTGCGCGGAATTGGCTTTGCCTTGAGAGAGGGCGACCCATGAAGTTCCGGCTGCAACTGTGGATGGCAGTCTGGTCCGTGCTGTCAGTGATCCTGATCGCGGCAGTGCTGATGTTGGCGGCCCACTGGCACCTGGACGGGGAACTGCGGAAGGATCGTTGGGACCGCAGCCATCCCAAGTTTCCTCAGTGGAGCATTCACGGCAGTTACACGGACGAGGAAGTGCAGGATATTCTGGGCGAATTGTTGACGGTATGGCTCTGGATCGCGCTCCCCCTTCTGATAGGAAGCGTTGGCGTCGGGTATTTTATTGCGGCGCGTTCGCTGCGCCCGGTGCGCCGGATCAACCGCCAACTGGCGGCCCTGGACCCGCAATCCTGCGCCCAGGGGGTGCATCTGCCGGAGCGTGACGGCGAACTGGCCACGCTGGTGCAGCACATCAACGACCTGCTGGGCCGGGTGGGACGGTCCTACAACGAGATGACGGAATTTTCCACCACGGTGGCGCATGAGCTGCGCACCCCCCTGACTTTTCTCAGGCTGCGCCTCGAAGCCCTCGCCCCGGAGCTGCCGCCTGATGTTTCCGAAGAATTGCAGGAGAAGCTTCATTGGCTCTCCAAATACGTGGAGCATACCCTGCTGGTGGCCAAGGCGGAGGGCGACAAGTTGGAACAAAACATCCAGCCCGTCGATCTCACGGCACTGCTGGACGACCTCCACGGGGGATATGCCGTCCTAGCGGACCAGAGCGGTTTGGAATTCAATTGGCAGGTAGCTCCAGGCATCCAGGTGCTTTCCGATCAATCCTTGCTGCGCCAAATTCTGCATAACTTGCTCGGGAATTCCCTCCGCCATGGACAGAAAAGGGTCAGCTTGGAGGCCCGCCCGACGGACGGGGAGGGTCCCGTCATCGTG
>CAIZWU010000190.1 GCA_903936775.1 uncultured bacterium | reverse complement strand
CCCGGACGCCTGGCGCTACCGGGATTATGTGGTCACCGCGTTCAATGACGACAAACCCTATGACATCTTCCTCAGCGAACAACTGGCGGGCGATGAACTTTTTCCGGGCAATCCCGAGGCGCTGGTGGCCACTGGTTATCTGCGGCACTGGATTTATGAATATAACAACCGCGATGCCGCCGGGCAGTGGAAGGTGATCCTGAATGACATCACGGACACCACCGCGGATGTCTTCATGGGGCTGGGCCTCCAATGCGCCCGTTGTCATGATCATAAATTCGACCCGTTGCTGCAGGCAGACTACTACCGGCTGCAGGCCTTTTTTGCCCCACTGGATCCCCGCGATGGCACGGTGGTCCTGACCAAGGCCCAGCAGGCCGAGCACCAAGCCCAGCAGGAAAAATGGGAGCATGCCACCGCAGGAATCCGCCAACGCATCGGGGAAATCCAAGCTCCGGAACGGGAGAATTCCCGCCGGAAAGCGGTATCCATGTTCCCGCCGGAAACCCAGGAACTGTTGGAAAAACCCGCCGCGGAACGTACCCCTCAGGAACGGCAAATCGCGGATCTGGCCTGGAAACAGGTTCTTTACGAATGGGAGCGGGTGGACAGCAAAATCAAAGGAGAAGCCAAGGAGCAACTGATCGCGTTGCGCAAGGAGTTGGCAGCCTTCGACTCTCTGAAGCCGGGTCCTCCACCGACGGCCATGACCGCCGGGGACGTGGGTCCAGTGGCGCCGCCGGTCACCATTCCGCGCCGCGAAACCGAGGGCGTAATTCCTCCGGGATTCCCCACCTTGCTGGCCCCGGAAGCCGCCCCTGTCACCCCACGCCCTGACAGTACCGGACGGCGCAGCGCGCTGGCAGCCTGGCTGGCCCGTCCGGACAATCCCCTGACAGCCCGCGTCATGGTGAACCGGGTCTGGCAGCAGCACTTTGGCAAAGGCCTCACCACCACCGCCAGCGACTTCGGTACCCTCGGCGACAAACCCTCTCATCCGGAATTGCTGGACTGGCTGGCGCATCAATTCACCACCCAGGGCTGGAGCCTGAAAAAGCTGCACCGCCTGATCCTGACCAGCGCGGCATGGCGGCAGGGCCACCTTTCCCCCGTGGCGCAACGCGCCCGGCTGGCCGACCCGGAAAACCGTCTGCTCTGGCGCTGGACCACCAAACGTCTGGAGGCCGAGCAGATCCGCGATGCCATCTTCCAGGCCACGGGAGAACTTGATCTGCAGGCCGGTGGCCCAGGAGTGGACAGCAGCAAACCACGCCGCACGATTTACACCAAAATCCTGCGCAATGTCAGGGATCCCCTGACTGAAGTCTTCGATGCGCCGCAGAATTTCCAAAGCACCGCCAGCCGGGACACCACCACCACCGCCACCCAGTCGCTCTTCCTCGCCAACAGCCGGTTTATGGGCGAACGGGCCGAGGCCATGGCGCTCAGCCTGACTCCGCTCCAGGACGCCTCCGCCCAGGTGGAAGCCGCCTGGTGGCGCACCCATGGCCGGGCACCCACTACGGATGAACGGGAGGAAGCCCTCTCGTTTCTTGACGCGGCAGGTCCACTGGAACCGGTTTTGGCCAGCGGCGGTTTTATTTCGGAAACCATGCCCCAGCGCCAGGGCAAGGCCACGGCACTGTCTCCGGGATCTCCCCTGGAACGGCTGGAGGCCGAACTGCCGGAACTTCCGCAGGATGGGTTCACCGTTGAGACCGTCGCCCTGCTTCATTCTGTTTACGAATCAGGATCCGTCCGCACCTTGGCCGGGCAGTGGAGTGGTAACGTCAAAGAGTCCGGCTGGGCCGTCGGCATTACTGGACTGAAGTCCCGCCGGAACCCCCGGATGCCGGTCTTCCTCCTCTGCGGACCGGACCGCACCGGGCAGATGGTCCAGGAACCGGTGTTCAGTGATTTTCAGCTCCAATTGGACCGCAGTTATTATCTCGGCGTCGCCTTTCAGCCGGCCACGGCCGACCGCTCCGGCACCGTCACCTTTTATGTAAAGGACCTCGCCAATGAGGATGAACCGCTGCTGACTGCCTCCGTGCCGCATCCGGTCACCGCCCTCACGCCTCCCCCCGGTCCGCTTTATATCGGGGCCTCCCATGGCGGCCCGGAGAGTCTCTGGGATGGGTTGATTGATGAGTTACGGTTGACCCGCGGCTTCCTGACCGAAAATGAAATTGCCCTGCGGCATCCTGACATTACCGGCCGCACCCTGGCCTGCTGGCAGTTTGAACCCGGCAGCTTCCGCCTGGATGCGGCAAGCGGTCGTGAGACCATCCGTCTGCCGCTGCCGCCGGTCACAGCGGCCCCGGCCCGGCCGGCCCTGACGGATCTTTGCCACGCCCTGCTCAGCTCCAGCGGCCTGCTTTACGTGGAATAGGCCACGGGCCCGGCAGGCTTGGAAATTACCCCGGATGAGTTGCCGATGATCTTGCCGGATGCCAGCAAGCAGGTCAGGATACAGCCATGAGGAATCTGTTGCTTGTCCTGACCGCCCTGGCCTGGTTGCCATCGGGCTGGACGGGCGAACCGTTTTTGCAGCGCAGCTGGTTGTCGGAAGACGGACTGCCGGGGAATTTCGTGCGCTCCGTCGTGCAGGCCCCGGACCGGTTTTTATGGGTAGCCACGGCCGAGGGGGTAGTGCGGTTCGATGGCGACCGCTTTTCCGTGCCGGGTGGGACGGTGGATCAGGAGATTACCCGACTGCGGCCAAAAACCCTGTTTCCCCTGCCGGATGGTTCGGTCTGGATCGCCACCGAGGCCGGGGGACTGATCCGCTGGCGTGAAAGGGTGTGGACTTTGGTCTGGCCGGCCTCCACCCAGGCCGGTGTCGCTGAAGTGACACAGGTGGTCGCCGGGCCGGAGGGAGCCGTGCTGGTGGCGCGGGCAGCCGAAGTCTGGCGGGCCTCTTCGGAGAATGCCCCGCTGGTCCGGCTGGAGGCGGTGACGCCAGAGATTGCCGCCCTGCTGGCGGGCAACCTTCAGTCGTGGCGCTCAGCCGGCCGCAGTGTCCCGGGTAGTGGCGCACCAGAACTTCACGATCAGCTGGGCCGCCGCTGGTTCAGCGGTCCGCACCGCGAACTGACCGTAGAGACCCCGGATGGCCGCCATCTTCCCGTCCTGCCGGCCGACTCGGGGGTTACGGAACTGGCGGAAGATCATGAGGGAAACATCTGGGTGGCCCATGAATCCGGCGGACTCAGATGTCTGCGGGATCGGCGGGTCGAGATGCTACAGGATGAAAGCGGGCAACCCGGCGCGGCCACCTGCCTCCTGGAAGATCACGACGGAGTGCTTTGGATCGGCGACCGGCGGGGTGGTCTCGACCGGCTGGAAAAAGGGGCCCTGACCCATCTCAAATTGAAGGACGGGAGTATCCAACGGGCCGTTTGCGTGCTGTTTGAGGACTCCAAGCTCAGACTTTGGGCGGGAACCCGTGATGGCAGTCTCTTCGTCAGGCGCGATGGGGAATTTGTCACCTACGGCAGTGGTCCTCCCCTTTCCAAGGCAAATGGCATGGCGGAGGATCATTCAGGCCGGCTGTGGATTGCCGGGGCCTATGGCCTCGCCGTCCTGGAGGGAGATTCCGTCCACCTCAAGGCTGGGGCCGAAGCCCTGAACGGCCGCCTCTCCACCCTCGTTATCACCCCGGAGCAGGAAGTCTGGTTGGGCACCTCCGAAGGAGCCATTTACCATTGCAGGACCAGCGACCCCGGCCCCCCCAAGTTGGACGAAACCGCTACCCGCCTCTCCCGGGGTTGCCGCATTTCCTCCTTTTTTCACGATTCCACCGGACTGCTCTGGGCGGCGACCCATGGCGCGGGCCTGCTGCGGTTTCATCGCGAGACCGGCTGGACCGTCTATGATGCGGCCGCCGGACTGCCGGACCTGCGCCTGACTGCCGTGCTGGAGGATCCCATGCACCATCTTTGGGTAGGATCCCTCGGGGGGATTTTCCGCCTGAAGCGCAACGATTTGATGGCCACCCAAAGGCCGCTGCCTTGGCTGCGGCTCGATCGCAGCGATGGTCTGACCACCCGGGAGTGCACCGGCTACAGTCAACCTTCCGCATGGCGTTCCCGAGACGAAACCCTCTGGTTTCCGACCTCCCGCGGCGTGGCCCGCATCCGCGGGGACGCGCTGCATCCTGCCACGGCCCCGGACCCGGTGATCGAATCCGCCACCGCGGGTGACACCGTGGTGCACCCTGAAATCCAGGCCGGAGTCCTACAGGCTGGCCCAGGCCGCTCCCGTCTGGAATTCCGCTTCACCGTCCCCTCTTTCACCGCTCCCGAAAAAATCCGCTTCCGCACCCGTCTCACCGGCCTGGACGACAGTTGGCGGGAGAGCGGGTCCTTGCGCACCGCCGCCTATGATGCGGTGCCGCCGGGAAACTATGAATTCGAAGTCACCGCCGTGGATGGCGATGGCACCTCCGGCCGGATCGCAAGCCTGCCGGTGCAGATCCTCCCACACTGGTGGGAAAGCCTGTCATTCCGCATCGCGGCTGGTTTCCTTGCCGCTGCGGCGGCCATTGGGATCGGCTGGCTGCTGGCCCGCCAACGCGCCAAACAGCGGATTGCCCGCCTCCAACTCCGGCATGCCCAGGAGACCGAACGCGCCCGGATCGCCCGGGATCTGCATGACGATCTCGGGGCCAGCTTGACCGAAATCTCCCTTCTGGCCGGTCTCTCCGCTGAAGAGGCCCCCGACGGGCCGCACCGACAATCGCTGGAAACTATCGCGGCCCGTGCGCAGACCGTGGCCGGAACCCTTGATGAAATCGTGTGGGCCGTCGATCCACGGCACGATACCTCCGCTTCCCTGGTGGAATATTTGAGCTCATGGGGGCAGGAATTTCTGGGTCGTGCGGGGATCCATCTCCGGCTCGATATCCCAAGGGATCTGATCGACTTTCCCATGGAAGCTGAACGCCGGCATACGCTGTTTCTCGCGGTCCGGGAGGCCCTCCATAACATCATAAAACACTCCGGGGCTTCCATGGCATGGCTGCGCATGAAAAGCACCCCCCAAAGCCTCATCGTGGTCGTCGAAGATACCGGGAAAGGTTTTGCCCCCGCCAGCATTAAGCGGGGAAATGGGCTGGAAAACTACCGGGAGCGAATGAAAACCTGTGGAGGAACAGTCAGTCTGATCACCGCCCCGGGTGAGGGCACCCGTCTCGAATTCAGAATTCCCCTGCCTCCTCCTCCCGTCTGAACCTCCGATCCCTTTCCCCTTGGTCCAGCGCCACTATCCCGGATTCCGTCTCTTTTCCATCCCACTGACTTTCCCGTGAATCCGCCCCTCCCTGCCCATACCTCTGTTGCCATTGTGGAAGATCATGAAGCGCTCGGCAAAGGGCTGCGCCGTCTCGTGGAAGGCACTCCCGGCTGCACCTGTGCCGGCCTCTTCACCAACGGAGAGGAGGCCTTGAAGGCCGTTCCCGCCCTCCAGCCGGATGTGATACTGATGGATATCAACCTGCCTGGGATGTCCGGAATCGAGTTGACCAGCCGGCTCAAAGCCCACCTGCCCGCGCTGCACGTCATCATGGTCACCGTCTATCGCGACCACGACCGGATCTTTGCGGCACTGAAAGCCGGAGCCTGCGGTTATCTCCTCAAACGATCCACCCCCGCCGAAGTCCGCGAAGCAATTCATGCCGTTCGCGCCGGAGGAGCTCCCATGTCCGCCGAAATTGCCCGCCGGGTGGTGGAAGCCTTCCATCAGCCCAGCACTCCCGTCACCGGCTTGGATGACGTCAAACTCTCCCGGCGCGAGACCGAGATCCTCGAAAAAATCGCCCAAGGCCTCGCCAACAAGGAGATCGCCGACCGTCTCGGACTCAGCGTGGAAACAGTCCGGGTGCATCTAAAGCGTATTTACGAGAAACTGCACGTCCGGTCACGGACGGAAGCAGCTCTGAAATACCGCGATACGGCGGGCCGCCCTCCGGTTGATCCTGGATGATAAGGCGGCTCCCAGCTTGCCGATGGAGAAATAGGTCGAGCTACCCCGCGTTCACACGTTGGCCAGAGCTTCCAACAGATGCTGGTTCAGCCGGATTCCAGCTTCAAAGTTCGCCAACGGGAAGTTTTCGTTCGGGGCGTGAGCCTGGCAATCCGGCAGGGCCAGGCCCAGCAATAGAGTTTCAGCGCCCAGCACCTCGCGGAAGGACTGGACAATCGGAATGCTGCCGCCTTCCCGGATCAGGGCCGGAGGCTGATTGAACGTGGTTTCCAAGGCCCGGCACGCCGCACGGCCGAATTTGGAGTTGGGATCCATCGCATAAGGCGCCCCGCTATGACCGATTTTAACCTCCAATCGGACCGTCGCCGGGCAGTGCCGGGCGAAGTGGGCCTGGACTTTTCTCAAAATATCCTGTGGGTCCTGATCCGGCACGAGCCGGAAGGAGAACTTGGCGAAGGCACTGCGCGGGATCACCGTTTTCGAGCCTTCCCCTTGATAACCTCCGCCGATCCCATTGACTTCGGCCGTCGGCCGGGCCCAACGACGTTCGTGATCGGTATATCCTGGTTCCCCGAAAAGCTGCGGCACCCCTGTCAAATGCAGCGTTTCTTCCGCCCCACCGGGGAGCTTGGCCCAAGCCTCCCGCTCCCAAGGCTGGACGGGACACACCGCATCATAAAGCCCCTCAATGGCAATACGGCCCTCGGAGTCATGGACGGTCGCGACCAACCGTGAAAGGACGGTATTCGGATTGGCGACACTGCCGCCGAAAATGCCGGAATGGAGATCAATTGTGGGGCCATGGACCACCACTTCCACGCAAGCGATGCCCCGCAGGCCATAAGTGAAAGTAGGGATCCCGGGTCCAACCATACCCGTATCTGAAATCGCGATAATATCGCAGGCGAGATCCGAACGGTGCTGTTGGAGAAAGGGCTCCAGATTTGGACTGCCGATTTCCTCCTCTCCTTCGATCAGGAAAATCAAGTTCACCGGCAGATCACCGTGATCCCGCAAGGTGTCGGATAGCCCGCATAGGTGGGCCATGTGCTGTCCCTTATTGTCCGTGGAACCGCGGGCAAAAATTCTGCCGTTTTCGATCCGGGGCTCGAAGGGATCCGACTGCCATTGTTCGACTGGGTCCACTGGTTGCACATCGTAATGCCCATAGATCATCACCGTCGGCCGGCCCGCCCGGTGAATATTTCTGGCGACCACCACAGGGTGCCGGGCTGTAGGAAAAATCTGCGTGTCCAGCCCGCTCGACTTCAACCGGGCCACCAGCCACTCGGCATTCGCCAGAACGTCAGCAGTGTAACGGGAATCAGTGGAAATGCTCCGGAAGCGAAGCACGGTCATCAGATCATCAAGATGGGCGGAAGGCATAATTCAAAGGTTGGGGCGATGTGAAACTAAAGCACAAGAGCGATGCCTTTCCAGGAGCCATCGCACGCTAATCACCTTGGCATACTTCACCAGAATCAACAAGTCTCTGCGTCGGTCATCCACCAACCCCGGAATACGGCCGGTGGCTAAAACGCCGACGGTTGTTCATGGCACAAAAAAAGCCCGGTCTCGCAGGAGACCGGGCTAAAATTTTTACCGTCGCAACAACTTAAGCCGCAGGAGCGGATTCGGTGGGGGGTTGGGGCGGGCGGATTGGCTTGACGGGCTTGGTCACAGTGGTGATGACGATCTGGACCAGTTGGCCGTCGACCAACTTATAATCACCCGTTTTGAGGAGGCGCTCAATCTCTTCCTGGGTAAACCCACCAGCGCCGGCTCCAACGCTATTGGGAATGGTCAGGTAAATGCCACCCACGCCGGGCCGGATGAAACCAAAATCTTCGGAGTATTCATCTTCAGTGGCGGTAGTTACCGGGGCTTTGCCCACAGGTTCTTTTCCTACAGGCTCTTTGCCCACGACGTCCTTGCCGGAACCTTCGGTTTCGGCACTGAACTTGTCGGCAAGCGCACTGGCGGCTTGAGGAGCAGTCGCAGCGGCGCAGGCGAGGACGACCGGAAGCTCGGCTGGAGCAGCAGCAGCAGCGGCTTCAACGATGGCTACGACCGTGGCGTTGTCGGTTTTCACCGCAGAAATGGCAGCCTTGACGATTTCACAGGCACACTTCGGGGAAGCCGCGACTTGCTGAGCCACCACCGCGAGGACTGACTCAGGAGCGGCCACGATGGCCTTGGTCACTGCGGACTGCACTGGAGTGCAGAGTTCCGAAGCAGAAGCGGTGGACAAAGAAGCCAGTGCAGCGAGACCAGCGAGTCCGAGAGTCAATGTTGGAAACTTCATGGGATGATTGAGTAAATTACTAGTGGGGGACGAAAAATTAATGATCGAACTACTGATAAGTTTTAACGTCATACCTGTTCGGCGTCCACACAAAAAAAAAGTAATTTTGTGGTGTCCGGGGTTCGTTTCCAATCCTCCGGTCACCACCCCTCCAAGGCGTGGCGCAGCGCGGGACGCATGATTTCCAGCGTCTCCTCCAAATCCGAGGGGCCATGCGCCATGGAAAGGAAGCCTGCCTCAAAAGGACTGGGAGCGAAATAAGCGCCCAGTTCGAGGGATTTGTGGAAAAACCGCCGGAAGGCAGCCGTCCGGCTGGTCTTGGCGTCCTCAAGGTTGTGCACGGGCGTTTCCGTAAAAAACAGGCAGAACATGCTGCCGATCCGGTTGAAGGTGAGCGGGATCCCGATTTCTTCCAAGATCCTCCTTACCCCGGCTTCAAACGCGGCTCCAGTTTCCTCCAGGCGCGGCCATGCTTCCAGCTTCTCCAGTTCGCGGAGCTGCGCCAGCCCGACGGCCATGGCCAAGGGATTTCCGGAAAGAGTCCCGGCCTGATAAACCGGACCATCCGGGGCCAGCAGATCCATGATGTCGGTCCGGCCACCAAAGGCGCCGACCGGCAGCCCTCCTCCGATGACCTTGCCCATGGCGGTCAGGTCGGGGCTCAGTCCGATCATTTCCTGATACCCGCCTTTGGCCAGGCGGAATCCGGTCATCACCTCGTCGCAAATCAACAGCGCCCCGTGCTCGCGGGTGAGGCGGCGCAAGAGTTCCATGTAACCTGGTTTCGGCAAAAACAGGCCGGCATTGGCAGGCACGGCTTCAACAATCACCGCCGCGACTTCATGGCCAATCTGGCGGAAGGCGGCCTCAAGGGCCTCGAAATCATTATAAGGCAGGACCGTCGTCAGCGCCGCCAGCGCCGCCGGCACTCCGGCGCTGTCCGGACGACCATGAGTCAGGGCGCCGCTGCCAGCGGACACCAAGAGGCTGTCCCCGTGGCCATGGTAGCATCCCGCGAACTTGATGATCCGGTCCCTCCCCGTGAAACCACGCGCCAGTCGCAGGCAACTCATGGTGGCTTCGGTGCCGCTGTTGCACATCCGCACTTTTTCCACACTGGGGACCCAATCCACAAGGAGCCGGGCCATCTCCACCTCCCATGGATTCGGGATTCCGAAACTCAATCCATCCTTGGCGACCTCCTGGACCGTCCGCACCAGCACCTCCGGAGCATGGCCCAGAATGGCTGGCCCCCAAGTGCCCACATAGTCAATCAACCAGCGGTCATCCGCATCCAGAATACGGCAGCCTTTGGCCCGTTTCACGAAAAAAGGCTCACCATCCACATTCCGGAAGGCGCGCACGGGGCTGTTCACGCCACCGGGGATAAACTTTTTGGCGAGGGCAAAGAGATTGGAGGAATTCGACATAGGACCAGAAAATAAAACGCGCGCGGCCTCCCAACCAAGGCGGGATGCCGCGCGCTGTCTATCGGGATTGAATTCAGGAGCCTACTTCTTCTGGATCTTTTCCAGGGCCTTCATGGCGGCATTGCGCTCTTCCTCCGCCTTTTTCATGGCTTCCTGCGCTTTTTGGATCGTGGAATTAATCTCCCTGAGCTCGGATTGGAGCATATCCGCGTCTTTGGAGAGGGCAAATTTACCGGACTGCACGTCGGTCAGCAGGGCATTCACGATTTTCGCCGGGATCAGGTAGGTGCTCACCCGCTCGGCCCGGGCAATGTTCAGGCCGACAATGGCGCCTGTCACATCAATCACCGGACCTCCCGCATCTTCGGCCTGGAGCGCCAGATCACTCTGGACGGCGTTGGGGTATCCGGAAGCATTTTTGCTGAGGCTTGATCCCATCTGGGCCGTCTGGTCGAGTTGGCGCATGTCCAGACCGGGCCGGTTGGCCACCTCCGCACGGTTTCCGAGGGACAATTCGATGCTCTTTTTCGCGGCGTCGCGCTCAATTTGAAGGGTGACCCTTTCCTCCGGCTTGAGACTCGAAACCAGTTTCAACAGCTGGCCCGGGCTGGCCATTTCTGTGCCATTCACTTCGAGGATCACATCCCCTTTTTGCAGCCCTACCCGCTCCGCCGCCCCACCGGGCACGATGTCACCAATCCGCACGCCCCGGGCGGGGGCCTCCTCGCGGGACATGACGATGCCAAGGAAACCCTTGCGGCTTTCATCGAGGCTGCGGGCGGCCACACTGATTACGCCGAGGCCGGTTGGATCTTCGCCAGTGCTGACCGCTGCGATCAGGGTGCCGACCGGGGTATCCGTATTGGCAAAATTCGCGGGCACCAGCCCGGTGGCGTCCAGTTTGATCAAGGCAAGATCGTAGGCCTTCATCTCATCCACGATCTTGGCCGGAACGATGCGGCCATCGCCGAATTCCACCTCAAAATCCCCTTTTGCCACTTCGCTGGCTTTGGTCAACGCATAGCCATCGGCACTGACGATCGTGGCCAGCGCGACCTGACGGTTCTTTTTGATGACACGCACCGTCGATTGGCGGGTTTTGGCCACCAAGGGCCTCCATTCTGCGAGGGCGCTCAGGTGGTGTTTGCTGGTGCGCGGGGTTTCCTCACGGGCTCCCGGACCAAAGCCCAAGCCCTGCCCATCGCCTCCACGGCCACCCATGCGGCGCATCATTTCCTCAAGGAGCTTCCGGGAATTGAGTGGCCCTTCAGCACCATCCTCCTGAGAGGAATCACCATCGGCATTGCCTTGGTCAAATTGTCTGAACAATTCATCCAATCCTTCCGGCCGGTCCGGAGCTCCGCCCCGGCTGTGCCCTTCCAGCAGGCGTTTCAGCATGTCCGCCATCGGATTGTCCTGGATTCCGCTGCTGCCCTGCTGGCGAGGCAGCATTTCCTGGCCATTCTGCCGGAAGCGGGGGCCAGTGCCGTCGTTCCTGAATTCAAAGCGGAACTGCTTGGTTTGGCCGGGAGCCTGAATCGGTTGGCCCGGCTGATCCTCCGCCTGCAGGGAAAAGCCCAGCAGACTGGCTCCAGCGGTGGCCACTGCCAGCACAGCAGGGATAAAAATTCGCGTATTCATCACAGAAATTAAATAGTTAAAATGAAAAAATCGGATGGGTTCAGCGGGGTTCAGCCGGCCGGAGCGAGAGTGACTTCAAGTTGTTTTTCACTATCGCCGCGCTTCACCGTCAATTGCAGTTTGTCCCCGGCTTTGGCGGATTGGACCTTGGAGACGATGTCCCCATTTTCCGTCACCGCCTGGCCATCGATTTTGGTGATAATGTCTTCCAGCTCCAAGCCGGCCTTTGCCGCCGGGGAACCGTCCGCCACTTCTACCACCTGCACGCCGCTTTTGTCTTCGAGCGCTTCCAGTTGCACCCCAAGATAGACTTTATTCTTCGTTGGTGCCGCCTCTGGCTCGACGGGAGGCTCCGACCGGGGAGCCCGGCGCTGCGGACGGCTCTCATCCGATTCACGTTCCGCACGACCGGGACGGGCCCTGGGTTCATCCAATTCCTCGGCATCCTTCATGCCCGGCATCAGGTTGGAGAGTTTGCCCCAGACGTCCCCGTTTTTGAGGCGTTCCATATCCTTGGCAAACACGCCGATCGGGACATGCCGGTTTTCGGAAAGATTCTGGCTGATGCTGGAATGAATCCCCACGACCCGCCCTTCCAGATCAAACAATGGACCACCGCTATCCCCCCCGGAAACCGTGCAATCGCTACGGAAGTAAGCTTTGCTGTCGTTCTCCCACAGCCGGCCCACCCGCAAGGGGGCTCCCCGCTGCGGATCATACCCGCCGGGATGGCCCAAGGCCAGCACCCACTCCCCTGCCTCGACACTTTCTGCCGGGGCCATCTCCACAAAAGGATACTCACCCGGCTCCGTAATCTGCGCCAGGGCGGCATCCCGGTTCATGTCCCGGCCCAACGACTTTCCCTTCACCTCCCGGCCTCCCGGCAGCGTGATGGTCAAGTCAGCACCGGTCGCCGCCAGCACGTGCCCAGCGGTCAGGATCAATCCGTCCTTGCTCACAATCACCCCGCTGCCGGAACCCATCGACCCTTGGCCGGAGGCCCCTGTGATCGCCACCACCGCCGCCCCGACCTTTTGCACCGTCGCCATCACCCGGGTCTGGCGCTCCTGCAGCGACTCCGCCTGCACCGGAAGTGCCAGGGCGGCCGTGGCAAAAACAAACACCGGGAGCAACACCCGGGAGGTGATCAGAAATCGGTCGGTCATGGTTTGAAAAATGGGGAAAGGTTACTCAAGGATACGCCCGAACAAGCGGAACTCCCCCGGTCATTTATTTATAAATTACCAGACCCGCCCCCCGGGGGGAGAGCAGGCCGCACGCCTTCTCTCATTGCTGGCCGGCCGGAATGGCGCAGCCAGCCCGGATCAAGGAAGCGCCTGCGGGGCCGGCGAAACCTCCTCCGGGAACGTCAAAAGGATCTTCCCATTCCTTGCCCCCCCGGCGGCATGTTTCAGGGCCGCACGGAATTGCTCCAAAGGATAACTGGCAGCGATTTGCTGACGGAGCTGGCCCTGCAGGGCAAGTCCGGCCAATTTTTGGTATAACTCCGTCATCCCTTGATCCCCCATGGAGGCTGCCCAACCGGAAAGCCAGAACCCCCGCAGGTTGAGTCCCTTGAATATCAACATTCCGTTAGGCACCTTCAAGGGCTGCCGGGCCATGGCCCCGTAGGTCACATGGGTGCCGTGGGGTCCCAGCAAATCCATCAGACGCAGGGCGCTGTCACCGCCCACGGCGTTCAGGGCCAATCGCGGGGCAGGCGCTCCGCGGGCCGCCAGCGCGGTCCTGGCGGCGGCAAGGCCTTCCGCGTCATCCACAAAAACCAGATCAGCTCCCAGCGCTTCGCAAACCGCGATGCTTTCCGGCCGCCTGACAAAACTCAAAGTCCGCAGACCGAGCGATTTGGCAATTTGAATCACGCAGTGTCCCGCAGCCGAACTGGCGGCGTTCTGCACCACCCACGCGCCCCCGGCCGGAGTTCCAGCGGCATGCAGCAGCCCCCAGGCGGTCGCGGGATTCACCCGGAGCAGGGCCGCTTGCGGAACCTCCAGCCCCTTGGGCAATCCATGAACCCGTCCCACCGGCAGGATCCGCCAGGAGGCCCAGTTGCCGGGAGCCGGCAGCGGCAGGACAGCTGATCCCACGCTCAGGCTGGTCACTCCTTCGCCTAAAGCCTCAATCACCCCCACGCCCTCCATGCCCGGCACACAAGGCAGGTTGGGTTTGGTGCCGTAAGTTCCTTCGATAAAATTGAGGTCCGCAGGATTGATCGCCGCGGCCTGCATTCGGATCAGCACTTCGCCGGGACCCGGTTCAGGGCGCGGCTGGGGCTGCAGTTCCACGACATCGGCGGGAGGGCCCGTGCGGTTGATAACAAGTTGGCTCATAATGAATCGCCAAGGACACCGCTCCCCGGGGCGGGGTCAAACCCGATCAAATAGATTCGTTTTTTAAAGAAATATTGGACATGCGGCGCTTGTTCAGTATCTGTCTATGCTCTGTCTAATGTAGACAGCCGCACAACTCCCACCGCCACCCCCATGAAACTCAAGGACACTGACCTGCTCGAACTGCCTGTTTCCCTGATGCCAGCCGTTGACGATCAAGCTGAAGTGCGGGTGCTCCTGCGTGGTATCGCCAACGGAGACCGCATTTGTTACGCCGAATTCCACCGCCGTTTCTCCGGAATGGTCTATGCGACCGCGATCCAAGTCCTGCACAACCACGAGGACGCTCAGGACACCGCACAGGAAGTCTTCACTTCGCTCTGGAAAAAGGCCAAAATGTTCATCGATGACCGGGGCAAACCCAGCACGTGGCTGGCGGCCATGGCACGTAACCGCAGCATCGACAAACTGCGGTCCCGTCAGCGCCGCAGCCGTTTGAATGATTCCTTCGAGGACGAAAGCCGCACCGAAGAACAACTGGTCCGCACCGACCCGGCGATGGAGGCCAGTGTCAATGAAATGGGCCAGCACGTGCGCAGCGCCGTGATGGAACTCTCCCCGGAACAGCGCGAAGCCATCCAATTGGCATTTTTTGAGGGCCTGACCCAACTCGAAATCGCCCAGAAAACCGGCGAACCCCTCGGCACCATCAAAGCCCGCATCCGCCGGGGGCTCGGCAGACTCCGCACCATGGTGAAACCGTGACGTTTCAGCGGCCCGGCCCGGAAATGAAATAATCAACGAAGAGGACCAGCCTGGCAGCTGGTCCTTTTCCCGTTTTATCGGACTGGAAAAAAGGCGCGTGCTCCATTATGGAACCTTCCTACCCCGACGGCGCAGGCCGTTTTTTTAAAACCAGTGTCCGAGCGAGGCGATCACTTTTACCATCAGGCAACGGAGGCCCCGGTCTCAGCCTTTGACGTCTCCCTGCGCCCTCCGGTCTTCTCGGAATTCCAAGGCCAGCAAAAAGTCGTGGAGTTGCTCATGATGCGGGTCGAAGCGGCCCGGCAACGGGGCGACGTGCTGGACCACGTGTTGCTTTGCGGCCCGCCTGGATTGGGAAAAACCAGTCTGGCCCATATCATCGCCGCCAGCGTTGGCAGTCAAATCCACGTCTGTAACGGCCCCCAAATCGAAAAAGCCGGCGATCTGGCGGCTATCCTCACCAAATTGGAGCGCGGGGATGTGCTTTTCATCGACGAAATCCACCGCCTGCATCCCAAATTGGAGGAGTATCTCTATCCAGCCATGGAGGACTACAAACTCGATATCATCATCGACCAGGGGCCCAGTGCCCGGAGCATCCAGCTCCCCCTGCCCCGCTTCACGCTGGTGGGGGCCACCACCCGCAGCGGCATGCTCACGGCCCCGCTCCGCAGCCGCTTCGGCATGGTCTCGCGGCTTGATTATTACGATGAATCCGCCCTGACGGACATTATCGAACGCTCCGCCGGCCTGCTGGATATTTCCTTGGAAACCGCCGGCGCCCGTGAAATCGCCACCCGCGCCCGGGGTACCCCCCGCGTCGCCAACATGCTCCTGCGTTATGTGCGGGATTACGCCCAGGTCCGCGCAGACAACCATATTGATGCCCCGGTCGCCGATGCGGCGCTGGCTTTGATCGACATCGACCGCGACGGCATCGACGAGATGGACAAACGCATTCTTGAAGCCATCATCTTCAAATTCGACGGTGGCCCTGTCGGCCTGAATTCTGTCGCCGTGGCAGTGGGTGAAGACGCCACCACCCTGGAGGAGGTCAACGAACCCTATCTCATCATGAAGGGTTTTCTGAAGCGCACTCCCCGGGGCCGCGTCGCCATGCCGGCCGCCTATACCAAAATGGGGGTTCAAGCCCCGCCCCGGTCGGAAGCCGCCGCTGATACCACCCTGCCCGGCCTCTTTTCCTGAACCGCCCGCCCCTTCCGACTCCCCATGGACCTTATCAAAGAACTCAAGGAGCTCATTTCCCAGCTCGGCAATGCCGGATTCCTGCATTATCTTCTGGAGCCGCTCCTGCTCTGGGGCCTGCTTTTCGGCGTCACCGCCTGGATCCTGAGTCTCTGGGTCATCAAGAGCCGGGCCGCCCAGGTGTGCAGCCTGATCCTCATCGCCGGCAGCGCCTTCAGCCTCCTCCCTTACCTTCACTTCCGTGAAAAAGCCAAATCCACCATCAACCCGCCGAGCGCCAAGCTCTTCAACGAGCAAAACGAACGGCGCCGCGAAACTCAGTGGGTGTATTACACGCTCGGTTCGCTGGCGGTGCTGGGACTCTTTATGACCGGTGAAGGCAAAGGCAAATCAAGTCACTTCCTCACGCTGAGCATCACCTTGGGTGGCATCGCTGCCATCGTCTGCAGCCTCTGGCTCCATGAAAAGGAAATCGCCCTCTTCCACCGGGACGCCCGGAAGCCCCTCCGTGCCGCGGCATCCCGGGACCGCCCCGTCGAAAATCCCTTCAAAGACAGCCTGGAACTTCGTCGAACGGCCGGATCGGCCCCCGCCGATGCCGCTTGCTGAAGTGATTAAACATCCGGCGGAAAACAATCGGGGTCTTGAGCCAGGCTTTCTTCAAGCCTCGGAGCTGGGACGCGACACCCTCATGGAATGGCGTTTAAACCGCCTACAGCCCAATGATTGAAATTATGAAACGATCTTTAATTTACCGAAAAACCCTTCTTACTTCGGGCTAAATCATAAAAATCTCTTGAATCTCGGGCACTTCCCCCTACTCTGTACATAGCAACTATTTATCCCATGAACAAAACCATCCTCACTACTCTCGCCTTGGCCGCGCTCGGTCTGGCTTCCGCTCAAGCCGGCACCGGCTACGTCAGCTACGGCAAATCCCCCAAGGCCCCTGCGCCGATGGCCGTGCCCAGCCTGTGCGAATGCTTCAACGCCAACACCGCCAACGCCAGCGTTTTCGCTGCGGCCATCCTGCCGCAAAACACCACCGACGAACTGGATGACGCGCTCGGCGGCGGTATCTCCATGAGCTACTTCTTCACCGAAAACGTCGGTTTGGAAGGTTCCTACAGCCTCTTTGGCACCGATAGCGCCGTGCATCAGATCAGCGGCAGCTTGGTTCTCCGCCTCCCCATCCGGAGCATCTGCCTTGCCCCCTACGCCCTCGTGGGCGGCAGCATGCATAGCGACGGCGTGAATCAAGGCACCTGGCACGTGGGTGCCGGGATGGACTACCGCTTCGCCAGCTGCGTCGGCATCTTCGCCGATGCCCAATACAACTGGGCTGAAGACACCTCCGATTACACCACCGTACGCACCGGCGTCCGTTTCGGCTTCTAAGCTGAATCAGGCATTGTCCTGACCCAAATTCCAAAGGCCGCACCGCAAGGTGCGGCCTTTTTCATGGCTCCCGTCCCTCGCCATCCCCAAGTCCCAGCCCATCCTCCCGCCGGAGCAACTCCCTCATCATGGCAGAAGGGTTCCGCATGAACGCGTGGGTGATCCGGTAGTGTTCCGTCTCCTCGTATGCCACCCGACGGATCCCCGCCGGCGTGAATTGATAGATCCAGGCTTCCGGATACGCCATGATCAGCGGGGAATGGGTGGTGATGATGAATTG
This sequence comes from uncultured bacterium, assembly GCA_903936775.1. GTDB lineage: Bacteria > Verrucomicrobiota > Verrucomicrobiia > Verrucomicrobiales > V1-33 > CAIZWU01. The sequence goes on along the minus strand of CAIZWU010000190.1, from coordinate 5,464 downwards.
CGAAAAATCCTGCACCAGATCATGCAGCCTGACCAGCATCGACAATTGATGCTGCGGGGACAGCGCTGCTTCCGGCTCATCAAAGAGATAAAGCCCATGGCCATGCAGCCGTTCCGTCAACAGATTGAGAAATGACTCCCCATGCGACTGCGCATGCAGACTCCGCCCGCCATACCAACGCAAGGCTCCTCCACAGAAGGGCTGCTGCTCCAACTCATCCAGCCCGGTCGCGAAGTTGTAAAAACTCTCCGCGCGCAGAAAAAACCCATCCAGCGGACGGTTTTGGGTCCGCGCCAACCGCAGCGGCCTGGTCAGAGCGGATTCATAACCAAACTGCCCGGCCGACGCATTCCGCCCGCCTCCCATGGACTGAAATCCCAGTTTTTCGGCGATCGCCTCCAGGAGAGTCGACTTCCCCGACCCGTTTTCCCCTACAAAAAACGTCACCTTCGGGTGCAGCTCCAGCTCGTTCAACTCCCGGATCGCCGGCACCGAAAAGGGGTATGCTTCCCAGTCCGTCACCGCTGCCCGATCAAGGATCACCCGGTTCAGAAAATGGTTTGATCTCATGTCGGAAAGTCAGAATCCCATTTGGTCGTCACTCCGGCCAACCAAGGCAGGAGCCGGATTTTGGAAAATGGAGCATTTGGCGCGGGTTTCCCAGAGAAGCCGCAACCCCATCAATTGTCGAAACAAATTCTAACGCCTCAAAACCGCCCGAGCCGCGGGGGTGACCGCTGCATGGCCGCATACAGCACCTCCCGCAGCCGCCCCAGCAGTTTCCGGGTGGTCAAGCCATCCCCGCCCAGCGCCTTTATCGTCCAGCCGCCGTTGGCCAGCGCACTCCAACCCAGATAGACACCTTCGCTCTCCAAAGCCTCCACTGCTTCCACAGGAAAGGGCCGGTCCGTCACCCAGAAGCAGCCCAGATAGTGGGCCTGCGGAAACCGGGCCGTCAGGGCCGTCAGCGTCTCCGGCCGCGCCGGTTCCAGCGTATAACGTTCCCTCGCCACCAGGGCGCCCGCCACTCTGACATCGGTGCGCCAGTCCAGCCGCCGGTAGTGGAACACCTCGCCCCCTGCCACCCGCCCCGGACTGAGCCATTCAAAAAACAGCATCTCTGCTCCCGCCGCGGCGTGCAGTTCAGTATGCTGTTCGTATACCGACCCCGCGTGCGGAATCAGCGGCTCCGGCAGAAACTCCACCAAGCTCCGCGCCGCCGCCCGGACCGTCTGCCGCACCAGCGCCGGCCGGCCGCTGCGCGATTGATAAATCCGGTTGGCGCTGGGGGCCGTCAGGACCAGCCGGGCCCCGGCTTCCACCGTCGCCTGCAGTTCAAGTTCGTCCCCATCAAAAATGCCCGCGGTGGGATTCACCACATTCACCACCAGCGCCCCCGCATCCTCATGCGGTTTGCTCAGGTGGAATGGCGCCCGGAACGACTGCTCGCGCAGCGCACTCCGTCCCGCGCCATCGCAGGCACACGTCAGATGCAGATGCCCCTTCAAACGAATAACAGTTCGTGTTTCAGCCAGCCGATCAATTCGTCCTTCCCCTTTTCCGACTTCAAATCGGCAAAAAGAACCGGCTGGTCGCCCCGCATCTTTTTCGCGTCCCGCGCCATCACGTCCAGGTCAGCCCCCACATAGGGCGCGAGGTCGGTCTTGTTGATCAATAACAAATCACTGGTCCGGATCGCCGGGCCGCCCTTGCGCGGAATTTTGTCACCCTCCGCCACATCGATCACGAAAATATACGCATCCACCAACTCCGGCGAGAAGGTCGCCGACAGGTTGTCGCCCCCGCTTTCCATCAACAACAGCTGCAGGTCCGGATGCCGCCGTTCCAGCTCCAGCGCCGCCGCCATATTCATGCTGGTGTCATCACGGATCGCGGTGTGCGGGCAGCCGCCCGTCTCCACGCCGATCACGCGGTCCGCGGGCAGCACCCCCGCGCGAAGCAGGAACTCGGCGTCCTCCCGCGTGTAAATATCGTTAGTGATCACCGCCATGGAATACTCGTCCTTCAGCCATTCGCACAGCCGCAGCACACACATCGTCTTGCCGGACCCCACAGGCCCTCCGACGCCGATCCGGATTGGTTTTTTGTCGCTCATAAAATCAGGAAATAAACAGCCGTTCCGCCGCCCGCGCATGCCGCATGGAGGCGATTTCCAGCAAGGGGTTGAACCACCCCGCATCCTCCAGGGGAACCTCACAGGCGGCCGCCAGTTGCGGAGCCAGGCTCAAGGCCGAGCGGCGGATGATGCCCTGGCATTTTTCCTGGCCCAGCCGCATCAGCTTCATCGCGGCGGTGGCATACCCGGCGAGGGTTTGCTGGGCAAAAGCGCAGGCGGCCGCCTCCACCGGCAGGGGCCGCAGTTCCAGCGCGCACACGATCAGATGATGGCAGGGAGCTCCCACCGCGGCATAGGCTTCACTCAACGAAGTATCGTCCAGTTGCCGCGTCAGCGCCAGCCGGCGGGACCCCAGCTGCCGGCTCGCCGCCCGGAGCTCCGCCGCCAGTTTCCACGCGTCCAACTCCTCGTCCAGCGCCCGCAGCCCCGCCAAATCCTCCCGCTGGGCACACCGGTGCGCTGCTGCCAGCACCGGGACTTCAAAGGCCAGCAGCGAGGGCATGACCTGCGTGTTGAGAAAACGTTCCAATTCCTCCGGGGTCCGCACCACTTGCGCCTGCACCAGTTCCTCCAGCCCGAGGGAGTGGGCATAGGCGCCGGAGGGAAATGCCGAGTCGTTCACCTGGAGCAGCCAGGGCAGCCAGTCAGGGAGCATGGGGCGTCACACGTAAAGGGTTGAAAATCACCTCAGCCTCGCTCATCACCCAGCCCTCGCGCTCCCCCAGCTGCGTCACCGCCAGATCCCGCGTCACCCGCACCCAGCCCTCCCCGATCTGCACGGGAAAATGCAGATTTCCAATTTTCCATCCGATCAAGGCCGCCTGCGCCGCATTCGCCAGGCGGATCTCATAGACCGGCTCCTCCTCCTGAACGATCACATAATCCACCGCCTCCGTCCGGTGGATCACCGCGCCGGAATGCAGCCGCCCCGCCAGATCAAAGCCAAACTCCAGCCCATCCTCCGCGCTCGCCCGCCACCGCCGTTTAAGAAACATCCGGCGTTCCACCCGCAGCCGCACCTGCTCCTCCACCGGGCGCGGCGAGGCCTCGAGAACGTGTCGTTGAATCAGCAGCATGGCAAAAGTCAGGGGGATCCGGCAGCAGATCAAACCGCCACCAGCCTCAAAAGCAAATGGAGGGCCAAGTGGTTCAAAGAGAATTGTCCTGCATCGGCATCGGCCGCCTGCGGCCCGCGAGGCCCCGCGGCCGCCACCCCTATTTTGCCGCAAGACAACGCGCATTTTTCCGCTGAGAGTCCTTTCCTTTCCCTTCTTATCCTGCTGTGCGCCTCCTGCTGATTCTACTGCTCTGCCTGCTGGCTGGACCCGCGCCTGCCCAGAACAAAAAAACCACTCCCAAATCCCCCAAAACCACCCCGGCCGCGCCCGCCAAACCTACCCTCCCGCCCCCGGCCAAAGTCGAATGGCGGCCCGTCTATTACAAAGGCCGCGCCTACGTCCCGGCCAACCAGGTCGCCGCCTACTACGACCTCCGCTCCCCGGAGGTTTGGCAGAAATCATTCACCATCCGCAGCGCCGATGCGAAATTCAGCATTGATCTCAACGTCGGTGAAAAGCGGGTCAAACTAAACGGCTGGACCTTCTTTTTCAGCTTTCCCGTCGTCCAGCCCAAGGAGATGCCGATGATCTCCGTGTTCGACGTCCGGAACATCCTCGACCCCATCCTCCGGCCCAACGACCGCCGCGACCCTGCCATCCTCCGCACCGTGGTGCTGGACCCGTCCGGCGGGGGCAAGGATACCGGCATCAAATCCCCCTACATTGCCGAAAAGGACCTCACCCTGGCCGTCGCCAAACTCCTCGCTCCCCTCCTCAAAGCCAACGGTTATCAGGTGGTCCTCACCCGGCAGGAAGATAAATCCATCCTCCCCGCCCTGCGCGTCCTGACCGCCAATGAGGTGCCCGAAGAGGCCATCTATCTCAACCTCCGCGCCGCCAGCGGAGCCGCCGCCCTCCGCGGTTTTGAATGCGCCACCCTCCCCCCCGCCGGCACCCCCGCCACGGTGGAAAGCGACAGCCCCAATATCGACAAACGCTTCTTCGCCGGCAACATCAATGACCGCGAAAGCCTCGCCCTCGCCACCACCATCCAGGGCAGTGTGGTGCGCAGCGTCCGCCCTCTCGATCTCGGCATCAAAAGGGTCCGGGTGGACGAACTGCGCGACATCCGCATGCCCGCCATCTCCTGCAAATTGGGTTATCTCTCCCATAAGGATGAAGCCCAGAAGCTGGCCAACCGCGACTATCAGACCCAGCTGGCGGTGGCGATCGTCCAGGGCGTCGACCGCTACGCCGCCTTCCTCCGCACCGGCTATGAAATCCGCACGGAGGAAGACCGGAAGCGCCCCCTCAGTTTCGGTCCCATCACCGTCAAACAGGAACCCGCCGCCATGCCTCCGGGAGCAGAAAAAATCGCCCTCCGGCTCCCCATTGTCGCCTCCGGCAGCGCCCTCCCCACCAGCGCCACCGTCATCGCCGGATCGGCTATCGACCGGGCCAAGATGGAGCTCCAAGTCTTCCTCTTCGAAACCGTCAACGGCACCGAAATCGACCTCTCCACCGCCAATCCCCCGGAAGTCACCTGGCTCTCCATCCTGCCTGACTGGCTGGCAGGCGTCCCCGAGTGGCTGCAGGTCAACTACCTCCGCCCCTCCTTCTCCGTCCCGGAAACCAAAGCCTACGGCAACCGCACCTATTATGGTTATGTCGCCCGCCTCATCTACGACGGCCGCCTCCTCGACGAAACCTCCTCCCCCGCCAACCTGAACCGCGCGCTCTATTACTTCACCCCGGTATTTCCGCGGCGTTAGCCTGAAAGCCAGGTTGATTTTGAACGGAAGATCACAAAGCCGGGGACCGGTGACTCCCAGCCGGGTCCTTTGCCGGATGAGGTCCCCCCGCAGCCCGCCGTTCCACGGCTTGGGCTTTGAACCCGCCAGGGTATCGTCGGCGCTGTTTCATGGTCTCTTCCGGAGGTTCCTGGCAGAGGGATCTACCCCACTTCAAATTGCTTCAACGTCCGGTTCAATTGTTCAAATTCGATGGGCTTTTTGATCACGGTCACGGGGCCACACTGGAGGATTTTGTTCAGCATCGAGCTGCTCGGGTAGCCAGTAATGATGACAATCGGCAGGTCCGGATGCAAATCTTTGAGGCGAAGATAAACTTCGTCGCCCGACATGTCGGGGAGTTGCAAATCGAGAAACACGAGGTCGAACTTCTGCTTTTCAGCATAGGAGATGGCTTTTTCGCCGGTGCCGACCACAATCCGGCCGAATCCAGCCTTTTTCAGAAACTGTTTGAAGGT
>CAIZWU010000189.1 GCA_903936775.1 uncultured bacterium | reverse complement strand
TGTCGGTGGTCAATGGCCCGAGGGTGTAGAAGGGGGCCTCGTGGCACCATTCTAACTGCTTTGCCATGTTTTCCTCGATCATGTGCATCGGGACGTGGCCGGGGCCTTCGTTCATGACCTGGCAGCCTTTGGCCCAGGCTCGGGTGGTGAGTTCTCCTTGGACTTCCAACTCGCCGAACTGGGCCTTGTCATTCGCATCGGCGATGGAGCCGGGGCGGAGTCCGTCGCCGATGGAGAAACTCACATCGTAGGCGGCGCAGATGTCGCAGATTTCGTCCCAGTGGGTGTAGAGGAAGTTTTCCTTGTGATGGGCGAGGCACCACTTGGCCATGATGGAGCCGCCGCGGCTCACGATGCCGGTCATGCGGCTGGCAGTCATGGGGACAAAGCGCAGAAGGCCGCCGGCGTGGCTGGTGAAATAAGCGCCGCCCGGCTCGGCCTGCTCGATGTGGGTATCGCGGTAGAGTTCCCACGTACGGTCCTCGGCTTTGCCGTTCACTTTTTCGAGGGCCTGGTAAATCGGGACGGTGCCGATGGGGACGGGGGAATTGCGCAGGATCCACTCGCGGGTGGCGTGGATGTTTTTACCGGTGGAGAGATCCATCACCGTGTCGGCCCCCCACTTGGTGGCCCAACGCATTTTTTCGACTTCCTCCTCAATGCTGGAAGCGACGGCGCTGTTGCCGATATTTGCGTTGATTTTGACGAGGAAATTGCGGCCGATGATCATCGGTTCGCACTCGGGGTGATTGATGTTCAGCGGGATGATGGCGCGGCCGGCAGCCACTTCGCTGCGGACGAATTCGGGGGTAATTTCCTTGGGAATGCGCTGGGGGAATCGACCGAAGATGCCGGGGGTATAGGGGCTGTCAGGCGACTGGGTGGAGCCGTTGTGCTGCTTGTCGAGGTGGTTGCGGACGATGTCTTCCTTGAGGTCGGCGATTTGGGCGCGGCGGAGGTTTTCGCGGATGGCGATGAATTCCATCTCCGGCGTGATGATGCCCTGACGGGCGTAGTGGAGCTGGGTGACCGGTTTGCCGGTGGCCCGAAGTGGCTGGCGGCGCTCGGCGGTGAGGCCCGGGAATTCGATGAACTTGTTGGCACGCTCGGATTTGGAGGCGAACTCGGCGTGTTTTTCGGTGAGGTAACCGTTGTCCTGCGGCTGGACGGCGCGGCCGTCGTAAGCTTCCACGTCCTGGCGATCGAGGATCCACTCGCGGCGGAGGGCGGGGAGGCCTTCCTCGGAGCTGCCGGTGAAGGCGGGATCGCCCCAGGGGCCGGAACAATCATAGACGCGGACGGGATCGTTTTTCTCGATGCGGCCGTTGAAGGACTTGGTGTCGGAGAGGCCGATCTCGCGCATGGGCACGCGGATCTGCGGGTGGAGCTGGCCGGGGACGTAAACGCGGGTGGAAGCGGGGAGGGGCTTGCGGGAGGCGTCGTGGGTGACGGTGGTGCTTTCGGTTTCGGGAGAGCCGGGGGATTCGTGAGAGGAGATCATGATGGGGAAGTTTTCTCTATTTCAGTTATTGACTCGTTTTTCAAGGGTCTGGCCCGTCTGTCTGCGCTGAGCTCCGGCTCAGTTTTCAGTATTTTGGAAAGGGAAATCCTGGGAGGATGGGAAGTTTGGGGTGGACGCGGAAAGGCCACGGTCGCCGTGGTGGGCGGACGTGGCCTGCTGATGTGACTTTGACTCCCTTCGCCGGGACTGGCCGGATCAGGTTCAAAGGGTTCCTCCGCGTGTGATTTCGGAAGATCTCAGCCGGATTCGGTCCAGCGCCCCTGCGTGATGTGGCGGCAAGCGTAGGTGGGAGGAGGCAATTGAAAAGGGGAATTCTGGGAGGGGAACCGACCCCAAATGATTCGATAAAACCCCGGCGGGACAGAATCTCGGCATAGAGGCACGGAACCGGAACTGGTATTGACCGGTCACGGTCCTGCAGGGGAAGCTAGCTGACTCCAGGAGCCCGCCGCAAAAAACGGCACTGCTTTCCGGGCAGTGCCGCTTTGCGGGGAAATGCGGCGCCGGGGCCCGGCCGGTCTGGGCGGGTTAGAGGCAGGACTTCACAAAAGCGTATCCGTCGGTGTAGACTTCCTCTTCGTTTTTGAAGAAAGAACGCCAGACGCGGGTGGCCGCAGCGAGGTCCGGGAGGGAACCGCTGAAGGCTTCAATCGTGAGGTAGCCGTTGTAGCCGCCGTCCTTGGCGATGGCGATGGTTTCGCGGGTCGGGCAGTGGTCCTTGCCAGGAGTGCCGCGGTCGTTGGCGGAGATGTGGATGTGCCGGACCACGTCGAGATTGTCCTTCAAGGCCGCGAGGGGGTTCTTTTCCTCGATGTTGGCGTGGAAGGTGTCATACATGGTGCCGAAGTTCGGGTGGTTGACGCGCTTCACATAAGCCTTGGCCTGCTCCATGGTGTTGAGGAGGTGGGACTCGAAACGGTTCAGGGACTCGATGGCGAGGGTGATGCCGGCCTGCTGCGCGTAGTCGGCGAGCGGGCGGTGGACCTCGGCGGCGTGCTCCAATTCGGTTTCGGTGGGAAAGGAGCCGGTGAAGTTGCCGAGGACCTGGTAATAAGGACCGCAGAGGAGCTTGATGCCGGCGGCATGGCCGCAGTCGATCACCTTTTTCAAGTGGTCGAGGGCGCCCTGGCGGTGGGCGGCGACGGGGCTGATGGCGTTGTGCTGCTCATCGGGACACACCGTGACGGCGGTGGATTCCAGGCCATTGTCCTTGAGCGCATCGCCGATCTTCTTGAAATGGCCGACATCGCTATTGTCGAAAATGGGAATCTCCACGCCATCGTAACCGGTGGTTTTGAGCTTGGTGAGGAGATCGAATTGCGACTCAACAAAGTGAGTCGTCCAGAGGAGGAGATTGAAGCCGACTTTCATGGGGCGCCATCTTGTATGGGAAATCGGCGGATGACAATTGACGAAATAGGGGAAAATCGGGAGGCGGAACCAAAGATTTGAAGCCGGCCGGGAAGGTCTGGCGGGGAGAAGGGCCTCCACCCTTTTGCCTTCCCCCGGATGGACGCTTGCGGCATCGGGCCAGCCGTGGCATTCCGTTGGGATGAAACGCAGTGTTGCCACTATTCTTTATTCGTTTGCCGCCATGCTTCTGGTACTGGGCCTCGTGAGCGGTTTTTACAGTCATGACCACGTGCTCGGATGGAATCCCAAAGGGAAATCCGGCCTGATGGTCTGCGGCATCTCCGCAGCGCTGGCGGTGTTATTCGGCTGGCTGAGTGACAAGGGAAAACACTGGCCGCTTTATGCCGGGCTGGCCCTTTCGTTTTTGACGATTGCCATGCCGGGCTCCCGGTTTTTTATAGCCGGCCGGGCCTATTCGGGCGGCGATAGCACCAAGTGGCTCAGCATGGTGGTTTTGGGCTGCACCGTCCTCGTGGCCCTGCGTACTTTTGTTTCCCTGAGCCTGCTGGCCCGCGGCGGAAAGCAGCCATGAGTTCCGCCCCGGTGACCCCACGTCCTCCGAAAAAGTTCGTCCCCACCCCGTTCTCCTGGCATCAGGAGATCGAACTGGAGATCGCCACCCTGACCAACATGGGCCAGGGCCTCGGCCGGCTGGATGGTTGGGTGGTGATGGTGGCCTTTGCCCTGCCCGGCGAGCGGGTGCGGGCGCGCGTCTTCCGCAACGAGAAGAACTTTTCCGAAGCGGACCTGATCGAAGTCCTCACTCCTTCCCCGGACCGGGTGACGCCCCCCTGCCCCCTGTTTGGTCAGTGCGGGGGCTGCCAATATCAAAATCTCACGTATGCCGCCCAGCTCCGCTGGAAACGCCAGCAGGTGGCGGAATTGCTGAAACACATGGGCAAAGTGGAGCACGAGGTGCTGCCCGTGATCGGATCGCCCCGGGAATACGGCTACCGTTCAAAAATCACTCCGCACTTCGAAGCACCCCGCGATGGCGGACCGGTCAAGGAGATTGGATTCCTCAAGTCCGGCCGACGCTATGATCTGCTGGACGTGCCCCGCTGTGATATCGCCACCGACGCCATCAATGCCGCGCTGCCGGCCATCCGGGAGGGTGTCAGGGCGAAATCGGCCTCCTTCAAAAAAGGAGCCACCCTGCTGCTCCGCGACACCCTGGAAGGCGTGATGACCGATTCCAATGCCCTGGCCCATGAGAAGGTGGGACCGCTGGAGTTTGAATTCCTCGCGGGCGATTTTTTCCAGAACAACCCATTTATCCTCGAAGCCTTCACCGGTTATGCGATCACCGAAGCCCGCTCCGCCGGAGCCCGGTATCTGGTGGATGCCTACTGCGGCAGCGGATTATTCAGCCTGTTTGGCGCCCGTGAATTCGAGCAGGTGACGGGCGTGGAGATCGCCGCCAGTGCCGTGGAGCGCGCCGGCCGGAATGCCTCACGGAACGGCCTGACCAATTGCCAGTTTACCGCCGGCAGTGCGGAAGCGATTTTTTCCAAAATCACCACTCCGGCCGCCGAGACCGCGGTGCTGATTGACCCGCCCCGGCGGGGCAGTGATGAGATTTTCCTGACCCAGCTTTTTGCTTACGGCCCGCGCACCGTGGTCTATGTTTCCTGCAATCCCGCTACCCAGATGCGCGATCTGCGGTTATTCCTCGATCATGGTTATCAACTGCGCAAGGTGCAGCCCTTTGACCTCTTTCCGCAGACCAAACACTTGGAATGTGTGATCACCCTGGAACGCGCCTGACCGGAACGATGACCCGGGACGGGCGTTTTCGGCCCGCGGCTCATCCCCACGGCACGGAACTTGCCGATCCCGCATTGCGCCCTAAGTTGCGGCAGAATCCGTCCGCCTTTTCCCATGCCTGCCGCGCCCCGTCCACGCCTGAATATCCTGAAAACCTACAAGCTTTTCATCGGCGGGAAATTTCCCCGGCCGGAAAGCGGCCGGGTCCTGACCGCCACCGCCCCGGCGGATGGCGCGCATCTGGCGCATTACGGGCGAGCTTCCAAAAAAGACCTGCGCGATGCCGTGGTGGCTGCCCGCAGCGCTCTGCCCGGCTGGTCGGGCAGCACCGCCTACCTGCGCGGACAGATCCTTTACCGGCTGGCCGAAATGATCGAAGGACGTGCCGAGGCCTTCGCCGCGGAATTGGGGCAATCCACCGGAGCCACCCCGAAGGCAGCGGCAGCGGAAGTCGCGGCGGCGATTGACCGCCTGGTTTATGTGGCCGGCTGGACTGACAAGCTGGCCCAGGTCTTCGGTTCGGTGAATCCCGTCGCCGCGCCGTATTTCAATTTCTCCACCGTCGACCCCGCCGGAGTGGTGGTGGCCTTCGCCCCGGACCGCCCTGCCCTGCTGTCCGCCGTAACCCTGATCGGAAATGCCATCGCGGTAGGAAATACGGTCATCCTCGTGGCCTCCGACGCCTATCCCCTGCCGGCCATGACCCTGGCGGAAGCCATCGCCACCTCCGATGTGCCGGCCGGCACGGTGAATATCCTGACAGGGCAACGATCCGAACTCGTTCCGGCCGCCGCCGACCACCGGGACATCGACAGCCTCGTGGATGCCATTGCCGACCCTGCCTTGACAGCCCTGCTCCGCGCCGGCAGCGCGATCAATCTCAAGCGCGTCACCGTCTTCCCTGACAAGATCGACTGGCTGGACCACGACCAGGCCGCGGGACCCTACCGGCTCCTTGAATTGACCGAAACCCGCACCACCTGGCACCCCGTCGGCGTCTGAAGCCCTCACCAAATCCTTCCGCTGTGCACGTCCCTTCCCTGATTGCCCGCAAACGCGATGGCGGCGTCCTGACCGCGACCGAGATCGAATTCCTCGTCGCCGGCCTGACGAATGGTTCCATCCCGGATTACCAATTGAGCGCCCTGGCCATGGCGATCTTTTTCAAGGACATGACGGCGGAGGAAAAGTGGGCTCTGACCCGGGCGATGCGTGACAGCGGCGATGTGCTGGACTTCGGCCCTCCTGACAAACGTCCGGCGGTGGTGGACAAACACTCCACCGGCGGCATCGGCGACAAGTCCTCCCTGGTGCTGGCCCCGCTGCTGGCCGTCGATGGCTTGTGGGTCCCCATGATCTCCGGTCGCGGCCTCGGAATCACCGGGGGCACCCTCGACAAGCTGGAAAGCATCCCTGGATTCCGGGTCGGCCTGAGCCGTGAGGAAATGATGGGGCAGATTCAATCCCTCGGCGCTTTCATGGCCGGCCAAACCCCGCGCCTCTGCCCGGCCGACCGCAAACTCTATGCCTTGCGGGATGTCACCGGGACCGTGCCCAGCATTGCCCTCATCACCGCCAGCATCATGAGCAAAAAACTGGCTGAAGGACTGGACCGCCTCGTGCTCGATGTGAAATTCGGCAGCGGGGCCTTCATGCGCACGCGGGCCGAAGCTGAGGCCCTCGCACAATCCCTGATCGATGCCGGAACCCTCGGGGGGGTATCGGTCAAAGCCCTGCTCAATCCGATGTCGGAAACCAACGGCCGCAGCGCTGGGAATGCCTTGGAAGTGCGCGAATGTGTCGATTGCCTGCAGGGACGCGGGCCGGAAGATCTCGAGTCCTTGATTCTGGACCTCGCCGGAGGAGTTTCCGGAACTCCACGGGCCACCCATGCCGCACGGCTGCGCGATGGCTCCGCCTGGGCAAAATTCCAGGAGATGGTCAAAGCCCAGCGCGGTGACGTGGCCGCCCTCGACACCCTGGGACGCAGCACCGGCATGGCACCGGTGATCGTTGATTTCAAATCGGACCGCGGTGGAACCCTCACCGCTTTTGATGCCGGGGTGATTGGCCAGGTGGTGCTGAATCTGGGGGCCGGCCGGCGCATTGCCGCCGATGCGGTCGACCACCGGGTGGGCTTGGATGAAATCGTGAAGACTGGCAGCCAGGTGCTTTCCGGAACGGTGCTGTGCCGCATTCATGCTACCAGCGCGGAATCGGCTGCCGAAGCGGCCCTCCACCTGAAGGAAGCCCTGAACTTTTCCTGACAATCCCATGCGGTGCCTCCGCTTCTGTCGCCCGCCGGCCTGACTTCCCTGTCCTGCTTGGCAGAATGAGCTCTCCACGCCCCCGCCCGGGAGAAAGAGGACCGGGAGGAAGCCATCCGGGCGCAGATGAAAACGTCCAGGTCGATGGAACACGTTCCGTTTCGCGAGGTGGTCTTCGCAGCCACCGGCTATCTGGTCATCCGCATGGACCGGAAAGCGGCAGCGGACCAGGCCCTGCTTGATCACCTTTCCAAGGCCGGCGATAGCCTGCTGGCATGGCTGAATGGTCCGGAAAACCCGGCCAATAACCTGCGCCGTATGAACGAAGCCAGCCGGTTGGTGGAGGCCAGGCTCCGCACGCTGCTGCATCAGGGGGACTTTACCTGCATCCTGCCCTCCACCCGGGCAGGCAAGGCACAACGCTCCGGTTACCCCGACCTGCAACTGACCCATCTGCCCAGCGGACGCGTCACCTATCTGGATCCGAAGCTTTTCGAACAAAGCTCCCGCGCCAGCAGTCTCCGGTTATTTTATTAGGCGCCCGATGCCCTCACTGGTAAAGTGCAGCATGAGGCCCGGCACGTCCTGCTGGGGATTTCCCACGATGGCAAAGTCGGCGCGTGGACGTTACCCGGATGGGAACTGATCGACCTGCGGGCCTTGCGGCCGGGTCGGTTCTGGTAGGGGGTCTGCTGGATTTGAAGATACCCACGGATGGCTTTCTGACTCATGGGAGGTGGCATAACCACGGAGTCATTCTTTTTGGGTCAACCACCTCCCTTGGCGCTGTTCCGGAATTCCGCTCCGGTGTCATTATTTATGAGTCAATGCGCCCGGAATCCGCTAGTGAAAATTATTATGGCAAAGCGGACATCAAAAGATATGGTCATCCGCATTTCCCACAGCCAGCATCCGAATCTTTCCATGAAAAAAAATTCTCCCAAGCCTGACCGGCAGCCCAACGCGGTCACGCCGCCCCCCACCGCCCTTCCCGCAGAGTCGTGCAAGCCACCCACCCTGAGGAATTTGTTCGCCATCGACCCGCGCTCGCTGGCGCTGTTCCGCATCGCGATTGGACTGCTGCTGCTGGCAGACCTCCTGGTCCGCGCCACGGATTTAACCGCGATGTATACCGACGACGGCATGTTTCCGCGCGCGGTCATCCACCATCATTTCACCAGTATCTGGATTTGGTCGTTTCATTTCGGAAGCGGCACGTGGGCGTTCCAGGCCGTGCTGTTCGGGATCGCAGCCGTCTTGGCCCTGGCGCTTCTGGTTGGCTTCAAAACGCGCTGGGTGGTCATTGGTTCCTGGCTGATGCTCATGTCGGTGCAGAACCGGGTGCCGCCGATCCTTTATGGCGGCGATCACATCCTCCGCATGCTTTTGTTCTGGGCGATGTTCCTGCCGCTGGAACGCGTGTGGTCGGTGGATACTTGGCTCAAAAACCGCCGCGGAAACGCGGTGGAGGAGAGCGACTGGTCACCCGTGCTATCGGTGGCCTCGGCCGCCATCCTGCTGCAAATGGCGCTGATGTACCTGTGTTCGGCTATCTACAAGTCCAACCCCGACTGGTTTCAGGGCGGCGTGATTACCGGCACTCTGGCGCACGATTTTTATGCCAAACCGCTGGCCGCATGGGCACTGCATTTCCCTCAGCTCCTCACCGGATTGACCTGGGGGACTTTTCTTCTGGAATGGGCCGGTCCCTTGCTGCTGTTCGTGCCCTGGCGAACCGTCTGGGTCAGGCTGGCGGTGGTGACCGCATTGGCCGCCATGCACTTGGGAATCGAACTCCTGCTGACCGTTGGTCTTTTCTCCTTTGTGGCGCTGGCCGGGCTGACCCTCTTCCTTCCTGCGGTCTTTTGGAACAGCCGTTTATTCGCCCGCTTCCCCCTGCCAACCGGGCAGCACAAGGTCCCCACCAGCAGTGGAAATGAACCTTCTGCCCTGCATTGGGCTTCGCAGGGTTTGTGCGGCCTCCTGCTGATCTATGTGCTCGCGGTCAACCTCGCCGGCCTTTTTGGCCGATCCCAGCCCAACCGCCGCATTCCCGGATCACGGTTTTTAAACGAAGCCGGTGGACTGGCGCAAAAATGGAACATGTTTGAGGATACTCCCTCCAAGGATGGCTGGTATGTAGCGAGGGCGCTGCTGAACGACCGCTCAGAAGTCGATTTACTCCGGCAGGGCACCCCCGTGAATTGGGAAAGACCCGTTTGCCCCGCGGTCCTCTATCCAAACCATCGCTGGAGACAGCTCTTCCGGGAAATGTCCTATGAGGACGCCCTGGGCTATCAGGTGTTCCGCCAACCGGTGGCCGAGTTCATCTGCCGCCGGTGGAATACTCAACACCCGCCCCCAAGGCAGGTTTCCAAGTTCGAATTCATCTACAGTATAGAAACCTCATCCATTAATGAAAATGGGTCCAAAGTCGATGTCACTGTCCGCGAACGATTGCTTCGCATCAATGTGAGTGGCAAGTAAGCCAACCCTTGACGTTTTGGCGCAACGGGAATGAGCGGGGGGATTAGATCGATATGCGGAGACGCTGTAAGGGCAAGTAAACTCGTGGAAGGCCCTACAAAAGGGCATTTCACCGCATGAAATCCCATAATGACCT
>CAIZWU010000188.1 GCA_903936775.1 uncultured bacterium | reverse complement strand
GCGAGGCCGCCGAGGAGCGCGAGATTGAGGAAGGACACGGAGCGGAAAGATGAAGGATAAAAGGGAAACCGCTAACGGCGGCGGCGCCCGAGGAAGTCGGCGAGGGCGTCATGATAGGGCTGTTTGGTACTGACTGGCACGTAGTCCGCATTGAGCTGGCCGCAGGCCGCTTCGATCTGCGCGACATGCTGTTTCACCCGTTCCAGATAGGCACTGCGCACCGTGCGGGGATCCACCCGGAGCCGCTGGGACAGCCCTTCCAGATCCTTGAACTCCTGACTGCCCGTGAACGGAAAGGTCAGTTCCTCTTCTGCCATCAGATGGAAAAGCACGATCTCGTGGTTCCGGTATTTGAAATGGTGGAAGGCCTTCACGATCTCCTCCGCGCTGTCAAAACAATCACTGATGATCACCACCAGCCCGCGCTGGGGGATGCGCTCCGCCACTTCGTGCAGCACCCCGCCCAGCCGGGTGTCCTGCCCCGGCGCCGCCTGATGCAGCGCCTCCAGCACCAGCCGCACCTGACTCGGCCGGCTGGCCGCCTTGATGAAGCTGCGGATCTGGTCATCGAACGTCACCAGTCCCACCGCATCCTGCTGTTTCACCATCAGATAGGACAACCCTGCGGCCAGATACTGCCCGTATTCAAATTTCGAAATCTTCTTCCCCTCCACCGATGACGCCAGTTCGCCCCGGTATTTCATCGATCCCGAACAATCCAGCACCACCGTCGCCCGCAGGTTGGTCTCTTCGATGTATTGTTTGATGTAAAACTTGTCGGCCTTGGCAAAGACCCGCCAATCCAAGTTCTTCAAATCGTCCCCAGGCATGTATTGCCGGTGCTCCGCGAACACCACGGAAAACCCCTTGTTCGGGCTGGTGTGCCGGCCACTCATCGGCCCCTGTTTTTTGGCCCGCGCCAGAAACTCCAGCCGCGTCAGCATCCCGGCCGTCCCGCCGGGCAGCAGCCGCATGTAGTCCTGCGATGGTAAAGGTTCAGCCATGGTCAAAGTTTACTTCGGAGGCTGGCGGGTCGCCTGACCCCTGCACCTTCCCCGCTTCATTCCTCACACATCCAACTCTGCCTTCGGCTTGAAGTGATCCAGCAGCATCCGCACAATCTGATCGCTCTTCACCCCGGCTGCTTCCGCATTGAAGGTAGTCACGATGCGGTGCCGCAGCACCGGCAGGGCGCAATACTGAACATCGGCCGTGGTGGCGTGGTAACGGCCCTGGAGAATCGCCCGGGCCTTGGCTGCGGTGATCAGATAAATCCCCGCACGCGGCCCGGCTCCCCAGCCCACCATTTCCTTCACAAAATCCGGCGCCTCCTTTTCCTTCGGCCGCGAGGCCCTCACCAAGGTCGAGGCATAGTTGATCACATGATCCGCCACCGGCACGCGGCGCACCACCTGCTGCAGTTCCTGCACCGTGCGGGCATCCAGCAGCTTGCTCACCACCGGCTTGGCGGTGCCGGTCACCTGACGGATGATCTGCTCTTCCTCCTCGGCCGTGGGATAGCCCACCAGAATATTGAACATGAACCGGTCCAGCTGCGCCTCAGGCAGCGGGAAGGTGCCTTCCTGCTCGATAGGGTTCTGCGTCGCCAGCACAAAAAACGGCTCCGGCAGCGGATAAGTCACCTCGCCCACCGTCACGTGATGTTCCTGCATCGCTTCCAGCAGCGCGGCCTGGGTCTTCGGCGGGGTGCGGTTGATTTCATCCGCCAGCACCATGTTGGAAAACAGCGGCCCATGCACAAACCGGAACGACCGCTTCCCGGTCGCCTGGTCCTCCTCCAGAATATCCGTCCCGGTGATGTCCGCCGGCATCAGGTCGGGCGTGAATTGGATCCGCTTGAAGCCCAGATCCAGCACCTGACTCAGGGTGGAAACCAGCAGCGTTTTCGCCAATCCCGGCACCCCTTCCAGCAGCGCATGGCTCCGGCAGAAAATCGCGATCAGCATCTGCTCCACCACCTCATGCTGGCCCACGATCACCCGGCCCAGCTCCTCCTTCATCCGTTTATAGACCGTATTCAATTCCTGCACCATGGCGCGGTCATCGCGGGGGGCGGCAGGGTCGGCAGAAGAAGGGCGTTCGCTCATGGGAGAAGGGGAGGCAGAGAAATCCAAGCTTGGGTCTCAGCTTCTTGCCACTCTACGCCCCCACGGCAACCGGATTGTCATTCAGGTGCTTACGGCGCGGCCCCTACTGGGAATCCCTACCCCCGGCTCACCGGCCTGCCGCTGGAGCCACGCCAATGCTGGACAGATGGCCGCGGACACCACCACCAGCGACTGCTACGCCCCATCCAGCACCCCACCAGCGGCTGCGCCGTCCTCGGATCAATTCTAATCACATCAGCACTCATACTCTTCCCATCACCCGCCCCCTGCCTTCGGCAAGCGCGGCGAAGCAATCTGCCTCTTTCCTCCCGTTCCTCCCATTTTGAAATCATCCCGGGTTGGGCTCAGCGAGTAGCTGTTCGAAGTCCCTCAGACTACGACCAGTGGTTCCTGGATGAAGGCGGATGTGCTCCAGCAGCATACCGGCTTCTTCATTCACTCTATCGCGGATCAAACGCTGTTTCTGTTCCGAATCCAAACCAGCAGGACCAGTCCCCGCCGACCCGATCCAAGGCCGGATGTCGTCGAGGACCGCTTCACGCGGGGGGCCTCCGGCGCGCTGAATCCTATCAATATTATCCATCCAGCCCGCCAATACCCCTGCTTGCGTGAAAAGCGCCTCCCGCACGCGCCATTCAATCGGAGCGTTGGTGTTGAGGGTCCAGGTATGGAGATCCCGGAATTCCTGACCAAGAAACACACCATATGAGCTGCTGGCAATCTCCTGAGCTACGAATGGAAACTGTGCGACAAGCGTACGATCCCTCAATTGCGTGCGCAGCAACTCAAGCAACCCGGTGAAAATCGGTCGAACGCCGCTATGTAAATAAATCGGAATACGCTCTTTGGCCACGGCGTCGCGGACCACCCACCCCGCATGGCCACTTGCCTCCCGATCTGGAAGCCTCCATCCCGACGAGGGTTTGCCATGAAAGGCATGATTGAAGTCCGTGCTGAGACCATTTCCCCATGACAGGCTGACCTTTTTGTTGAAATTGACTGGATTCAAGTCGCCCCCCCCTTCTTCCGGGGAACGAAAAGATATTTCGGTAGTGACCCATGAGGCACTTTGAGGAACAACTAAACTCAGGTCCGTCCAGTGAAAAACCCGGTAGATCACGATTCCTTCAGCATCGCTGGTTTTCTCCGTTACTGCTGGCAAGCGGCCTCCCAAACCACGGTGGAACCGATAGATCGTCGCCCCGGTAACCGGTTTGCCATCCGGACCAATCAATTGCAGGGAAAAGGGATTGGTGAACAAAAGCCAACCCGCCAGGGGAACCGCAGCCGATACCACCAACCCACCCAGCCAGGATTTAGCCCGCCAGGTGAGCCTCCTGGGAAAACAAATCAAGGCCCCAACCACCACAGCCCCGGTAAAGAACAAAACACAAAGAACAAGGAGCGCATCCAATCCAAAAAGGTTCCATTCAGCCGGGCCAAATTTTGGATCCCTCGGCATAACCGTGGGCAACAGGCTCAAACCACCCCAGGCACTCCACGCCGTCACCGGCATCCAAATCCAGGGAGCAACCGACCGCTTCCTCAGCAGGAAAAGCAAAACGGCAACGAACAAGGCAGGAACGCCTGCGGCCAGAAGAGCGATCAGCCAGATACTTCCAGAGCCAGAGCCAGCGCCAGCGCCAAAAAGGACTTTCAGGCCTCCCATCAAGAGGGGAACGCCTATGAGAACAAGCACACCCCCAGCCCAGGATTTATCCCGCCAGGTGGTTTTCCGGGGAAACCCCAACCATACCACCAGTCCCACCAGCCCGGCGCAAAGCACCGCATAAAGAGCCAATGGATCAAACCCCAACCAGAGTCCCTCCTTGGGTTCAGGCCGGGTGTTCCTCATCATGAATACCCCCAGCAGCAGTTTGAGACAGCGCCCTAAACCCCATGCCGATGCCGGCACCCAAATCCACGGCGCAAACCGCTTTTCCCTGATCAGAAAAAGAATTGCGCCGACGACCAGCGTGACAAGAACGGGAATGACAAGAAGGATGGTTTCCATTCAGAATGGCACCACCCTGACAAAAATTTCTTTGCCAATCAATAGCAGATGAAGCTGACCGGCTTCATAAACTCCGTTCCGCCACCTCGCGGGAAACTTCGGAAAGGAAGTCGGCCAAGAGCCTGACTCCGAGGTCTCCCTTCCTGGCGTGGCGGACGCTGACGCTGGCGGCGGCGGCTTCTTTTTCTCCGATGACGAGCATGTAGGGAATGCGTTGGAGCTGGGCGTTGCGGATTTTGGCCCCGACTTTCTCGGGGCTGTTGTCCAGGCTGACGCGGAGGCCGGCGGCTTTGAGCTGGGCGAGGGCATCGGTGGCGAAGGCTTCGCTCTTTTCGCTGATGGTCAGGATGCGGACCTGCTCCGGGGCGAGCCACACCGGGAAGTGGCCGGCGAAGTGCTCGATGAGCACGCCGGTGAAACGCTCCATGCTGCCGAAGGGCGCACGGTGGATCATGACGGGACGGTGTTTGGCGTTATCGGCTCCGATGTAGCTGAGGTCAAACCGGACAGGCAGGACGTAGTCCACCTGGACGGTGCCGAGCTGCCATTCCCGGCCGATCACGTCCTTGACCACGAAGTCGATCTTGGGGCCGTAGAAGGCGGCTTCGCCAGGCTCTTCCGTGAAGGGCACGCCGAGGGTGGCGGCGGCGGCGCGGCAGGCGGCTTCGGCCTTGTCCCACTGGGCGGGATCGCCAGTGAACTTGCTGCTGTCAGGATCGCGCAGGCCGACGCGGACGCGGTAGTTGTCCATACCGAGCGTGGTCAGGACGGTCTTGACGAGGCTGAGGCAATTGAGGACTTCCTCCGCGACCTGGTCTTCGGTGCAGAAGAGGTGGGCATCGTCCTGGGTGAAGCCGCGGACGCGGGTGAGGCCGTTCAGCTCGCCGCTCTTTTCCCAGCGGTAAACGGTGCCGAATTCGGCCAGCCTGACGGGAAGATCGCGGTAGCTGCGGGGCTGGCTGTCGTAGATTTTGATGTGATGCGGGCAGTTCATCGGCTTCAGCATGAAGCCATCAAGGAGCTTGTCGTCTGACAGAATGCGGTCGGGCGGGATCACCTCGCGGCCGGCGCGTTCGTTGATGCCTTCGGCCAGCTTTTTGGAAACCCCGTCGAGGCGTTCCATCACTTCCGCGCAGGAGCAGCCGGCATCGGCGCATTCCTGCATCTGCTCGTTCTCCATAATCGCACCGAACTGGCTTTCCTTGTAGTAGGGGAAGTGGCCGCTGGTTTTGTAGAGGGC
>CAIZWU010000187.1 GCA_903936775.1 uncultured bacterium | reverse complement strand
GCCAAGTTTGACCTCGAAAAATGCCGCTGGGTGAATGCCCAGTATCTCGCCAAGCTCGACACCCCGTCCTTCGACCACCTCGCCATCGCCTGGCTGCTCCGCCAGACCGAGCCCGTGCCCGGCACTGATGACCCCCGGCTCGTCGGAGCGCTGCCGCTGATCCGCCCCAAGATCAAAGGCATTCCCGAGCTGGCCGAGCACCTCCCCATGCTTTTCGACGGCAACGCCCCCATCGCCGAAGACGCCCAGGCCAAACTCGCGGCTCAGCCGGATCTGGCGAATCGGCTCGCCACGCTGCTCACTCACTTGGAAGACGCTCCATCCTGGGCCGCCAGTGACCTGCAATCAGCCATCAACGCCGCTGCCGCCACCCTCGGGATCAAGCCTGGTGCGCTGATGTTCCCCCTGCGCGTCCTCACCACCGGCCAGACCCACGGGGTCGATCTCCTCCCGGCCTTGGAATGGCTGGGCCGCACCGAGGCCCTGCCCCGCCTGCGCGCCCGGGCGGCCGCACTGACCGCCACCTCCGACTCAACCGAGCCCGGATAAAGTGCCGGTGCTATCCGCAAACTTTTCTGTCTCCACCCCCATCTTCGAGGCGACCGAAAGCAGCACATTGGCGAGAGGCGGATGCTTCTCTGGATCATGCGCGAGGTGCTGGCCATGTTTCAGCCCGCAGGCACCGCCGCCCGCGACGAGCAGTGGCAGATTTTTCGGGGAGTGTTCGCCCCGCGGACCGCTGTTCATCCCAGAACCATAAACCAGCAGGGTGTGATCCAGCATGGGACGCCCGCCTTCATCGGTGGATTTCAGGAACGTCAGGAAACGGGAGAGCCGCTCAAGGTATCCCCGGTCCACCGCCGCCAGCTTTTTCAGCATCCCGGCATCGCCGCCATGATGGGACAACTCGTGATGATTTTCCCCGCCGACCCCATAGCCCCCCGCTTCCCGGGCCCATTCAAAAGTGATGACACGGGTGGCATCGGTGACAAAGGCCAGATAACTGATTTCCAGCATGACATCCAGCCACATCGGCCGGTCATGGGCGTCGCTGGGCTTGCTATTGAGTTGCAGCCCCTTGGCATCGACCTGCGGCTTGGGCACATCGACCCATTCCACCTGCCGCTGCACCCGTAATTCCGTCTCACGCACCGAGGAGAGATACTCCGCGAGCTTGGTCTGGTCGTCGCGTCCCAGCTGCTTTTCCAGGGACCTGGCCTCACCGAGGACGTCATCAAGGATGCTGCGCTTCTCGGCATAACGTTTCAAAGTGGCGTCCCGGGAAGCCGCATCATCCGGGACAAACAGGCGCTCGAAAAGACGCTGCGGACTGTTCTCCGCCGGGAGCGGGGTGCCATTGCGGTCAAAGGCCAGGGTGTGGCTGTGCAGCGCGGTGCCCGTGCCGGATTGATCTCCGATCTCAATCGACGGAAACCGCGTCTGCGCCCCGATCTTTTCCGCGATCATTTGATCAACCGAAATGGTGTTGGTGTATTCCTTCCCCGGCACTGCCCGCAGGTCGGCTCCGGTCAGCCAGGTGTCACCGCCACTATGCCCGCCGGTGCAGCGCGGATGGCCCAGACCTGTCAGCAGACTGAAGTCGGCCCGGTGTTCCTGCAGCACCGCCAGCGTCGGGGAGAGCGCATAATCCTTCCCTTCCGCCTCCGGAACCCATTCCAGGATGTTCACTCCATTGGGCACATAACAAAAAATCGCCCGCGGCGTGGGAGCTGCCCCTGATTTGACCAGAGGTCTGTAAGTGGAGGGCGCGGCGTGAAGTGAACGCGGCAACATCGCCTCCAGCAGCGGCAGCGACAGCGTGACCCCCAGCCCGCGCAGGGCGGTGCGGCGGGAGATCGGGGAATGGGAGAGGAAGTTCATGGGTGGGCTACCTGGTGGTGAAAGTTGGCGACGTGACGATGGCCATGATGAGCGAGCGCAGGGTGGTTTGCTCCCGCTTCATTTGTTGGACAAATCCCCGGACGGTGGCCCGGTCGGAGAATCCAAGTTCGCGGCCCAGCGCATAAGTGGTGAGCTGGGTGGCCAGGGAGTTGAGGAAAAGATCCTCCTTTTTCATTAACTGATCCTGGAGACCACGGACCCCCGTGAACTCCGTGCCATCCGGCATTTTAGCGGAGGCGTCGATGAGCGGATCATTCTGCTCGATCCGGCCCTGGTAGCCGTGGCCTTCCCGGTCACGCCACTGGCCAGCGGCATCGAAATTTTCCAAGGCCAGTCCGAGGGGATCAATCTTGTCATGACAGCGGGCACAGGATGCCAGCTCACGGTGGATGGCGAGGCGCTGGCGGACCGTGGCTTTGTCGATTCCAGGCACTTTGGGCTGGATCTCGCCAACATTCGCCACCGGCAGCCCGGGGTCGCTTCCCAGCAGGGTTTTCAGCACCCAGACCCCGCGCACCACCGGAGAGGTGCGGGTGCCATTGGAGGTGATGCTGTGCATGGAGGCCTGGGTGACCAGCCCCCCGCGGGGGAACTCCGGCGGCACGTTCACACGGCGGATGGCGTCCCCCTTCACTCCATCAAGGCCATAAAAGCGGGCGAGGCGTTCGTTGATGGTGACAAAATCGGATCGGATGAGGTTCCTCGCGTCGAGATCGTGCCGCAGGATTTCGTCGAAGAACCCTTCCGTTTCGCGGACGATGGAGAGTTCGAGGTGGCGGTCATATTCCGGATAGAGGGTTTGCGAAGGGGGATTGGAGCCGACCTTGCGCAGGCCGAGCCATTGACCGGCAAAATTCCCCACGAGGGCACTGCTGCGGGCATCGGCAAGGAGCCGGTTCACCTGACCGCACAGGATGGCTGGCTGGGTGAGCTCCCCCGACTGGGCCAGCCGTGTCAGCTCCGCGTCTGGCAGGGAGGACCAGAGAAAATAAGAAAGCCGCGAGGCCAGCTCATAGGGCGTGAGCGCCCGCGGAGCCGCCGGACCGGTCTCCGGCTCGACCAGATAGAGGAAATGAGGGGACGCCAGCACCGCGGCGAGCGGCACCTTGATGGCTTCGACAAATCCCGGTTTCCCGGGACGGAGCTTTTGGAAGAGCGCAAGCTTGCTTTCCACTTCCCCGGCCTGCACCGGCCGGCGGTAGGCCCGGGTCATGAATCGTGTCAGGACTTCGGTGGCATAGGCCACTTCATCCTTGTCTCTGTGGGGAGAGTCAAAAAGAACCTGTTGGTGACTGGGCGGCGGCCAACTGGCATGGAGTGGTCCTTCCAACTCGATCCAGTCAATCAGGAGCTCCGGCCGGGCAAAGCCGTCCTGGCCCTGCATCCAGAAATTTTCCAGCACTGAGGGAATGTCATAGGCATAGCTGAACCCGAGTCCGGCCTTTTCCGTATTGAAATGGGCCCGCACTTCATAAATGACGGGCTGGCCCTCCGGAGCATCGATATCCATTTCGCCGATCACGATGGGCGTGCCTCCAAGATGCTGGGTGAGCTTCACCCGGGGCGGGCCGTAGTCATACATCCGGTGGGTGGAAAAGTGCTCCAGGCTCCGCTCCAATTCCTTGTCGTGATCCTCCCGGCGGGCCGGATTTTTGGCAGTCTCCTCATCACGCCGTTTCGTCAGGAAAACCCGCGCCGCCTCCACCACCGCCCTGCGGTCCGGCACCCGGCCGGCCGCCCGGAAGCGCACGACATATTCACCTTCCTGCGGAACGCTGAAATCCCGGAACCCGACGTCCTTGTCCCACGAATTCCGCTGAATCACCGTGAATCCGTTTTCCGTCGTGTTGTTCCCATCATTGAGCAGGATGTTCTGACCCTCACGCTTCACGCGGAGGCGGTCGGCGCCCAGGGAATTTTCCTCCGGCTCAAAGCGCCATTGGATCACGGCGGGCCGGGGACCGTCCACGAGGGCCCGGTCGAGAATCTGCCGGGCGGCGGCGTAGTATAACTCCACCTGCAGAGGCGACATCGTGAGCGCCTGACCGATGTTGTCGAATCCACCGGCAGGAGGGTCCTCCGGAAACTTTTCCGAAGGCCGGAAGTCCACGCCCACGAGGTCCCGGATGGTATTGTCATATTCCGCCCGGTTCATGCGGCGCAGCACCACACGGGTGGACCGGTTGGTGAGTTCCGCATGGGCCAACCCCGCCTCCAGCCACGCCGCGAACCGGCCGGCCGCAACGGGGTCCGGCGCGGGTTCCTCCTCCGGCGGCATCTCGTGGCCATTGACCGAGTTCACCACTTCCTTCCATTTTTCCGCCACCAGCGGATCACTGAAATCGGCCGCCAGGGTATCGAGCCGCAGCTTCCCTTTTTGTTTGTCAGGACCGTGGCATTTCACGCAGTGGTCCTTGAGAAAAGGCTGGACCAACTGCCCAAATTCCGCCGCATCCGGCAGGGACCCCAGCTCAGCCGCCACCGCAGCAGCCTTCAAAGCGGAAATAACAACGACGGACAGAAGGAATCGGTGAAGCATGGATGGGCGACCAGATAAACAACCAGGGATAAACGCGTCAGCTCCGTTTTTCTGACAGCCAAACGAGCGACTTCTCCGGCACCCGGCCCCTGTCGGCAAGATGAAAGACAGAATCAATTCCTTCCGGCGCTGTTCGAAGCGCGTCCCTTTCCGGGATGCTTCCTTTTCCGAAACCGACCGTCAGCCCCTGGAAATTATCGGCACGGCCGGGGGGAGACCACCAAAACTGCCGCCCCCCCGCCCATCTTGCTGCCCCCCGCCCTTCAGAAACCAAACCGCCCCATGACTTCCGCTTAAACCGGCCCCTCCGGTGATTAACGTGCGCCTCAGGGCCACCGGTCTCCCGCATGGCCGGCCCACCGCTCAGGACCGATTTACGGTTGTCATCCCCCCGTCCGCCATCACTATTATCGTCCCCAAAATTCCATCCCTCCCACCGGGCCATCCATCATGCTGCAATTGATTCTCCGTAAAATCGTCGGTTCCAAGAACCAACGTGAGCTGAAAAAGCTTTGGCCAGTTGTGCAGCAAATCAACAAACTGGAAGAACAACTTCAGAAACAGCCGGAGTCCGCGCTTCATGAAAAAGTCGCCGCTTGGCGTGCCGATCTCGCCCAGTTGGAACAATTCAGCGAAATCCAGGCCTACCTGACCAAGATCCTGCCGGAGGCCTTCGCGGTCGTGAAAAATGCCGCCCGCCGCCTCGTCGGCACCAAATTGATGGTGTGTGACCACGAGTTGAGCTGGGAAATGGTGCACTTTGACGTCCAGCTCATCGGAGGCATGACGCTTCACAATGGTAAAATCGCGGAAATGGCCACCGGCGAAGGCAAAACTCTCGTGGCCACTCTGCCGCTCTTTTTGAATGGCCTCACCGGCCGCGGCGTCCACCTCGTCACGGTGAATGACTACCTCGCCCGCCGTGACTCCGAGTGGATGGGTTATCTCCTGCGCTACCTCGGACTGACGGTCGGCACCATCCAACATGACCAGTCTCCCCAGGAACGCCGCGCCCAATATGCCTGTGATGTGACCTACGGCACCAACGCCGAATTCGGCTTCGACTACCTGCGGGACAACGGTCTCGCCCAATCCGTCGAGGAGCAGGTGCAGCGCGGTTATTGGTTTGCGATCGTGGATGAAGTGGACTCCGTGCTCATCGACGAAGCCCGCACCCCGCTCATCATTTCCGGCCCGGTCACGGTGGACACCCATCAATATGACAAATTCAAACCTTTCGTCGAAAAACTGGTCCGCCAGCAAGGCACCCTGCTGAACCAAATCGCCGGCGAAGCCAAGGAACAGGCCGAAAAGAAAAACTGGGAAGCCCTCGGCCGCAGCCTCTTCAAACTCAAGCTGGGGCAACCCCGCCACCGCGCCCTGATGCGCATGAGTGAAGAGCCCGAATACCGCCGCGCGCTCGAAAAAGAGGAACTCAGCCACTACGCCGACCCTCAAAAGAAGACGCTCTACGCGATCAAGGAAGAGCTCTATTACAGCATCGACGAAAAATCCCATGAAGCCGACCTCACGGAAATGGGCCGTAAATATCTGGACCCGACGGACCCCGATGCCTTTGTCCTCCCCGATCTCGCCACGCTCTTCGCAGAGATCGACGGCTCCGGGGAAACCCCCGAGCAACGCGCCACCGCCAAGGAAGCCGTCCAGGCCAAAATGGACTCCCAGGCCGGGCGGATGCATAACATTTCCCAGCTGCTCCGTGCCTACTGCCTCTATGAAAAGGACGTGCAGTATGTCGTCGAGGATAACAAGGTGATGATCGTGGACGAGCACACCGGCCGCAAGATGCCCGGCCGCCGCTGGTCGGATGGCCTCCACCAAGCGGTCGAAGCCAAGGAAGGAGTCCAGATCGACAAGGAGACCCAGACTCTGGCCACCATCACCATTCAGAACTACTTCCGCCTCTACAAAAAGCTGGCCGGCATGACCGGGACCGCCGAAACCGAGGCTTCCGAATTCCACGACATCTACAAACTCGACCTGTTGGTTGTCCCCACCAACCGCAAGGTCACCCGCACGGACGGCAACGATAAGATTTACAAAACCCGGCGCGAGAAATACAACGCGGTCATCAACTTCATCAAGGAAAAGCACGCCCTTGGCCAGCCAATGCTGGTCGGCACGGCCTCGGTGGAATCCTCGGAAACCCTCGCCCGCATGATGAAGCGCGAAAAGATCCCCCACCAGGTCCTCAACGCCAAATTCCACCGCACCGAGGCTGAGATCATCTCCCTCGCCGGTCAACGCGGAGCCGTCACTGTCTCCACCAACATGGCCGGACGCGGCACTGACATCAAGCTTGGCCAAGGCGTCGCCGAACTCGGCGGCCTCCTCGTGGTCGCCACCGAGCGCCATGAGTCCCGCCGGATCGACCGCCAACTCCGCGGCCGTTGTGCCCGCCAGGGCGACCCCGGCGAATCCATCTTCTTCCTCAGCTTCGAAGACCAGCTCATGCTCAACTTCGGGGCCGCCGAGCGCATGACCAAGCTCATGGAAAAGATGGGCCTCGAAGACGGTCAGGAACTGGAGCACCCATGGCTGAACCGCTCCGTCGAAAGCGCCCAAAAACGCGTCGAACAACGGAACTATACCTCCCGGAAGCGCACCCTCGAATTCGACGATGTGCTCAACAAACAGCGCACTGTCATCTACACCTTCCGCAATGAATCGCTTTCCACCGAGGATCCCCACGGACTGATCCTGGAAACCATCGACGAAGCCATTCCGGACAAAGTTGCTGAGTATTACAGCACCGTGGAAGGCACCCCCGATCTGGATGGCCTCCTCCAATGGCTCAACCTCACCTTCCCGCTGCGCCTCACCAAGGAGGCCGCTGCCCTCGAATCCCGCAACGCCGAAGACAACACCGCCTGGATCACCGAGCAGGTGAAAGCCGCCTACGAACTGAAGTCCAACACCGAGTATCCGGAAGCCCTCAAAGGCCTGGAGCGCTACGTCCTCCTCAATGCCATCGACCGCCTCTGGCAGGAGCACCTCTACAACATGGACGCCCTCCGCGATGGCGTGCATCTGCGGCAATTTGCCCAGAAAGATCCGCTCATCGAGTATAAGACAGAAGCCTACGATCTCTTCTCCACCCTGATGGGCAACATCCGGAACGAAGTGCTCAACAACCTCTTCCGCAGCACCACCAATCTCCGTGCCTTCGAGGAACTGCTCGCCAGCCTGCCCCAGCAACTCAGCGGCGGCGGCAGTGAAGACGATCCCGATGTCCTCCCTCCCGGAACCCCGGGCCGGGGCGTCCGCCTTCCCCAAGCCCAGCCTCCGCGCCAGCAGATGCCACCCCAAAACCCTTCCCCCTCCATCCAAATGGGAGGAAGCGGCACCATCACTTTCAGCGGTGGCATTCCAATTCAGAAGCCGAAGCCCAAACCACAGCCTCCTCAGGACCCTGCGGCTTGAACCGACGTCAACCGCCGGATCAGGGCTCTTGAGTTCTTCCGCCGGGGCCCACCAGCCCTGGCGACCTCATCCATTGCTGATTTTGAGAATCAGAAGAGGCAGATTGCGTCTAACCGCAGGATTATGAGAGGGCTCCCCCCAAGCCTCCCCTTCCCCTTCCTGCCAAGGATACCCCAGCCCTGCCGGCTTACCGCATTTCCACAAAATTCAGCCCCAGTTCCTTCGCCAGCTTGGTGATATCGCCTTTTTCCTCGTGCCCGATGAAGGCAATGGAGACCCCTTTTTTCCCCGCACGGGCGGTCCGTCCACTCCGGTGGGTGTAGTATTCGATCTGGTCAGGCAGCTGGTGGTGAAGCACAAAAGCAAGGCCTTCGACATCAATGCCCCGGGCGGCGACATCGGTGGCAATGAGGAATTGGAAGCGGCCCTTTTTGAAGGAACGCAGCACCTTGTCCCGCTCCAGCTGCGGCAGATCTCCCTGGAGTACATCCACCGGGAAACCCAGTTCCGCCAGTTCTGCCGAGAGTCCGGTGGCTCCGGCTTTGGTGCGGCAAAAAATCACCCCACGGTCCGCTCCCTGATGTTTCAAAAATTCCGCGATCCGGGCGGTCTTCTCTTTTTCCCGGACGACGATGAAGCGGTGCGCGATGTCGCGGTTCACCACATGGGCCTGGTCGATTTTGACGGTGTGGGCCGAAGGTGACATGTACTCGGTGATCAACCGGCGGACCCCATCCGGGATCGTGGCGGAAAATAGCCACGTGGCGCGGCGGCTCTTGGTGATCCCGCAGATTTCCGCCAACTCCTTGCGGAATCCCAGCGTGAGCATCTCATCCGCCTCGTCCAGCACCAGCACCTTCACGGAGGAAAGCGAGAGCGCCTTCCGGTCCAGCAGATCCAGCAGGCGGCCGGGGGTGGCCACCACGATATGGGTCGGCCGCTGCAGGGCGGCACACTGGCGGTCGAAATGATCCCCGCCGGTCAGCACTTCCACGAAGATTTTCTCCGCGCTGTACTTGGTGAAGCGGAACAACTGCTTTCCGATCTGCTTCGCCAGCTCCCGGGTGGGGGCCACGATCAGCGCCTGGATGCCCCGGAATTTCGGGTCGATCCCCATCAAGACCGGAATGCCGAATGCGGCGGTCTTGCCGGTTCCGGTCTGCGCTTGGGCGATAAAGTCACTGCCGTCCTCCAGGAGAAACGGAATCGCCTCCTGCTGGATCGCGGTGGGTGTTTTGATGCCCAGCTCCTCCATACCGGGAATCAAATCATCCCGGACGCCCAGCCCTTTAAAAGTTTTCAAGATCGTGTGGTTTTCCAATAAGTGGTGAGTCCGGCCCCGGAAATCCGTGCGCCGGGGAATGGTGAATCCCGCTTCAACCCCCATTTCAACGAGACGAAAGCAATCGGCCCAGACGCTATGCCTTTGACTGACCTTGGCAAGGCGCATTCTCAACGCTCCAAAATTCCCCGTGGCCGGGGTGGGTGAATGACCCCCTGCTTCCCGCATCACCCCGACGCATGATTATCCTTGGAAATGCCCTTCCCGACCGCCTTGGGAAGCGTATCCTTTGTTCCCTTCAGATGAGAACCCGTCACCATTCTTCCCTGGAAATGACGAATCACCCCACCCATGGTTGATTGTCTTTTCCCTCTGATCGCTCTTCATTCAACCGCCACCCGAGTATCCTCCTAGAACGATGACCAATTCCACCACGACGCCCCCCAGCCTCGATTCGAATTTGCCGACTGTCGCCGAATGGAAGGCGCTTGTCGCCAAATTCCAAAAGCCCTCCATCAGCCGTGCCACCTGGCAAATCATCAACTCCATCATCCCCTATTGCGCCATCTGGGCTCTGATGGCTTGGAGCATGAGCGGCCCTTACTGGATCACCCTGTTACTGGCCCTTCTTAATGGGCTCTTTGTGGTCCGCACCTTCATCATCTTCCACGACTGTGGCCACGGCTCTTTCTTCAAGAGCAAGAAGCTCAACGATATCACCGGTTTCGTCACCGGCGTCCTCACCTTCACCCCTTATTTCCATTGGCGCTGGGAGCACTCCCTGCACCACGCCTCCTGTGGTGATCTGGAACGCCGCGGGGTGGGCGACATCTGGACCATGACCGTGAAGGAATATCTGGCAGCAAGCCCCGGGAGAAAGTTCGTTTACCGGGTTTCCCGGAATCCAGTAGTCCTCTTTCTGATTGCCCCGGTTTTGCTGTTCATGATCTACCAGCGTTTCCCCAACAAAAAGGCCAGCAAGCGCGAGAAGCATTCCGTGTACTGGATGAATGCGGCCATTTTCGCCCTCGCCGCCTTCCTGATCTGGGCGGTTGGTTTCAAACATTGGCTGATGATCCAAGTGCCCATCACCATGGCCGCGGGAGCATTCGGAGTGTGGATGTTCTATGTGCAGCACCAATATGAAGACGTTTATTGGGAGCACCACGAAGAGTGGGACTACACCGCCGCCGCGTTGAATGGGAGTTCCTTTTACAAGCTTCCCCGCGTCCTCCAGTGGTTCACCGGGAACATCGGCTTCCACCACATCCACCACCTCAGCCCGCGCATCCCGAATTACAATCTGGAAGCCTGCCACAACTCCCACGAGATCTTCAAATCGGTGAAACCCATCACCTTTTTCTCCAGCCTCCGCACCATGGGCCTGCGCCTCTGGGATGAGGAGAACCGCCGCCTCGTTGGCTTCAGTTACCTCCGCCAGTTGCAACCGCAGCAGGCCTGAACCGTCCCCGCCGCCGTCCGGCATTTGACAGCCCCGTCCCCGCCGTCCGTCAGGACGAGGGAACGGGGCTTTTCATTGGCCGCGAGGAATGCTTCCAGTCCGCGCCCTGAGATCGAGGACTAATTCATCATCTCCCCTGCGGGCGATCTCAACTTCCGCGGAGTGGAACAGTTTTGGCGGAAGTGTTGGCCGTCTTTTCAGGAAAGGAGTCGCTCCACCCGCCATTGCAAGGCTTCCAGGGTAGGGACGAAGGCGGGTTCGGAGGGCGGGAGGACACGTTTTCCCTTCAGGGCGATCAGAGACTTCTCGCCATCAGAACGGCGTTCGTCGAGGTGAGGGGAGACGATCCAGGAGTGCTCCGGGCTGGGGGCGATGAGAAACCTGTCCATGGCCCAATGGTGGTTTTTGCAGAGGGCGATGCCGTTGGTGGGATGATCGTTGAAGCTGCTGGTGAAAGGGATGAGGTGCGCGGCATCGACGAAGGTCAGGTCTTCGGTCTGAGGGAGCCGGATACGGAGACCGCAGGCGGCGCACTGGCAGTCGTAGATTTCAAGGATTTTCCGCCGGAAGCCAGAGCTGCGTCCGGGGACGGTTAGTGGGGGATCTTCTTCCATTCGGCCGGAGGCGGGCAGGGATTCAAGGCGCGGAGCACCAAGACCGGCGTACGGTTCGGCAAAGAGCGGCAACAGCAAGGGACGAGCATGAGGAAAGTAGCGGGAAACGAGTGATCCGCGCAGGAGCATCCGGTCCGTTGGGGTGCTTACGAAATGTTGCATGCCACCGGAGAGCGTTGCGTGGACGGTATTGTTTTTGGCATCGGCTGCGCTGGGGGCCGCCGCCAATGGGTGAGTCCCCGATCCGGTAATCCCGACTGGTTGCCACCATCGCTCGCTTTTCAGATGCCAGAAGGGGAGTTCAGGATTGCACTGGTCCTGGCGCGTGCGCACGACGTCAAAATAAACCTTAAACCGGTCGCGCAACGCCTGACTCCATGGAATGCGGTCAGGGGTCACCCGATCTGTGGCCAGGAGATCCAGCACCGCGAGGATGAGACAGGGCTTAT
>CAIZWU010000186.1 GCA_903936775.1 uncultured bacterium | reverse complement strand
TCCCGGCCGAAGTCATTGAAAAGGATTATGGCTGCGGCGATCCCTCGAGGTATCTCCAGCCCGGCGAGACCGTGCTCGATCTTGGCAGCGGTACCGGGAAAATCTGTTTTATTGCCGCTCAGGTGGTGGGCGCGGAGGGCAAAGTCATCGGGGTGGACATGACTGACGACATGCTGGAAGTGGCGCGGCGCAACGCCCCCATCGTGGCGGAACGCATCGGGTTTGCGAATGTGGAGTTCCACAAGGGGCGTATCCAGGATCTGGCGCTCGACCTGGAAATCCTCGACGCCGCATTGAAAAAAGCCCCTATCAAAGACGCGGCTTCCTTCCTGGCCGCCGAAGCATTGGCCGATGACCTCCGGGTGAAACATCCGTTGGTCGCCTCTGATTCCGTGGATGTGGTGGTTTCCAATTGTGTGCTGAATCTGGTGGATCCGCAGCACAAGCGCCGCCTTTTCGAGGAAATCTTCCGGGTGCTCAAAAATGGCGGGCGGGCCGTGATCTCGGATATTGTCAGTGATGAGGAAATTCCGATGGACCTGCAGAAGGACCCCGTCCTCTGGAGCGGCTGTATCAGCGGGGCCTTCACCGAGGATGGTTTTCTGCAAGCTTTTCAGGAGGCTGGCTTCTACGGCATTGAGATCCTGAAACGCGATGCCGCACCATGGCAGACCGTGGAAGGAATCGAGTTCCGCAGCGTCACCGTGCAGGCATGGAAAGGGAAAGAGGGGCCGTGTTTTGAGCGCAACCAGGCCGTGATCTACAAAGGCCCGTTCCTCAAAGTGCTCGACGACGATGGCCACGCCATGGAGCGCGGCAAACGCTACGCGGTCTGCGGCAAGACCTTCCAGCTTTACAACAAAGCCCCCTACCAAAACTTCTTCGAATTCATCGGGCCACGCCTCGAAGTCCCCGCGGACACCACGGTCCCCTTCGACTGCACCACCACCCGCCTGAGGCATCCCAAGGAAACGAAAGGCCACGACTACCACGTTACCACTGCTGCTTCCAATTGCTGCGACAGCGGGGCGGGGGCGGACTGCTGCTGAGCGGAGCCCGAAGCTATCAATACCCAACCCTTATTTCACCAAATCCATGACACCCCACGAAAAGCTCCAACTCCTCGCCCCTGATCTGACCGCCACCTTCCCCCGCAGTCCGCGGGAGATGCTCGCCGGTTACGTTGCTGCGGCCCGCACTCTCGATAAATGCCGGGCTGTGGCCGCCGGCACTCAGGGCGAATATCACTTCGATTGCCCGCTGGACCGCACCTTCTTCGACTTCACCGGCA
Source organism: uncultured bacterium (assembly GCA_903936775.1). GTDB lineage: Bacteria > Verrucomicrobiota > Verrucomicrobiia > Verrucomicrobiales > V1-33 > CAIZWU01. The sequence goes on along the minus strand of CAIZWU010000186.1, from coordinate 12,172 downwards.
TCGACTCCGGGGCCTTCCAGGAATTGGTCGCCACCGGTGCCACCGATGGGGAAGTGGCGGAATGGATCACCTCCCACTCGAAAATCACCGACGAAACGGAACGGGTGCTCTGGAACAATAAGATGCGTTATACCCGCCCCTGCGACATGCCCCCGGAACTCCAGCTTTTCCTCGAAGGTTACATTCCCAAATTCATCCGCAGAAACCGCCCGGTGTATGTCTGGTTCGATGTCTACGACATTGAGGAGCAACGGATCTGATTGGTTGGTTGCCGCGGACCCCAGCATTTCCCTCATGAATCGATTCCAGGAACAACTCGCCAGGCACGGTGTCCCGCTGAAACGCGGGGTCTTCCAAACCCTGCAAATCAATGTCGGGCGCAAATGCAACCAGACCTGCACGCATTGTCACGTGGATGCCGGGCCGCACCGTACCGAGATGATGGATGAAGCCACCGCGCACAAGGTGGGCGCGTGGATCCGGGAACACCGCCCCGCCACGGTGGACATCACCGGCGGTGCCCCGGAACTCAGCGGATTCTTCCGCTACTTCGTCGAGACCGCCCGCAGCGTTGGGGCGCATGTCATTGACCGCAATAATCTCACTATCATCGAAACGAAGTCCCACGCCTGGCTGCCGGAATTCCTCGCAAAGCATGAGGTGGAGGTCGTGGCCTCGCTGCCCTGCTATCTGGAGGAAAACGTGGACGAGCAGCGCGGCGACGGTGTCTTTGCCAAAAGCATCCGCGCTCTTCACAAGCTCAACGCGGTGGGCTACGGCACGAAACTGCCGCTCACGCTGGTCTATAATCCGCTTGGCCCCAGGCTGCCGCCGGATCAGGCCGAACTCGAAGCGGACTACAAGGAAGAACTGGCAAAACGCTATGGTATCGTTTTTACCCGTCTGTTCACCATCACCAATCTTCCGATCGCCCGTTTTGCCGCTGACCTGCGCGAAAAAGGGCAATGGGATAGTTACATGGATCTGCTGGCGGACAGCTTCAATCCCGCCACGGTCGACGGCCTGATGTGCCGCAGCACCATCAACATCGGCATGGCGGGTGAAGTCTTTGACTGCGATTTCAACCAGATGCTGAGGATGCAGCTCCGCCATGGAAAAGAGTTATTTCTTTGGGATGTCACTCCGGAAAGCATCGGCCAATGCGACATCCTCACCGCCAATCACTGCCTCGGCTGCACTGCCGGGGCCGGCAGCAGTTGCGGCGGGGCCTTGAGCTGATTTGCACTGCCACCACTGAGGTGACAGGTCCGCAGTTCATGCCGGCCGGAGCCATCGCCCGCCCCTTGCCCGGGTGCCCTCCGGCAGGGGCCAGACGGTCTGGCCCCGGACCACCCGGCAACGGTTGCTCAGGCCGGTGTAGGCGCTCAAGGGATGCCTCGTCAGCAAGGCCTCCGGCACGATCCGGTCCGCCACGTCGTTTCGCAAAAACACCAGATCGGCTTCGTGGTTTACCGCGATCCTGCCTTTGCGGCCGGCCAGACCGAACCGCGCCGCCACATTCCCGCTCAGCAGCGGAGACAGCTCCGCCGCCGTCAGGCCATGGTCCTGCAAGCCGGCCGCAATCGTCAGCGGAAACCCATGCTGGCAGCCCGCCATGCCGCCCCATAGGTTGAAAAAGTCTGCTGATTCCTTCAGTTCCATCGGAGCCGGAGAATGGTCCGTGCCAATGGTTTGCACGGCCCCTGCGGCCAGGGCCTGCCACATTGCCAACCGACGCACTTCATCGCGCAGCGGCGGGGCACACTTGGCCAGAGCACCGGTCCGCTCTCCATCCTTGTCATTGAATAGCAAATAATGAGGGCAGGTCTCGGCCGTCACCTCCACTGCGGCCGCCCGTGCCGAGGCAATCATCGCCAGGCCTTCGGGAGAGCTTACATGGACAATGTGCAGGGGGCAGCCGGTTTGCCCGGCCAACTCCGTGGCCCAAGCGATGGCGTTCAGTTCTGCCTGGACGGGCCGGGAATCCAGATAGTCCCTGACCAAAGTCCGGCCGGCCGCGCTGGCTTCCGCCGCCAGGCGCCGGGTCAGTTCCCGGTCTTCCCCGTGGACTGCCACCACCCGCCCGCAGGCCGCGGCGCGCTTCATGCCCGCCCGCAGCACGGCCGCCTCCGCGCAGCGCCGCTTTTCCGCCAATGCTGCCAATGCTGCCAATGCTGCCACGTTGGCGGTCGGGGGCGAGGTGTTCAGCGGCATATCAATAAAACACCGTGCCTCCCCCGGCGGCCAGCGCCCGTGATCCGGTGGCCAGACCTTCCCAATCCGTCCGGCCGGGCTCATTGAAGTGCACCTGGGCATCGATAAATCCCGGCCAAACCATCAGGCCGGGTCAGGGCAGGGCCGGTTTCCACAATAATACCGTCCGCGACCGCAATATCACAGAACCCGTCCGGCGTGTTGGCATGATGAATCAGGAGGTCAAACATGGGAGTGGGCGGCAAGGGACAACACAAAACGGACCGCCGCTTCCAAGGCTGCGGCGAGATCGGCGGGCGAGGCGTATTCGTCAGGGTGATGACTCAGTCCCCCGCGGCACCGGATAAAGAGCATGGCCGTCGGGCATACCCCGGCCATCACCGCAGCATCGTGTCCCGCTCTGCTGAAAATCGCCGGCACCTGGTCCTGGCCAGCGGCCACCGCGGGAAGTCAGGCCAGGGTCACAGGCCACGGCGGGATGGCTCTGTTTGATCTCCCAATGCCATGCCAGCCCGCGCTCCAAAGCCAGCTCCTTGCCGTAAGCCTGCCGCGCCGCGACTATTGCTGAATCTGTGCGATGGTAGCATCACACCCTGCAATTACCAGCTTATGATCCTCGCAGAAAACCGTTACGGCAGGCAACGCGTCCGCGTCCTCAAAGTCTTCCGCACCCCGGACCGGCACGCCGTCAAGGAACTCACGGTCAGCTGCCTGCTCCACCGCGAGTTTGCCGCACCGCATTATGGACCTGACAATTCACCGGTGGTCCCGACCGATACCGTGAGGAACACCATCCACGTGCTCGCCAAGGATCTCCTGACGGAAGACAGCGAGGCCTTCGTCCTGCAGATCTCGGAGCATTTTCTGATCAAATATGCCCATGTCACCGGAGTGGACGTGGACCTGTCCGAGCGGGTCTGGCAGCGGATGCAGATTGGCGGCCAGCCCCATGCCCACAGCTTTGTGGACCGCGGGCAGGGCACTCCCACCGTCTCGTTGCACCGCACGCGCGATGCCGTGGTGATCTCCTCCGGCATCACCGGCCTGTTGGTGATGAAAACCACCGAATCCGGTTTTGCCGGGTATCCGAAGTGTGATTTCACCATCCTGCCGGAAACCGCCGGCCGGATCATGGCCACCAGCATCGATGCCAGTTGGACCCACGTCAGCCTTGTCACAGCAGGACCGGCAGCCAATGCTGCCGTGCTCGAAGCCATTCTCCGCATTTATGCCACCACGTGGAGTCCATCTGTGCAGCGCACCCTTTTCCAAATGGGGGAAGCCGCCCTCGAAGCGGTTCCCGGCTTGTCCCATATCGCGATGAAGCTGCCGAACAAGCCCTATCTTCCGCTCGATCTTACCCGCTTCGGCCGGGAAAACGCCGGGGAGGTCTTCCTTCCCACCGATCAGCCCCATGGGCAGATCGAAGCCATCGTCCGCCGGGGCTAGCGGGATTTCACGCGAAGATCCCGCCAGGATTGCCTGGGGGGCCGGCGCGGGCTTCCGGGCGCGGGTGAACTCCTGACTGGACGCGGTGGCGGGATTTATGGGACAAGGCGGCATGACGAAATGCTGGATGCTACTTTTGACCGCGGGGTTTTGTCCGCTGGCGGGGGCCGTGCCGGTGCGGGTGCGGCCGGTGGCGGCGTCTGCGGCCGCGGTCCCGGGATTCCCGCTGGAGGCGGTGGTGGCGTTTCCGGTGATGGCGGGGAAGGGGTGGCGTGCGGGAGGTGATGCCCTGACCCGGGAACACTTTGCGGTGTTTGTGCCGGAGGCTCCCGTGTCGGCCGGGCAGTTGCTGATGGAGTTGGAGTTCCCGGGACCGGAGCCCGGGGATTATTTTGGGAAATTCGGGGTGGATGTGACGACCGATGCCGCCCCGGCGCTGGACGGACGGTGGATGCCGTTGATCCTTGAGACGACCAGCGCGTCCGATCCCGATTTTGCGGTGGCCGCGACACCATCCGTGGTGCTGGACCGGCGGCACACGCCCTTGTTGCTGACGTTGAGGGCAAGGGTGCCATTCGATGGGATCACGGGGTTCCGGCTGCGGATTTTTCCGGAAAGCCACGAGGGAGGGATTCCGCGGCTGGGCCGTGGTCCGGAGGGGGGATTTTTGCTGGGTGGATTCCGGGTGGAGGCGGATGTGCCGCGGTCCACCAATCTGGCCCTGGGGCGGCAGGTGTATTGTTCCCGTCAGGTTCAGTCAGGATTGCCTTCGCGGAATCTGACGGATGGATTTCATGCCACCTGGTCGCAGCCGGAGCGGCAGGAAGGGGTGGCAGAGGGCTTTTTCCAGATGGATCTCGGCCAGACCACGGCCTTGGATCATGTGGTGGTGCGGCGGCGTCAGGGGCCGGGCGCGGTGCCGCCGCCGGAGGGGTATGCGGTGGAATTGCTGACCGAATCCAGCGGAGCCGGGTGGCGGGCGCGGCGGTCGGCGGATCAGGCGCGACCGGCGATGGAGGTGCTGCGGGCGGGGGATGGGACGGGCGAGTTTTCCGGACGGATGTTGATGATCCGGGTGGAGGGTGGGGCAGGGGATCAACCGCAATTGGCGGAGATCGAAGTCTACCCGGCCCTGCGGGCCGAGGCGCGGCAATGGCTGGCGGATGGCCGGGTGCTGGAGGCTGCAGGGCCGGTGCAGATTCCTTCCGGCACAACGCAGCTTTCCTTTGTCCCGATGGGCACCGGCTCGACCGATGGGGTCACTGGCTGCCGGTGGCGTCTGGAGGGATGGCAGGACTCCTGGCAGGAGGCGGTGATGGGCCGGACGATTCATTTTACCGCCCTGCCCGGACCGGGTTCCTATCAAGTGGTCGTGGAGGCCCGGCACAGCGACGGCCTGTGGGATGCCACGGGCCGGCCGGTGGGGATGGTGGTGGCCGCGCCCTGGTGGAGTCATGCGCCGTCGGTGGTGGCGGCAATTTCCGGCTCGCTGGCGACGGCTGGGGCGGGCGCCTGGTTTTTGATGGCCCGCCGGTTACGCGGCCGTCTCGCCCATACCGAACAGCATCTTGAATTGCATCGCGACCGGCTGCGCATTTCCCGGGACATGCATGATGAAATCGGAGCCCGCCTGACTTCCATTGCCATGCTGGCGGACCGCACCCGGCACCAGCCGGGGGAAACACCGGCGCTGCTCGATGATCTGGCACACCAGGCGCGGAGCACGGTGGAAGCCCTGGATACGATTGTCTGGGCGGTGAATCCCCGGCACGATACAGTGGGTGGGTTGGCGGATTACCTGTGTGACTACGCCCCGGTTTTCCTGGCAACGGCGGGGATGGCGTGTCAGCTGGATTTTCAGGTGGTCCGGCCGGCCCGGCCCTTGGCGCTCGCGGTGCGGCACCATCTGCTGATGGCGGCCAAGGAAGCCCTGCAGAACGTGGTCAAACATTCCGGCGCCCGCCATTGTGCCGTGACCCTGAACGAAGCGGCGGAGGGCTTGGAATTGACCGTGACCGATGATGGGCATGGGCTCGGGCCGGTGCCTTCCGGAGGCGTTTCCCATACCGGTTTGGAGGCGATGCGCCAGCGGATGGCGGAAGCGGGGGGTACCTGTGAAATTTCGCCTGGGGCGCAAGGATGCGGCGTCCGGGTGCGTCTGAAGGTCCCGTTGACTCTTTCCTGAAGCCACCATGCCCCTGCCGGAAATCCATCTCATCCTGGTTGAAGACCACGCCGTGCTTTCAGCGGAGCTGGAGCAATGGATCGACGCGACCGATGGCTTGCATTGTGGTGGCGTGTACGGCTCCGGAGAGGCGTTGCTGGAAAATTTTCCCGAGCCCGCCCCGGATGTCGCCTTGGTGGACCTGCGGCTGCCCGGCATGAATGGCGTGGAATTGATCCGTCAGCTGCGTCAGCGCCACCCGGCGGTGCAATGCCTTGTGCTGACCATGTATGCCGAGAGCGAACTCATCTTCGAGGCCGTGAAAGCCGGGGCCTGCGGCTATCTGCTGAAGCGCACTCCTCCCGCGGAGATCGCGGAAGCCGTCCGTCAGGTGCACGCCGGAGGTTCCGTGATGACCCCGAGCATTGCCCGGCGGGTGCTCGAAATGTTTGCTTCGCCGCCTCCCGTGCCCCTTCCGCCGGTGCCTCCGTTGGAAGCGCATCCGGTTCTGACCGAACGCGAGGTCCGGGTGTTGCAGCTCATGGTCCAGGGCCGGGCGCGCAAACAGATCACCGAGGACCTCGGGATCAATTCCCACACCCTCGACTACGTGATCCGCTGCATTTACCGCAAGCTGCAGGTGCAGTCTCTGGCCGGAGCGGTGTCCGTGGCGGTGCGCGAGGGATTGGTCAGGTCCCTGTGAGCTTTCCGGCCGGCGGGTCGATTCGGCCGGGACCCGGGTCTGCGATCCTGAGATGGAAGGGGTTACGACTTCCCGTAAATGGACGCCGGACTACTTTTTCTGATAAGCTTGAAATTAATTCTGTGGAATCTCCCGGCCAGCCGGCGGGCTTTCCAGAAACTTCATCCCTTCATCCCTTACCACCCTCCCTATGTTCCACCGCCCCTGTTCTGCTCTTTTGGTTGCTGCTTTTGGGTTGGCTGCCGCCGGTTCTGCCCCGGCTGTCGTGCTCCTCTTTGATGTGGGTGCGGCAGCGAACCCCACCGCCGCGCCCACCAACAATATCGTGGAAGCCCAGGTGACGATTGCCGATGCGACGGACACCACCGGCAGTGCCACCGGCATTTCCGTGGCGACGGCCGGTTTCAATGGATCGAACCTCAATGGCACTCTGACCCCCTCCGGGGCTGCTGCCATCTTCGACCCCAATTCCACGCGGGACAGTCTCTATGGCAATACGGCGCTCTTCAACTCCGTGATCCGTCCGTCGGCGACCCTCACCTTCACCGGGCTCGATGGCACCGGGGCCACCTCCTACAGCTTTGATTTTTTCGCCTCCCGCACCGGAGTCTCGGATAACCGGGAAACCGAATATGCCGTGGCCGGCTTGACCACCGTTTCCACCTTTCTCAACGCCTCGGCCAATGTCTCTGAAATCGCCAGCGTCTCCAATATGATCCCGGCCCCGGGAGGTACCATCACCCTGACAGTGGATCCTGGTCCCAATAACAATAACACGACCGGGTTTTATTATCTGGGGGCGTTCCGCCTGACCACGGCTGCCGTGCCGGAACCCTCCGCTGCCGCTCTGCTCCTGTTGGGGGCCGCCGCCGGACTGCGCCGCCGCCGCTCCTCCCCGTAACCCGGGTCCTCCCAGCCCGTCCGGCCGGGTTTCCGGCCACTGATCCATTCCTCTTCCCCTCCTTCCCGGGGGGGCTTCCCCCCGTATCCTGCTGACTCCCATGACCCCGACCTCCTTCCTGCGCCGCCTCTGCGCCGGGCTGTCCCTGCTGATAGCTGCCGCCAGTCCAGTCCCCGCCCAGACCCTGTTATTCGACTTCGGTGGGAACAATACCACCCTGCAGGGGCCGGCTCCGGATGATCCGGTCAACGCATGGAACAATATCACTCCCGCCATCGGCGGCACGCCGACAGGTCAGCTTGCGGCAGCGGTCACCACCGCCAATGTGGCCACCGGCGTCAATCTGGTGATGATCAGCAGGTTCAATGGCTCCAATGAAAATGGCACCCAGACCTCCGGGGCCTATCCGATCGATGCGACCCGGGATTCCCTCTTCGGCAACACGGAGGTTTTCAGCGGTTTATCGGACATCTTTCCCTCGTTCAAACTCACCGGTCTGAATCCGTCAGCGAACCATAACCTGACTTTCTTCGCTTCCCGCGCCGGGGTGGGCGACAACCGCGGGACACTCTACACCGTGACCGGTGCGATGGTGGGTGAGGCCACCCTGAATCCCTCCAACAACATCAACACTTCCGTCGTGTTGGAGGCGGTGAAACCGGATGCTGCCGGGGAGATCACCATCACCCTGGGGCCTGGTCCGGAGAACAACAACGCCAACCACTTCACCTATCTAGGGGTCCTGAAACTGGAGGTAGTGGCGGCCCAGCAACCGATCGTCTTCACTCAGGAACCAGCCGACTCCAGTGTCGCCGCAGGCCGGTCCGTGACCTTCACCGCGGCTGTGAACAGCACCCCCCCTTATACGATCCAATGGAAGAAGGACAATGTGGACATCCCGGAAGCCACCCAATTTTCCTACACCATCCCGGTGGCGGGTCTGGACCTGGACAATACCCGGTATTCGGTCACGGTGAGCAACCAGGGATTCACTGCCACCAGCCGGCAGGCGCTGTTGCGGGTGGTGGACGACACCACGCCGCCGGCCTTGATTTCGGGGAACAGTGCGGGCCCTTTCCATCTGGCGGTGGTCTTTTCCGAGGAAATGGACCAGCCCAGTGCGGAGGATCCAGTCAACTATACAGTGGATGGCGGGAATGTTGTGCTGAACAGCGCGGTGCTGCAACCTGACCGCAAGACCGTCCTGCTGGCCCCATCACTGGCGATGACAGGAACCGTGGCCATTCAGGTGGCCAATGTGAAGGATCTTGCCGGCAATAACCTGGCCGCCAGTGCGACGGTTTCCGTCACCGTGCCCCAGCCCGATGGAAAGTTTTTCCTCTTCGACTTCGGCGGCGGCGATACCACGGAACAGGGCAGTGCCGTCAATGATGACAAACTCAACGTGTGGAACAATGTCACCAATGGGATTGCCACCGTGGATGGTGGAATCCTCTCCAATCTGGTCCGGAACAATGGCGAGGTCAGCGAACTCGGACTCACCGTCGCAAGCCGGTTCAATGCCGTGAACACCAATGGCACCCTGCTGCCGGCTCCCTTCCCGGCCGATGCCACGCGGGATACGCTTTACGGCAACACCGAGTCCTTCAACGCCCTGGAAAACATTTTCCCGGTGATCCGTCTCAGTGGTCTCAATGCCAACGAGCCGCATGACTTCGTTTTTTACGCCTCCCGCACGGGAGCTGCGGACAACCGCGAGACACGCTACACGGTCACCGGTGCCACCACCGGCCAGGCGGATTTGAATGCGGCCAACAACGAGCAGAATACAGTGTCCGTGAGCGGTATCCGCCCGGATTCCAATGGGGAAATCACCATCGCCCTCACTCCGGGCCCCAACAACAATAACGGCAACCACTTCACTTACCTCGGGGTCATGAAAATGACGCCCGGCAGTGCCGCCGGGCCCGCCCCGGTCATGCTGGCGCCGGTCGTGGCCAATGGCCGCATCACCCTGACATGGACCGGCTCCGGCACGCTCGAGTGGTCCACCGCCCTGACGGGAACGTGGACCCCCTGTAATCCCGCGGTGGTTTCGCCTCACAGCGAGGACCTTGTCGCCGGACAACGCAAGTTCTTCCGGGTCCGGCCATGAATCCTTCCTTCCCCCGCCGGTGGCACCGCTTGGTGCTGGGTCTTGTTATGGTCATCGGATGGGCACCAGCGGCGCGGGCGGCCTACGAGGCGGAGATGGCGGCTTTTGCCGCGCAGGATCTGGCTAATCCGCCTCCGGCCAATGTGATCGTTTTCACCGGTTCCTCCAGCATGGTGGGATGGTCGGGACTGGCAGCGGCTTTCCCCGGTTATCCCGTGCTCAACCGGGGGTTTGGCGGGTCGCAGATGAATGATGTGCTGGACAAGTTCGACAATGTCATTACCCCGTACCGGGCACCGTTGATCGTCCTGTATGAAGGGGACAACGACATTTGGGCCGGCGAAACACCCTCCGCCATTTTCGCGGAATATGTCACATTCGTGAACCGGGTCGAAACTGAATTCCCTGGCACGGATATCATCATCATCGCCGTCAAACCGAGCCCCAGCCGCGTTTCCCGGCTGGCGGCCACGGCGGAGTTGAACGGCCTCCTGCGGGACCTCTGCACCACCCGTCCGAATTTACGTTATGCCGATGTCTTCACGCCCATGTTGAACACCTCCGGCCAGCCGCGTCCGGAACTGTTCGGCGCGGATATGCTGCACATGAACTCCGCCGGTTACGCCCTCTGGCAGCAGGTGGTCGCGCCGTTGCTGGCGGAGGCTCCGTTTTCCACGGAGCACTCCTGGCTGTTTGATTTTGGTCCGGCCTCCCAGGTCCCCGGCAGTGGCTGGAACCATGTGTCCACCGAATTGGGCGCCACCCCGGGCGGTCTCCTCCATGGAGTGGTCAACGCCAGCGGCCAGGCCGCCGCCCTGACGCTTGAAATCATGGCGCCCTTCAATGCGGCCAACCTGGATGGCAGTCAGAGCTCGGCCGTTTTTCCCGCGGCTGCGGCCCGTGATTCGCTCTATGGCAACACCAGTGAATTCAACGGAAACAGCAATGTTTTCCCCGGCTTCCGCCTGAATGGACTGGACCCCGCCCTGGCTTACCGGTTCACTTTTTTTGCCTCCCGCACCGGTGTCGCCGACAACCGGGAAACCCGCTATACGGTGGCCGGGGCCGCCACCACCAGCGCGCTCCTGAACGCGGCGGAAAATATCAATGGCGTGGCCATCGTCAGCGGCGTGGTCCCGGACGCCCGGCAGGGGATCACCATCAGCCTTGCTCCCGGCCCCTCCAACACCAGTCCAAACCAGTTCACCTACCTGGGAGCGCTGAAAATGGATGGCTTGCCCCCGGCTCCGGTGGATGCCGCCGCGCCCCTTTTGCTCTCCGGGACCAGCCGTTCCACTACTGCCCTGGAGTTGACCTTCAACGAATCCCTGGATCCCGCGTCCATCACGAACCCCGCCTCCTACCTCATCAATCAGGGCGCGGCCACCGTCACTTCGGCCACCTTGTTGTCCGGCGGGCGGGTGATTGCCCTGAAGCTGGATGTGGTAGTGGGCGGGTCGGTCACCGTCGCCGTCAACGGCATCCGCGACACGGCGGGCAATGCCGTCGTGGCCGGCAGCCAGGTGGTGGTGTCCATCCCGGCCACCGGGGCCGGCGTCCTGTTCTTTGATTTTGGCGCCTCCAGTCCGGCCATGGAGGCCGCGGACGATCCGGTCAATGCGTGGAACAATATCACCCCTGCGGTGGGCTCCAGCGATACCGGCGTCCTCCCCACCCTGGTCACTGCCTCCAATCAGGCCACCACTGCCGGCTTCCAGATGATCCGGCGCTTCAACGGCGCCAACACCAATGGCACCACTGCCTCCGCCGTTTTTCCGGCGGATGCCACCAGTGACTCTCTTTTCGGCAACACTGAAACCTTCAGCAGCCTAACTAATATATTCCCCTCCTTCAAACTCACCGGCCTCGCCCCGGGGCAAGGTTATGACTTCACGTTTTATGCTTCCCGCACCGGGGTTTCCGACAACCGCGAAACCCGCTATACCGTGGTGGGAACCAACACCGTGACCGCCCACCTTCAGGTTGCTGGAAACATCCATGCGGTGGGGGAGGCGCGGGCGGTCCGGCCCACCGCCGGCGGCGAAATCACCATCAGCCTCGCCCCGGGAGTCAATAACAATAACGCCAACCATTTCACCTACCTGGGCGCCATGAAAATTGCTCCCGCGCCTCCTCTGGATTTGCTGCCGCCCCAACTGGTGAACGGCCGCATCCAGCTGCAATGGACCGGCCCCGGGCAACTGGAGCATGCCGATACGCCGGGGGGCCCCTGGACAGCGGTCCTTCCGGTGCCCCAATCGCCCTTTTCGGAGGATATCAATCCCTTGGAACGCCGGTTTTACCGCCTCCGCACCCCGGTCCCGTAGCCGGAAAACCGGGCGCCCCGCCCTCATTTGTGGCCGGCGGCCGCCACCGCAGTCCGGCTCAGCCCACCCAAACGGGGGCCTTCTGAGGATGCCCCGCGCCCTGAGCATCCCCCTCTTTCCCCCCGGGCTGGCCGGTAAAGAGTCGATTCAGAGCCTTGACCTCGGGCCTGGATTTGGCTTAGAAACGCTGTTTCGCATTATTTAATCATGAAATTCCCCGTTTCCCCCAGCGGGCTGCGTTTGTCTGCGTGGCTTCTTTGTCTGGCCACTTCCCTGCAGGCTGGCGTGTCATCGAAGC